>CAMYNQ010000083.1 GCA_947259785.1 uncultured Chromatiaceae bacterium | reverse complement strand
CTAGATCAAGCAACGGGCTGACAATCAGTATCTTCAATAGACCTATGCCGAGAAAGACCAGGATAGGTGAAAGGTCGATGCCGGACATGGGCGGCAGGATCTTCCGGGCGGGTCGCATGATGGGTTCATTAATAGTGTAGAGAATGCCGGTTAGCGGATTGTGGCCACCGGGGCTGACCCAGCTAAGTACGATCTGGATCAGGATGCTGATCATATAAATGTTTAGCACCAGGGCAATGAGTTCGGCGACGGATAATACTGCCAATCCGGCGATTGATAACATCATGCCCGCTGATAAAGCAATTAGCGCCAGCTTGGACATTTGCAGAATAAACAGCAGTACAACGGATGCCATGTCGATACCAACAATGCCGGGGATGATTCGACGCAAGGGTTTGAGTGGTGGGTTGGTGGCCTTGACGATAAATTGGCAAAGCGGATTATAGAAGTCTGCCCGCGCCATTTGCAGCATTAGGCGCAACAACACAATCAACATGTATAGACCAAACACCGCCTCGATTAAAAAGGCAGCGGCGGAAGAAAAATAGTCGGTCATGTGTGCTCTTCTCCAAGCAGTTGGGCCAGTTCCTGTGAACGTTTAGCGGCGGCAGTAACGGCCTGCTTAATCAGCTTGCGCAGCTCGCCCTCTTCAAATGTGTAAAGCGCTTGTTCGGTGGTGCCGCCGGGTGAGGTGACTCGTTGGCGCAGGGTGGCGCACTCTTCGCTGCTTTCCAAGGCCATCTTGGTGGCACCAAAAGCTGTTTGCAATGTTAATAAACGTGCTGTTTCTGCATCCAGGCCTAGCTCTTGTCCTGCTGCCTGCATGGCTTCCATGAATAGAAAGTAATAGGCTGGGCCACTGCCAGAAATGGCGGTGACAACATCCATTTGTTGCTCGCTATCAACCCAGACGGCAACGCCAACGGCGCGCATAATGGTTTCGGCAATGTTGCGTTGTTGCTCGGTAACCTTGTCGTTGGCATAGAGTCCTGAGGCACCGGTCTGAATTAGAGATGGGGTATTGGGCATGGTGCGGACGATAGCAACGTCGCTGCCAAGCCAGCGGTTGATGTCTTTTTCCTGTACCCCTGCCGCAATGGAGATTACTAAGGGTTGTTTTGCTTGGACGCTGTCACGAATCTCTTCGGCAACTTGTTTCAGCCCCTGAGGTTTGACCGCCAGAACCAGAATATCAGCAGCTTCAGTTGCGGCGCTGTTTGATTGGCATAGAGTCACAGCAAAGCGTTGTTGCAGTGAGCTGAGTCGCTCTGGGTTAGTGTCGGCGATGTGGATGTTTGCCGGTGTCTTGCCATCCGCCAGAAGACCACCAATAAGACTGCAGGCCATGTTGCCGGCACCGATAAAACTAATATTGAGCTTTTCCATATGTTCGCTTTCATCACGGCTATTGAGTTATTAACAGTGAGTGTACCGCAATCAGTTGTTTCGCCCAATTAGGCCTAGGGGGTTGGGTAGTTGCGTGGGCCGAAAATTGCTGTGCCGACGCGGACGATGGTGGCGCCTTCAGCAATAGCCGCTTCCATGTCGCCAGACATTCCCATCGATAGAGTGTCCAGTTCCATCTCCTGGTCGACCAGCTGTTGCTGCAGTGCAGCGATCTGGTGAAAGGTGGTCCGTTGTTGTTCGAAATTATCGCAGGGGGCAGGGATGGCCATCAGGCCGCGTAGTTTGAGATTGGGCAGTTGACTGATTTGCTTGGCAACCGCAGCTACTTCGTTAGCGAGAAAACCATATTTGCTCGGCTCATTGTCGATGTTGACCTGTAGACAGATGTTTAGCGGTGTCATATCGCCCGGGCGTTGTTTGCTAAGACGCTTGGCCAGTTTGAGTCGGTCGACACTGTGAACCCAGTCAAAACGTGAGGCAATCTCGCGAGACTTATTTGATTGCAGGTGGCCGATGAAGTGCCACTCCAATTTTTCTGTGCAGTTATCAATTTTGGAAATGGATTCCTGAACATAGTTTTCACCAAAACAGTGTTGTCCTGCCGCAGCTGCTTCGACAATATTCTCCAGTGGCCAGGTTTTGCTTACGGCCAAGAGTTTTACTGAGCCGCGTGGGCGCTGATATTTTTCTTCAGCGGCGTGGACTTGATCCAATACCTGTTTGAGGCGTTGTTTGATGTTGACCATGCTGATTGCTCGTGCTGCCATGGGGCGTTATTGTATCAGCTAGACTGCGGTAGTTTATCAATGCGTCAAGAAGTCGATTACTATGCCGCTAATGATAGGGAATCATCTCCACGAAACACACTTAAGAGATTACAAAGGGGAATGCCATGGATATAGCCGAGCTGCTGGCTTTTAGTGTTAAAAATGCTGCGTCGGATTTGCACTTATCGGCGGGCTTGCCGCCGATGATTCGTGTTGACGGTGATATACGCCGCATCAATGTGCCGCCAATGGATAACAAGGCGGTGCACAACATGCTTTACGATATTATGAATGACCGTCAGCGTAAGGACTTTGAAGAATTTTTTGAAACGGATTTCTCATTTGAGATTCCAGGCCTGGCCCGTTTTCGTGTTAACGCGTTTAATCACAATCGTGGTGTGGGTGGTGTGTTTCGTACCATCCCCTCAAATATTTTGTCGTTGGAAGATTTGAAGTGTCCGGCGGTATTTAAAGATATATCCGATAACCCGCGTGGCCTGGTGCTGGTGACTGGGCCAACCGGTTCGGGTAAATCAACCACCCTGGCGGCGATGGTGGACTATAAAAACAACACTGAGTTTGGCCATATTCTCACTATTGAAGATCCCATCGAGTTTGTGCATCAAAGTAAAAAGTGCTTGGTGAATCAGCGTGAGGTGCATCGAGATACATTGGGTTTTGCCGAATCACTGCGTTCCGCACTTCGTGAAGACCCGGACATCATTCTGGTGGGTGAGATGCGTGACCCTGAAACCATTCGTCTGGCCCTGACCGCCGCTGAAACCGGTCATCTGGTGTTTGGTACCCTGCATACCAGTTCAGCAGCCAAGACTATCGACCGTATCATCGACGTTTTCCCCGCGGCGGAAAAAGACATGATGCGTTCCATGTTGTCGGAGTCGTTGCGGGCGGTAATTTCGCAAACCCTGCTGAAACGTGTTGGCGGTGGCCGAGTTGCTGCGCATGAAATCATGGTCGGTACGCCGGCGATTCGTAACCTGATTCGTGAAAATAAGGTGCCGCAGATGTATTCGGCTATCCAGACTGGTCAGGGCCTGGGTATGCAAACACTGGATCAGTGTCTAGCTGAGCTGTTGCGTCAGGGTATTATCACCAAGCAGGATGCCCAGATGCGTGCGACCAATAAAGATAGTTTTCTGTAGTTTTCAAAGGTGATGACGTAGGGGTGGCATTGCCACCCCTTTTTTTATTCCTAGTCTCTGAGGCTGATGCTGCTCCAGCCCTTGGCAGCGGCATGCTGTAATAGGGTGTCATCGGCATCGACAGCGATGGGGTAAGTTACCAATTCTAATAGTGGCAGATCATTGTGTGAGTCGGAATAAAACCAGCTTGAGGCCAGGTTGTAGCCGGTTTTCTCCAGCCAGTCATTGAGACGAGCGACCTTGCCTTCGCGAAATGAGGGCGTGCCACTGACCTCGCCAGTGTAGCGATCATCTTTGAATTCCGGGTCGGTAGCAATTAGGTTGTCGATTCCCAGGGCTTCGGCAATGGGCTGGGTGACGAATGTGTTTGTGGCGGTGATGATTAGCAGTACATGGCCCTGATCGCGGTGTTTTTGCAGCAGCTTGCGGGCCTTGGGTAAGATAATCGGGTCGATGGTTGAAACCATGAACTTCTGCCGCAACTCCAGCATGCTTTCAAGGTTGTTGTTTGCCAGGGGTTGCAGGGAGAAGCGTAGAAATTCAAAAATATTCAAGGTGCCAGCTTTATATTCGTCATAATAACGCTGGTTTTCGCGTTCATAAAAATCACCATCCACAATCCCTTCTGCGGCCAGAAAACGGCCCCACAGGTAATCGCTGTCACCATTTAACAGGGTGTTGTCGAGGTCGAAAATCGCCAAATTCACAGGGTTCTCCACGGCTTTTTGTAAAACGGCTAAGAATAGGCGTTTAATGGCTAAAGGTAAATGCCGAACCATAGGCGGTGGTGATTGTCCAATTGATCCGAACGGTCAGTTTATGGAACAATGGTTCGTATATATAGATAACTTTGAACAGGTTTTAAGTGATTGATTCAGATGGGTATCGGCCAAATGTCGGGATTATTCTAAGCAACGGCGAAGGCAAGTTGTTTTGGGCTCGGCGTATAGGACAGGATGCGTGGCAATTTCCGCAGGGTGGCATTCGCACGGATGAAACCCCTGAGGAGGCTATGTACCGTGAGCTGACCGAAGAGGTTGGCTTGTCAGCTGAACATGTTGAGATTATGGGCGTGACCCGTGGCTGGTTGCGTTATCGCCTGCCCAAACGTTTGATTCGTCATCATAGCAAGCCGGTCTGCATTGGCCAGAAACAGGTCTGGTTTATGTTGCGGTTAGTGGCGGACGAAAATGCCGTTTGTTTTGATACCACGCAGCAGCCCGAGTTTGATCACTGGCGTTGGGTCGATTATTGGCGTCCTGTTAAAGACGTGGTGCATTTCAAACGTGAAGTCTATAGTCGAGCCTTGCAAGAGCTGGCCCACTTACTCGGATACGATAAGCAGGAATTGAAGTTGGCGCCGCAAGACGTTTCGAGACCTTAGCTGACTATGCTGGCGATTCTGCAACGAATTATTCAGGAAGTCAGTCAGGCCGGTGATATTGAGCAGGCCCTAACGATTATCGTACAGCGTGTCAAACAAGCTATGCAGGTAGATGTTTGTTCCGCCTATCTCGCCGATGAAAAACAACAGCGTTATATCCTGATGGCTACCGATGGCCTTAATCCTCGTGCGGTTGGCGAGGTTGGGCTGGCTTTTGGCGAGGGGCTTGTCAGCCTGGTTGCTGAACGTGCTGAAGCAGTAAACCTGGATCATGCTCCTGACCATCCCCGTTTTCATTTTATTTCCGATACGGATGAACAGGCGTTTCATGCTTTTCTTGGTGTACCCATTATTCATCATCGTCAGGTGTTGGGGGTGTTGGTATTGCAGCAGCGTGCCCGGCGTCGTTTTAAAGAAGATGAGACGGCTTTTCTGCTCACCGTGGCGGCCCAGTTGGCGGGTGCTATTGCTCATGCGGAAGTCAGTGGCGGTATTGCCCGACTAGTAACAAACGCCAATGAAGGTGTTGCCCTGCAAGGCTTACCTGGTTCGCCTGGGGTGGGTATTGGAACCGGTTTGGTTGTCTATCCTCCTGCCGACTTGGATGCCGTACCTGACAGGCAGATAGAAGATGCAGAGGCTGAGATTGAGGTGTTTGAAGCTGCGGTAGATTTGGCCAAGTCTGATATTCGTGGTCTGCAGGCGCGTCTGAGTGTTGCTTTGACGCAGGATGACCAAGCCTTGTTTGATGCCTATTTGCAAATGCTTAGCAGCACCAGCCTGATCGATCAGGTTAAAGCTCGAATTCGTCAGGGTAGCTGGGCTTCAGGCGCTTTGCGGGCCACCATCAATGAACATGTGCAGATGTTCAGGGTGATGGAAGACCCCTACATGCGCGAGCGAGCGGAAGATATTCGCGATCTTGGTCGACGTATTCTGCGTTTTATTCAAAAGGGTCGGCACAAGCCGCCGCCCTATCCGGAAAAGACGATCCTGGTCGGTGATGAAATCACCGCCACCATGCTGGCCGAGGCACCATTAGATCGTTTGGTCGGGGTGATTTCAGCCAAGGGTTCATCATCATCGCATGTGGCAATTCTGGCGCGTGCCCTGGGGATCCCGGCGGTGGTTGGCTTGAAAGATTTACCGGTGGCGCGGATGGAAGGCCAGTCGCTGATTACCGATGGTTATAACGGTCGGGTCTATGTCTCGCCATCTGTCAATGTGCGTAATGAATATGAACGCCTGGCCAGTGAAGAGGCACAGATGACGGCCGAACTGGCCGAGCTGCGAGATGAACCGGCCCAGACCTCGGATGGTTTTCGTCTTCCCCTGTATGCCAATACCGGTCTGTTATCGGATATCACGCCATCACTTCTGAGTGGTGCCGAAGGTATCGGCCTGTATCGCACCGAGTTTCCATTTATGGTGCGTGATCGTTTTCCCACCGAAGACGAGCAGGTCGACATTTATCGCCAGGTCATCGAGGCCTTCGCCACCAAACCGGTGGTATTGCGTACCCTTGATATTGGTGGTGATAAGAGTCTGCCCTATTTCCCGATTCAGGAAGACAATCCTTTTCTTGGTTGGCGTGGCATTCGCGTCACACTGGATCATCCAGAGCTGTTTCTGGCCCAGATACGGGCGATGATGCGGGCCAGTATTGGTCATGATAATTTCAGTATTTTATTGCCGATGATCACCAATATCAGCGAGCTTGAGGAGGCGATGGCGCTGGTTGAGCAAAGCTATAACGAGTTGCAAGAAGATAGTGGTGAGCCGTTCGTAAAGCCTCGTCTTGGTGTCATGATTGAGGTGCCGTCACTGGTTTATCAGATTGAAGCGGTTGCTAAACGAGTTGATTTTGTGTCGGTCGGCAGCAATGACTTGACTCAATATCTGCTGGCCGTGGACCGGAATAATGGCAGTGTCGCCGAACTGTATGACAGTTTGAGTCCTGCTGTCATCATGGCCATCAAACATGTCGTTGAAGGCGCGGCTAAGCATGCTTGTGATGTTAGTGTTTGTGGTGAAATGGCCGGTAACCCGCGTGCCGCACTATTGCTGCTGGCAATGGGGGTCGACAGCCTGAGCATGAGCGCCTCCAGCCTGTTGCGGGTTAAATGGGTGATTCGGCAGGTTAGCCGCAGTCGCGCCCAGCAGCTACTGGAAGATGTTTTAACGATGGAAACCGCCACCGAGATAGGTCAGCACTTGGGCGATGCTCTGGTTGAAGAAGGCCTGGGTGGGCTGATTCGGGCCGGTTATAACTAGCCTTAAAGCTGTTTGATGAATACTTTGGATTTGCGCTGATAGTTGTAAAGTGATTGGCGTTCAACCGGCAGAGTCTCAAGTTCGGCCTTGTCATAACCGCGTTCCTGAAACCAATGCGCTGTGTGAGTGGTCAGCACAAAAACCCTGCCGATATTTTGTTGTTTGCACGTTCTCTCAGTGTAGCTTAGCAGTTCGCCGCCACGATTGGCGTTGCGGTAATCTGGATGTACGGCCAGGCAGGCCAGTTCAGCTACATGTTCGTCGGCATAGGGATACAGCGCCGCGCAGGCGATAATGGTGCCATCACGTTCGACGACGATGAAATGCTCTATCTCCAGCTCCAGCTGCTCACGTGAACGCCGCACCAACTTGCCATCTTCTTCCAGCGGCTGAATCAGTTTGAGAATGCCACCAACATCATCGATGTTGGCCTGACGTGTTGTCTCAAACAGGCCTGAGGTAATTAAGGTGCCAATACCGTCGCGGCTGAATAGTTCCTGTAGCAGACAGCCATCGATGTGACGGTCAATCAGATGGGTGCGCGCCACGCCCCGTTGGCAGGCATGAATGGCATGACGCAAATACTGAAGTTCGTCTGCCGTGTTTTGCTGCCGCATTAATAGTTGCTGGGCCTGATCCGTATTCAGCTCGCGCAGCAGGTGGTTTTCAGTGTCGTGAATACCATTCTCCTCCGTCAAAAATAGTAGCTTGTCTGCCTGTAAGGCTTCGGCAATTGCGGCGGCCACCTCATTGGCGGTTAGGTTGAATATCTCACCTGTAGGGGAGTAACCCAGCGGCGAGGCCAGCACGATGGCGTGATTGTCCAGCCGTTGTTTAATCGCTTCGTTATCAATTCGGCGTACCTCACCAGTGTGGCAATAATCAACACCATCTCGTACGCCTAGAGGCTGGGCAGTCACATAATTGCCCGAGGCAACGCGGATGCCAGCGCCAGCCATGGGCGAGTTGGCCAGTCCCATGGATAGTTGTGCTTCGATCTCGACTCGGACACTGCCCACCGCCTGTTTGACGCAGTCCAGAGCGATGTCGTCGGTAATCCGAAGGCCGTTCACGTAGTCGAATTTGGTGTTTTTTTCCTGAAGGCGTTTTTCAATCTGTGGTCGTGCGCCATGCACGAGTACGAGGTGGATGCCAAGGCTGTTGAGTAGGGCGATGTCGTGAATCAGCCCAGGGAAATTTTCATCGGCAACGGCGGCACCATCAAATGCCAGTACAAATGTGCGGCCGCGAAAGGCGTGAATGTAGGGGGACGACTGGCGGAACCAGTGAACAAATTGTTGATTGTTATTGTTAATTTCCTTGCCCATGGCGGCTTTATTCCTGGGTTTGCTTGTAAGTCTTTGAATTCATAGATCTGTTTCTGTTTTTCTGCAAATGATTGTCGCTGTTTTTTATTGTTTTTGCACCTGTTGTGTGTGGCAGTCAAAGCCCTTTGTCTTTATGTTGGTAAAAAACCCTATATTTATCAATATGTTTAATCTTGAGCTTTTTAGTAAAAAATACTTGAAAATATCCATAGTGTTTTGCTATGGTATTTTGCAGCCGTCGCGGGATTTTCCGGGCGGATAGGTTGGGGAACCTTCATTCAACACAAATCTGAGGAGATTTATCATGGAAAAGACTTTTGGTGCGGTTATGGGTGTTCTGGGTATCGTTGTTTCTGTTGCGCTGTTCGCAACTGAATTGATGGCTTAACTCTTTGTCCTGAATTCCCTCGAGGGAAAAACACCATGTATAGAGAAATAAAAAAACCCATGATGGAGCACACGCTTTCGTTGTTGCTTGGCGGTCTGGGTGTGGTTATCTCGTTGTCGCTGGTCTCAGGGCAGTTGATGGTGTAGTTAAGAGACAAGAGTGTTCCGGCCTCGGCTGGAAGAGTCAATAAAGGGGAGTAGATATTGTCTACTCCCCTTTTTCTTTATTTGTGGTTTAAAACGGGTCGGCTTGAGGTGTATTACAGGGCTCGTCGCCCGCTTTTAGGCGTTGTTTTTCCAGGTTTTTGAAATCCCAGTGGCGCTTGTCCATTAGTTGGCTCGGTTGTAGGGCCTGTAGAGCGTGGAGCATGTTGCTCGGGATCTTCTCATTTTCATCGGCCAAATCGTTGATCATTTTTTTGATTCGCTGCCGCGCCAGGTTTTCCTGTGATCCGCACAGGTTGCAGGGAATAATGGGGAATTCCATTAGTTCGGCAAAGGCAGCGATATCTTTTTCCTGGCAATAGCTTAGGGGGCGGATCAGAATATGATCTTTGTTGTCAGTCAACAGTTTGGGCGGCATTGATTTAATCTCGCCGTTGTAAATGATAGACATCATTAGGCTCTGGATCATGTCGTCGCGATGGTGCCCCAGGGCGATTTTGCTGTAACCGTGTTTGGCTGCGTAGGTATAAATAGAGCCGCGACGTAGGCGGGAGCATAACGAGCAATAGGTCTTGTTCTCAGGTACTTTCTCAATCACTACAGAATAAGTGTCTTGCTTATAGATTTCGTAGGGGATTTTCTGGGTATCCATCCAGGCGCGTAGTTTGCTGTCGTCCCAGCCTGGTTGACCCTGGTCGAGGGTGAAAGAAAACAGGTCAAACTTATTGTTACTGCGGATGCGTAATTTGTTGAGCAGGTAGAGCAGGGTGAAACTATCCTTACCGCCAGACAGGCATAGCATTACCCGGTCACCTTTCTGGATCATATTAAAATCAGCAATGGCCTTGCCGGTGTAATGCAGTAGTTTTTTTTCCAGTTTGGCCAGTTGCTTGTTGGGAGTGTTCATGGGGGAGCTCCGGGGTTTGTGCTTCAAAGGGGTGGGATTTTACGATATTTCTGGAGGGTATGTTTGTACCGCTAGCGCGATGGCTTTTATTTTGATGTGGGCTTCCGCTCCACATGAAAAAATAGTCGTCGCAGTCTGGGTTTCAGGTCTTCGCTGCGCACCATTCGGAATGGAGGCGCGTCCGCGAGGCATCGCGCTAATCTCCCAAATTTGCTATCTTTACCCCCTTTCCGAATTAAGTAGAAGCAGAGGTTTAAACCATGCCTGAATACCGTTCTCGTACTTCCACCGGTGGCCGCAATATGGCCGGTGCTCGCGCTTTGTGGCGTGCCACTGGCATGACGGATGATGATTTTGGTAAGCCGATTATCGCGGTGGCCAACTCCTTTACTCAGTTTGTGCCCGGTCATGTCCATCTTAAAGACATGGGTCAGCTAGTGGCGCGTGAGATTGAGAAGGCTGGTGGGGTGGCAAAGGAGTTTAATACCATCGCCATCGACGATGGCATTGCTATGGGCCACAGCGGCATGCTGTATTCGCTGCCGTCGCGCGAGCTGATCGCTGATTCTGTTGAGTACATGGTTAATGCTCATTGTGCTGATGCGATTGTCTGCATCTCTAACTGCGACAAGATCACACCGGGCATGTTGAATGCCTCGCTGCGTTTGAATGTGCCGGTGATATTCGTCTCTGGTGGGCCGATGGAGTCTGGCAAGGCAATTATCCAGGGTAAAGAGGTGCATCTGGATCTGGTTGATGCCATGGTTTCGGCTGCTAATCCTGATGAGTCTGATGAAGATGTGGCAACGATGGAGCGCTCGGCTTGCCCGACCTGTGGTTCTTGCTCTGGTATGTTTACTGCCAACTCCATGAATTGCTTGACTGAGGCCTTGGGTTTGTCTCTGCCGGGTAATGGTTCGATGTTGGCGACTCATGCAGATAGGGAAGCGCTGTTTCTGAGTGCGGGTCGTTTGATTGTTGATCTGGCCAAGCGTTATTACGAGCAGGATGACGCCTCGGTATTACCGCGTTCGATTGCCACCAAGGCGGCCTTTGAAAATGCCATGTCGTTGGATATTGCCATGGGGGGATCGACCAATACCATTCTCCATCTGTTGGCGGCGGCACAAGAGGCTGGTGTGGATTTCACGGTGGCGGATATTGATCGGCTGTCACGCAAGGTGCCGCAGTTGTGCAAGGTGGCGCCATCGACCCAGCTTTATCATATGGAGGATGTGCATCGCGCTGGTGGGGTGATGGCTATTTTAGGTGAGCTTGATCGTGGTGGGCTGCTGCATCGTGATGCAAAAATGGTGCATGCGCCAAGTTTAGTGGATGCTCTGGATAAATGGGACGTTTGCCGTTCTGACGCGCCAGAGGTGGAGCAATTCTTTATGGCGGCGCCGGGTAATGTGCCGACTCAGCAGGCTTTTAGTCAGGCCAAACGCTGGCCTACGCTGGATGTGGATCGTGCCAACGGCTGTATTCGTGATATGGCACATGCCTTCAGCACGGAGGGTGGTCTGGCTGTGCTGTTCGGCAATATCGCCGAGGATGGTTGTGTGGTGAAGACGGCTGGGGTGGATGATTCCAATCTCACCTTTTCAGGGTCTGCGCGTATCTTTGAGAGCCAGGATGATGCAGTGGCTGCGATCCTGGATGACAAGATCAATGAGGGCGATGTGCTCATCATTCGCTACGAAGGGCCGCGCGGCGGGCCGGGGATGCAGGAGATGCTGTATCCAACCAGTTATCTGAAATCCAAAGGTTTGGGCAAAGCTTGTGCCTTGATTACAGACGGGCGTTTTTCTGGCGGTACTTCAGGTCTGTCGATTGGTCATGTCTCACCGGAAGCGGCTGAGGGAGGGGCTATTGGTTTGGTGCAAGAGGGAGATGTTATCGAGATTGATATCCCGAATCGCGCAATCAATGTAACTCTGCCTGCTGAGGATCTGGCTGGGCGACGCCAGGCCATGGATGCGGGTTTGGGTTGGCAGCCCTTGAATCGTCAGCGTCAGGTCAGTGCTGCCTTGCAGGCCTATGCGGCGATGGCTACCAGTGCATCACGCGGGGCTATTCGAGATGTGACTCAGCTGCGTAAGTAAATAAGGTTTTGAGCAAAATAAAAGGCCCCGTTTTCGGGGCCTTTTTTATTAAAGCTCATTCCATTTGGATTTGGGTTTGATGCGTATTCTCGGCGCCAGCAGGCCAATCAGGATGCCGAAAATTGTGACGAGAGTGCCGGTGATAAACCAGTCGCGAGCGCTGCGATCCTGTAGTACAGAGTTTTGTTGTTCCATGGTTTGCAGGTCTGTTTCCAGGCGGATTAGCTTCTCGCGCAGTGTTTTGTTGTCTTTGTTGAGGGCGATGGCGTTACGCGAAATTTCCTTGATCTGTTGTAGTTCTTTGCTCAGGAGTTTGTTGTCTTTTTCCAGCTGATTGGCTGTTTTGTCTAATGCGCTGCTTTTGGTGCTGGTTTGTTTCAGGTCGCTACGCAGTTCGGAGATTTCTGTTTTTAGTTTCTTGATTTCGTTTTGGGCCGACGCGAGGCGCTGCTTGGCGGCGGGCTGGGTGGTTAGGTAGCGAGTGAGTACCCAGCCTTCGGTGCCCCCTTGAGTGCGAGCATATGAAAAGCCGGTGTCTGGGTGGGTTTCGGTGACCTCCAGTTTGGTGCCGGTTTTCAGAGTGCGGATGATTTTGTGTTGGGTGCTTTCACCGCTGCGCATGGTGATGGTGAGCTCGTCATTAACGTAGTAGACCTGCTGGGCGGTCGCGCTGCTTGAGATCAGCAATCCCCAGATTAATGCTATGGTCTGTTTTTTCACAATTACTTCCTGTTTTTATTAGTGTGTAGTTGAGTGTGGCGATTCTTAATAAATCCGCATGTCAGTCACGAAAATCGTTTTGTTGCAGTTTACGTTCCCAGTCGAGCGAAGTTTGGACGATTTGCTCGAGGTTGTCATGTTGTGGTTGCCAGCCAAGGGTGCTGCGGATGCGGTTGGCATCGGCGATCAGCTGAGGTGGGTCACCGGCACGGCGTGGTAGCTCTTTAATATTAAGTGGTTCGCCATTAATCTTGCTAACCATGTCCAGTACTTCGCGGACGCTATAGCCGTGGCCATAACCGCAGTTGAAGGTGTTTGATTTGCCGCCTTGCTCGAGGTAATTCAGTGCCATCAGATGAGCGTTGGCTAAATCTTCGACGTGGATATAGTCGCGTACACCGGTGCCGTCTGTGGTGGGGTAGTCGGTGCCAAAGATAGCAACATGGTCGCGAATCCCCAGGGCGGCCTCGCAGGCGACCTTGGTTAATAGGGTGGCTTTGTGAGTGGATTGGCCGATGCGTCCTTGTGGGTCAGAGCCGGCAACATTGAAATAACGCAATACTACATGGTTAAGGTCGGTGGCGGCGGATAGGTCGCGTAACATCCATTCGCTCATTAGTTTCGAGGTGCCGTATGGGTTGATTGGGCTAAGTGGGGAGTCTTCGCTTGCCAGTCCTTCGCTGGGGATGCCATAAACAGCGGCGGTTGATGAAAAAATGACATGTTTGACGCCGTTTGTAGAGCAGCACTCTAATAGGTTGCGAGTGCAGCAGGTGTTGTTGTCGTAGTATTTGAGTGGGTTGGAGACGGATTCAGGGACGATAGTATGAGCGGCAAAGTGCAGTACGGCTGTAATGTTGTGATTTTTAAGGATTTTAGTGACGAGTTCTTTGTCGCCGGTGTC
>CAMYNQ010000082.1 GCA_947259785.1 uncultured Chromatiaceae bacterium | reverse complement strand
GCAAGATTGGGCATGACAATGGCGCGGCCAAACTGGGCGGCGGCATGAGGAACGGTCGTTGCCAGGGCGGCACCATCACGTAGATGAATGTGCCAGTCGTCCGGGCGGGTAATGGTCAGATGATCCACTGATTACTCCCTGCTGGTTGGTTTGGCACACATTATGCCATTTTTGTACCTGTTCTCGACGCTCAGTTTCTATATTGTTACAATGACCCTTTAAATGACGTGGGTATAATCGCGTATTTGGCTGTGGCAATACTAAGTCCGACTGGCTACCTGTCGTGGTCCTCCGGACTGAATTGAGGAGAATATAATGTTGTTAAGAGGTTTGTTTTTTTTCCTTTTGATCGGTGGCCTGGTAATGCCGGCCTATGCCCAGAAATGCGATGCATCTAAAACAGCGACGGCACCTTTTAGTCGTTTTAGTGATGCTGCCAGTGCCACAATTATCGATAATAAAAACAGAAATATATGGCTTAGGTGTCCGGTTGGCATGAGTTGGGACGGCAGTTCATGTGCTGGCATCAGTCTTAAATATACCTGGGCCGAGGCCGTGGTTACGGTGGAAGAGCTGAATGAAAAAAAACTGGCCGGACGCACAGACTGGCGCCTGCCTACAGTTGACGAGCTCGCCTCGGTGGTCGAGCTGCGCTGTTTCAAACCGGCCATCGATCTAAAGGCCTTTCCTTATTCTCCTGAATCCGGGTTTTGGACCGATACAGCTGTAGACGGTGTTCAGCCCAGGGCGTGGGTGGTTCACTTTCTTCATGGTCGACCATATGTTGCCAACAAGAGCCAGACCTGGCGCCTGCGTTTGATTGCCGATAAGTAGTTATTGAACAAGCTGCGGTTTGATGCTTTGTTTGACGCCATTCTTGAATAGGCTAAAATGCGCGCTTGTTGAGCCGGGGTTTTGATGTCCGGTTGTTGTCGAAATGTTAGGAAGGTGGAAATTATGTTGAGAGGTCTGGTTGTTTCTTTGCTGCTTGGGGCGTTGGCGTTGCCGGCGGCAGCGCAAAAGTGTGATGCTTCCAAGCCTGCTACAGCACCATCGAGTCAGTTTAAAGTCAACGATAATGGTACTGTCACCGATACCAAGAGCTCACGCGTCTGGTTACGTTGTGGTCTGGGGATGAGTTGGAATGGCTCAAACTGTGAAGGTAAGACTCTGACCTATGACTGGAACGCCGCGGTGGAAGCCGTTAATGAGTTAAATGCTAAAAAGGTGGCTGGTCGCAGTAACTGGCGTCTGCCTAAGCTTGCTGAACTGCAGAGCATCGTTGAAAAACAGTGTTTCAAACCAGCGATTAATTTGGATGTTTTTCCCTTTACCCCTGAAGCTGGTTTTTGGAGTAGCACCGAGTCGGATGGTGTGAATCCAAGGGCTATGATGGTGTTGTTTATTCATGGGGAGGCGTATGTTGCCAATAAGAAACAGAGCTGGCGGATCAGGCCGGTGGCTGACAAATAGCCTAATAAACAAGAGTTAGTAGAACGCCGGGTTTTTACCCGGCGTTTGCATTTCAGGGCTGCTAAAATGCGCCCTGTTGAAAACAATGGAGTAGGGCAGTGCGGATAGCCTTGGGTGTGGAATATGATGGCAGTGCTTTTTGTGGCTGGCAGTTTCAGGATCATTCACCATCGGTGCAGGAGGCGGTGGAAAAGGCCCTTTCATCGGTTGCTAACGAGTCAGTACGAGTTGTCTGTGCCGGGCGTACCGATACCGGCGTGCATGCCTCTGAGCAAGTGATCCACTTTGATTCTGGGGTTGAACGTTCGCTGCGTTCCTGGGTATATGGTGCCAATGCTAATCTGCCTGATGAGGTGGTCATCCTCTGGGCTGTGCCGATTAGTAATGAATTTCATGCCCGTTTCAGTGCTGTGCGACGTTGTTATCGTTACGTTATTTATAACCGTAATGTCAGGCCGACTTTTCTGGCTGGGCGCACTACATGGAATTATCGCCCCTTAGATGAAATACGGATGGCTGAAGCGGCGTTATGTCTGATTGGTGAACACGATTTTTCTTCATATCGCGCTATCGGCTGTCAGGCCAAAAATCCGGTGCGCACAATTCATCAGATTGAGGTAACACGTAAAAATGAGCTGATCTTCATTGATATCGAGGCCAATGCTTTTCTGCATCACATGGTGCGCAATATTGCCGGGGTATTGATGGCGATTGGAGCAGGGCAGCGGCCGCTGGAGTGGGCACAGCAAGTGTTGGAATATCGGGATCGTACTCTGGGGGGTGTCACGGCATCAGCGTCGGGTTTGTATCTGACTCAGGTGAGCTATCCTTCTGAGTTTGAGCTACCTCAGATAAGCCAAAGCTCTGCTATTTGGTGAATTTTCACAAAGCCCCTACAAAGTGTGTAAATATTTCTTGCAAATCCTGAATACACGTATATTATATACACCTATAGATTGTATGAGTATTTATATGAAAAAGTAGTGAAGTGTTAACGATGGAGTGGGCGTACGCACAAATTGCCTCCTCGATTTCAAATGTGCCTAATGCCCATCTCCATCGTCAACTTTAAAGGTTTGCGCTAAAGGATTCCTGTCCTCCTTCTCTCCCCCTCCCCCTCCTAGAAGAGGGTGGGGATCCTTGCAAAAAACTAAGGCCACCCCGAAAGGGTGGCCTTTTTTGCTTCTGGGTATGTACGCTGGCTAACAAAAGCACCTGATTGGTACTAAACTGATATTGAAGATGTGGTTTCGAGGTGCTTTACAGCAGCAGGAGGTGTGAGATGAACGATGTCAATAAAGCAGAAGAAGAACATGTTCAGTGCGACGTGTGTTTAAAAGAAATTCCCGCCTCAGAGGCCAAGAATGCTGAGGCGAGTGATTATGTCGCTCATTTCTGTGGTCTTGATTGTTATGAAAAGTGGACGAAAAAAGCCGAACAGGAGCAGGCTGGCGGCTAGGTTTTTATTTGTCCTGAAATAGTTACGCGAATTGATGCCAGCATTGATTCGATTTGATCTCTGATCTAACCAGAGAGGGCAGCCTAAGTCTTCGAATTCTGGTAATATTCTCCTTTTTTTGCGGATCTTCTTTATGCGCACGCGGATCAAAATCTGTGGCATTACTCGGCCGGGAGACGGTGTTGAGGCCGCCCGGCTGGGGGCGGATGCCATTGGTCTGGTGTTTTACAATAAGAGTCCGCGAGTGGTGACAGCAAATCAGGCGGCTGAGATTGCAGCGGCCTTGCCGCCATTTGTGAGCATTGTTGGTTTGTTTGTTGATCCTGAACCAGCCAATGTTGAGGTGGTGTTGTCTCAGGTGTCACTGGATTTGATTCAGTTTCATGGCAATGAAACGCCCGACTTCTGTGCTAGTTTTGGCCAGCCATATTTGAAAGCGATCCGCATGCGTGAGGGTGTAGATCTGGCAGCGGAACAACGGCGTTTTAGCGATGCCCGTGGCCTGCTGTTAGATACCTATCAGCCAGGCATGCCGGGTGGCACAGGTGAAGCGTTTGAGTGGAATCGCGTGCCAGAAGATTTAGCTGCGTCGATTGTGTTGGCCGGTGGTTTGAATCCCGGCAACGTCGCGGCGGCAATTAAACAAGTGAAGCCCTATGCGGTCGATGTTAGTGGCGGCGTAGAGGCGAGTAAGGGAATTAAGGATGCGGCCAAGATGGCTGCCTTTTTTAAGAACGCCTCACGTTCTTGAAAATGAAAATAATAGAGTTAGGAGAAGTGAGACGTGTCGAAAGCGAACTTACCTGACGCCAACGGCCATTTCGGCCCCTATGGCGGCCGTTTTTGTGCTGAGACCCTGATGGAGCCGTTGGACGAATTGACCGCGGCCTATGAGCGGTTAAAGCATGATGCCGATTTCCAGGCTGAATATGACAAGGATCTGGCCCATTATGTTGGCCGGCCATCGCCGCTCTATTTTGCCGAGCGCTGGAGCGGGATCCTCGGTGGTGCCAAGGTCTATCTGAAACGTGAGGACCTGAATCATACCGGCGCCCACAAGGTTAATAACACGATTGGTCAGGCGTTGTTGGCCAAACACCTGGGCAAGACACGCATCATTGCCGAGACCGGTGCCGGTCAGCATGGTGTGGCTTCGGCTACGGTTGCTGCCCGTCTGGGTTTGGAGTGTGTGGTCTACATGGGGGCGGAGGACGTCAAGCGTCAGGCCTTGAACGTCTATCGCATGAAGTTGTTGGGTGCCGAGGTGGTGCCTGTTGAATCTGGTTCCAAGACCCTCAAAGATGCCCTCAACGAGGCGATGCGTGACTGGGTAACCAATGTCGACAATACCTTTTACATCATCGGTACTGTTGCAGGTCCACACCCTTATCCGATGCTGGTGCGTGACTTTCAGACCGTCATTGGCCGAGAGGCCAGGCGTCAGATTCTTGAAGCCGAAGGCCGTTTGCCTGATGCCCTGGTGGCTTGTGTTGGCGGTGGCTCCAATGCCATCGGTCTGTTTTACCCCTTCATCGATGACGAGGCAGTTGCCATCTACGGCGTCGAAGGCGGCGGAGATGGCGTCGAAACGCCGCGTCATGCCGCGCCGCTGTGTGCCGGTCGTCCTGGTGTGTTGCACGGCAATCGCACCTATCTGGTGGAAGACGATAACGGCCAGATTATTAAGACACATTCGGTCTCGGCCGGGCTGGACTATCCTGGTGTCGGTCCTGAGCATGCCTGGTTGAAAGATAGTGGCCGTGCCAATTACGTTGCCGCCACCGATACTGAAGCCTTGCAGGCCTTCCACGACCTGACTCGCATCGAGGGCATTATGCCGGCGCTGGAGTCTAGTCATGCCTTGGCCTATGCCGCCAAGCTGGCACCACAACTGGATAAGGACAAGATCATTATCGTCAATTTGTCCGGTCGTGGAGATAAAGACATCCACACCGTCGCCGGGCTGGAGGGGATCAAGGTATGAGCCGTATTGCACAACGATTTGCTGATCTGAAGGCTGTTGGTCGTAAGGCACTGATCCCGTTTGTCACTGCCGGTGATCCTAATCCCAATGTTACCGTGCCGTTGTTGCATGACATGGTCGAGGCGGGTGCTGACCTACTCGAACTAGGTGTGCCATTTTCTGATCCCATGGCCGAAGGGCCGGTGATCCAGAAGGCCTGTGAGCGCGCCCTGATGCACAATACCAGTCTGCGTGATGTGCTGGCGATGGTGAAGCAGTTCCGTCAAACTGATAGTGAAACGCCTGTCGTCTTGATGGGTTACATGAACCCGGTCGAGATCATGGGCTACCAAGCATTTGCCAAGGCAGCCGTCGAGGCCGGCGTTGATGGTCTGTTGACCGTGGATATGCCACCGGAAGAGGCCGGTGATCTGGTTGCCGCCCTGGCAGAAGCCAGTGTCGATCCGATCTTTTTGTTGGCACCGACCACGATTGATGAGCGTATCGCCAAGATCTGCGCCGACGCCAGCGGTTTTGTATACTATGTTTCATTAAAGGGTGTCACCGGTGCCGCTAATCTGGATGTTGCCGCTGTGGAGCACAAGGTTGAGCAGATTCGCAGACACACCGACTTGCCGATAGGTGTTGGTTTTGGCATTCGTGATGCGGACACGGCTCAGCAGGTTTCGGTCGTGGCCGATGCCGTGGTGGTGGGCAGTGCGGTTGTAAATCGTGTCGCTGAAAATGCTGACCGGCCAGAAAAGATTAACGAGGCTGTTTGTAGTCTGTTGCGCGATATGCGCGCGGCAATGGACAAATAGAAATCCGGGCATAGCCAGTGCTAGTTCCTGGATTAGACTATGCTTCATTTATGCCCCGTGGGTATCCAGGTTAGATCATTTAGAACGCAGGAATAAAACCATGAGTTGGTTCGAAAATCTTTTACCTCTACGTATTCGTACAGACGCCAGTAGCAAAAAGTCTATTCCAGAAGGTTTGTGGAGTAAGTGTGATGGTTGTGGTGCGGTTTTGTATCGTGCTGAGTTGGAGCGTAATGCCGATGTTTGTATGAAGTGCGACCATCATCACCGCATCGGTGCCCGCCGTCGCCTGGATTTGTTTTTGGATCAAGATGGCCGTGAAGAGATCGGAGCCGAGTTAGAGCCAATAGATATTCTTAAGTTTAAAGACAGCAAAAAATACAAGGACCGTATTATTCAGGCGCAAAAAAATACGGATGAAACTGACGCCTTGATCGCTATGAAGGGGACTCTCAAGGGTATGCCGCTAACAGCCGCAGCGTTTGAGTTCAAATACATGGGTGGCTCAATGGGGTCAGTGGTTGGTGAGCGTTTTGTCCGTGCCGCCAATATCAGTCTTGAACAGCGTATTCCATTTGTCTGTTTTTCTGCCAGTGGCGGGGCGCGCATGCAAGAGGCCTTGTTTTCGCTGATGCAGATGGCCAAGACCAGTGCCGTGTTGGCCAAGATGAGCAAGGAAGGTATTCCTTTTATTTCTGTGATGACCGACCCGACCATGGGCGGTGTTTCAGCCAGTTTTGCCATGCTGGGTGATCTTAATGTTGCCGAACCGAAAGCCTTGATTGGTTTTGCCGGTCCGCGCGTAATCGAGCAGACCGTGCGTGAGACCCTGCCTGAAGGCTTCCAGCGCAGTGAGTTCCTGCTCGATCACGGTGCTATTGACATGATTGTCAGCCGTCTTGAAATGCGTGATCGTCTGGCCAATGTGCTGGCCATCCTAGGTAACAAAACACTGCAATCCTGAACAGGCGCACTAATGCGCTTTCAAAGTCTTGAAGAATGGCTCTCCTGGCAGGAGGGCCTGCACCCCTCCGAAATCGACCTCGGCCTGGAACGCGTTCGCATGGTGCTGCAAAGCTTGGGACATGAACAACTCAACTGTCCCGTCATCAGCGTCGCCGGCACCAATGGAAAAGGCTCATCGGTCGCCATGCTGGAGGCTATTTATTTGGCCGCGGGTTATCGTGTCGGCGCCTACACTTCACCCCATCTGTTGTCTTACAACGAGCGGGTGCGCCTGAATGGTGAGCCGGTTGTCGATCAACTGCTTTGTGATGCCTTTGAACACATTGATCAAAGCCGCGCTGATACTTCGCTGACCTATTTTGAATTTGGTACCCTGGCGGCCATTGAGATCTTCGCCCAAGCTGATCTGGATGTGGTGATTATGGAGGTCGGTCTGGGTGGTCGACTCGATGCGACCAATGTGCTTGATGCCGATGTCGCCCTGATTACCCCGATTGATCTGGATCATGCCGACTGGCTGGGTAATGACCGTGAAGTGATTGGCCGGGAAAAGGCCGGCATTATGCGTGCTGGGCGGCCCGCCGTCTGCGGTGATACCAATCCGCCAGCCAGCTTGCAACAAGTTGCCAGCGAACTTGGTGCTCAGTTATATCAATCGGGAAGGGACTTTACTTTTCTCGACCAGGCTGGCCAATGGCGTTGGCGCTGTGGTGAACGTGTTCGTGATGCCTTGCCCGAGCCAGCCCTGCGTGGTGCCTTTCAAAAGGCCAATGCCGCAGCGGTGTTGATGGTGGCTGAATTATTGGCTGAACGGCTGCCATTATCGCAATCGCATATTCGCGAGGGGCTGGCCAACGTCACTGTGCCAGGTCGGTTCCAGGTCTTGCCTGGCGATGTGCCCTTGATTTTGGATGTCGCCCACAACCCGCAGGCGGCGCGGGCCTTGGCTGCTAATCTGTCTGCTTGGCCCATGCCTGGCAAGGTCTATGCGGTGACGGCGATGATGGAGGATAAGGAAATTGGCGAGATTCTCTCTGTGATGGCAAACGTGGTAGATCGCTGGTCCTTGACCAGTGTTGATCTGCCACGTGCCGCCACCGCTGAACAGCTGCTTGGTATTTTGAATAAAACCGTGCCAGGGGCAGAGCATGAACTCTGTGCCAGTGTCGATGCCGCGTTGGGCACTTTGGAGACAAAAATTCAGCCGAATGATCGGGTGGTGGTGTTTGGTTCGTTTTATACCGTGGCCGAGGTCATGCAGGGGGATTATAATGCTGGGCTATCCTCATCTCATAACAAAGGTTGATTGATGGATCACGCGCACAAACAACGTCTGGTAGGTGGTATTGTCCTGCTGTCGTTAGCCCTTATTTTGATTCCCACTATTCTTGATTTTAGTCAGGACGAGTCAGCACCGACGCAGCGGGAAGCGATGCCTGATGCCCCTGATGTGATGAAGATGGAAGTGTTGCCGTTGGAGATCTGGTCTGAGCGGATTGATCCTGAGGTCGATAGCACCAGCCGCATTGTTGAAACGCCTAGTGCCGAGAAAAAAATGACTGAACAAGCGGCCCCCAAACCGGCAGCCCCGGCAGCGGTGGCCAAGCCTGAAAAGAAACAAGAACCTAAGACGGCTGTTACCAAACTCGATTCTAAGCCCACCTCCAAACCTGTTGTTACAAAAGGTGCCAGCGCCTGGGTGGTGCAGGTGGCGAGTTTTTCAGATGAATCAAAGGCATTTAAATTACGTGATCGCCTTAGGGGGGCGGGCATCGCCTGTTTTATTGAGCGGGGCCGTAGTGATGCTGGCACCATCTATCGTGTCAAAGCCGGGCCGGTGTTACGTAAATCAGAGGCTGATCAGCTTAAAAAACAGGTCGACAAGCAGACCAAGCTCGAGGGGCTGGTGATGCACCATCGTTAATGGGGGTTTCCTTGAGAGCCTTGTTCAGGAATGGCCTCGGGTCTGTTAAAATACCGGCCCCAGGATTATCAAGTTCTAAGTGCTAGCTCTGAGCTCTGGCCCCACTATTAACCAGGTTGAAATGGTAGAAGTTGTTTTCAAATGAGCAGTATTGATTACGTCGTCCTGGCTGTTGTTGTTATTTCTGCGTTGATTGGTGTCTGGCGCGGTTTTGTCCGTGAGGCCCTGTCGCTGTTGATTTGGGTGGTGGCCTTCTGGTTCGCCTATAGTTGGTCGCAGCCACTGGCGTTTATGTTGGTCGATTATATTAATGACCCGGGCCTGCGTTTGATTGTGACTTTTGTGGCGTTGTTCCTATCAATACATATTGTCGGTTTTGTAGTTTCAAGGCTGTTGTCTGTATTGATTAAGTCGGTGGGCTTGAAAGGGGTCGACCGGGTTGCCGGTGGCGGTTTTGGTTTGCTGCGAGGGGTTATCATTATTGCTGTTTTGGTGTTGTTGGTGGAGATGACGCCGATAACTCAGCAAGTGATGTGGCAGCAGTCATTTATGGTGTCTGTTTTTAAGGATGTCCTGGCGTGGGTCCAGCTTCACTATTCATTTGATGAAGTTGGCAATGCGTTCGTCGCGACAGGATACAAGTTGTTTTAAAGAGGTTTATTTAATGTGTGGTGTGATTGGAATCGTTGGTAAGGGTAATGTCAATCAGGATCTATATGATGGTCTGACTGTGCTGCAACACCGCGGCCAGGATGCAGCGGGCATTGTTACCTGCGATGGCGGAAAACTCTATTTGCGCAAAGACAACGGCCTGGTGCGCGACGTCTTTGATACCGAGCACATGCTTAATCTGCATGGCAATATGGGGGTCGGTCATGTGCGCTATCCTACTGCCGGTTGTTCTTCCTCTGCCGAGGCTCAGCCTTTCTATGTAAACTCTCCTTACGGCATTACCCTGGCTCACAACGGCAACCTTACAAATGCTGACAAGTTAAAGCAGGAGCTTTATCAAGAAGACCTGCGCCACATGAATACCGATTCTGATTCAGAAGTGCTGCTAAATGTCTTTGCCCATGAGCTGCAAGTTATGGGCAAGCTCAAGATTGATCATGAAGATGTCTTCAAGGCCGTTGCTGCAACACATAAACGTTGTCGTGGCGCCTATGCCGTAGTAGCCATGATTACCGATTATGGCATTGTTGCCTTTCGTGATCCTTACGGTATTCGTCCAATTGTTTATGGTAAGCGCGTAACTGACCAGGGCACTGAATATATGGTGGCCTCTGAGAGTGTCGCCCTGGATTCGCAGGGCTTTGAATTGATCGATGACTTGAAACCCGGTGAAGCCGTCTTTATTGACCTCGATGGTGGGCTTGAATTGCGCCAGTGTGCTGAAAACCCCAGCTACTCCACCTGTATTTTTGAATATGTTTACTTGGCCCGACCCGATTCCACCATCGATGATGTACAAGTCTACAAGGCACGTCTGCGTATGGGTGAGACGCTGGCACAAAAGATTAAACGTGAATGGGCTGATCAGGATATTGATGTTGTCATCCCCATTCCAGACACCAGTCGTACCTCAGCCTTACAACTTGCCAACGAACTGGGCGTGTTATATCGCGAAGGCTTTATCAAAAATCGTTATATCGGTCGTACCTTTATCATGCCGGGTCAGACCCAGCGCAAGAAGTCGGTGCGCCAGAAACTGAATGCCATTGATCTGGAATTCAGGGGTAAAAATGTATTGCTGGTGGATGACTCTATCGTCCGTGGTACTACTTCGCAGCAGATTATTCAGATGGCCCGTGATGCCGGCGCCAAAAAGGTCTATTTCGCCTCAGCGTCCCCTGCTATTCGGCATGCTAATGTCTATGGAATCGACATGCCAGCCAAGACTGAGTTGATTGCCTATGGTCGCACTGATGATGAGGTCGCTGAGGTGATTGGTGCTGACAGGGTAGTCTATCAGGACCTGGATGATTTGATGCAAGCAGTGCGCAAACGTAATCCGCTGCTAGTAGATTTTGATACCTCGGTGTTTGATGGTCGATATGTTACTGGTGATGTTGATGATGCCTACTTTTCCAATGTTGAACAGCTGCGCAGTGATTCAGCCAAGGCAAAACGGGGTAGCAAAAACGCGGACATTATTGACCTGCATAATACGAACTAGAATCTCTTTTTGAATATATTGTCAGTGCTTAGTGTTTGACATAGCCATGTGTATTCTCTAAGCTTTTCCAGACAGCGCCGATTTGATTTCAGCTTGCGGGCGCGTAATAAATACTGCTAAAGAGAGGTGAGAAGCCTGCTTTAGCGTCTACATCAAGTGATAGCGAAGCGGGTTTTTTTGTGCCCCAAAAAAAGCGGGCAGGAGTAGGACAATGAATAACGAATTCGAACAATTTAATTTTGATACCCTGGCCGTCAGGGCAGGCCAAGTGCGTACTGGTGAGTCGGAACAATCCGAACCGATCTTTCCCACCTCAAGTTATGTCTTTGGCAGTGCGGCCGAGGCGGCAGCACGCTTTTCTGGTGACGAGCCGGGTAATATCTATTCCCGTTTTACAAATCCCACTGTGCGTACCTTTGAGCAACGTCTGGCGGCCTTAGAGGGTGGTGAGCGTTGTGTGGCTACCTCATCGGGCATGTCTGCCATTCTTTCTACCTTCATGGCCTTGCTGCAGAGTGGTGATCACATCGTTTCATCGCGTGCCATCTTTGGCACCACCTCGGTGTTGGTGAATAACTACATGACCAAGTTTGGTGTCGAAACCAGTTTTGTTGATTTGGTGGACCTGACTGCCTGGTCAGCTGCCATCAAGCCCAATACCAAACTGTTGTTTCTGGAGACGCCATCAAACCCGTTGACCGAAGTGGCCGACATCAAGGCGCTGGCCGAACTGGCGCATCAATATGGCGCGTTACTGGTGGTGGATAACTGTTTTTGTACCCCAGCTCTGCAACGGCCGCTGGAACTGGGCGCCGATATCGTCATCCATTCAGCAACTAAATACCTGGATGGTCAGGGCCGCTGTATTGGTGGTGCCGTGGTTGGCAAAGAGGATGTGGTCGGTGCCGATGTCTATGGCTTCCTGCGTACCGCTGGGCCGACTATGAGTCCGTTCAATGCCTGGGTCTTTCTTAAGGGGTTGGAAACACTGCGTCTGCGTATGGAAGCCCACTGCCGCAATGCCCAGGTTCTGGCGGAATGGCTGGAGATCCAGCCGGCGGTCACGCGGGTCAATTACCCTGGCCTGAAGTCACACCCTCAACATGCGCTGGCGGCTGAACAACAAAAAGGTTTTGGCGGTGTGTTGTCGTTTGAGGTGGCGGGCGGTAAAGAGGCAGCCTGGCAACTGATTGATGCGACGCAGATGATCTCTATCACCGCCAACTTGGGTGATACCAAGTCGACCATGACCCATCCTGCCACTACCACCCATGGTCGCCTGACACCTGAGCAACGTGCAGATGCCGGTATTAGCGACAGCTTGATTCGCATCGCCGTTGGGCTGGAAGATATCGAGGACCTGAAACTAGATCTTGCCCGCGGTTTTACTTGAGATGGCTAAGAAAACTGGTTTAACTGCTGCGCGAAAAAAGGCGGACAAGCTTTTTAAAAACAACCGCCTTCAGCCAGCGTACGAGATTTACCTGTAACTGTCTCAGGCCGAGCCGACGGATCATGAACTGTGGCTACGTCTCGGAACTGTGCAGCGTCGTTGTGGTGATCTTCACAAGGCTGAGGCATCTTATCGTCGTGCTTTGGAATTGCGTCCAGATTTTCTCCAAGCATATGTTGGTCTGGCAGGGTTGCTTGTTGAACAGGGTCGCTTGGCTGAAGCCGAGACCAGTTATCGAACTTATGCCAGTCTCGCACCGCGGAATGCGGATGCCCATTACCAGCTCGGGTTGGTTCTGAACAGGCTGGTAAGTCTGCGGACGCTATTTGTGCGCTCACGGTAGCGCATGAGTTGGGTTGCAGCGATTTGGAGTTATGGCTGCAACTGGGGCAGGCGCTGACTTCTGCAGCGCGTTATGACGAAGCTCTGGATAGTTATCACAAGGCGAAGCTATTATTTCCGAAGAGTGCAAGGCTTCGTTATGGGCTGGGGTCGGTTCATAGGCAGCTTGGCAATATCGACCAGGCTCATTCCAACTACGAAGAAGCGTTATCACTCGAGCCAGAAGAGCGATTCGACTATCTGACGAATATGGCGCACCTGTGTGAGTCGCAGGGATTGTATGAACAGGTATTGGTTTGTCTGGACGAGGCGGTTACTAACTCCCCGGCTGCTTATGGCGCCCGGGTCTGGTATGCAGAGATGTTGTTGCGCCTGGGTCGTTTTCAACAGGGCTGGAGCGAATATGAGTATCGCCAGCATTATCCAAGCTGGGTTGCGGCAATGGGGCGCTGTGAATTTGCCTCGCCGCGTTGGGCGGGGGAGTCTTTAAATGGCAAGACTATTCTGGTTTATGCTGAGCAGGGCTTTGACGATTGCTTGCAGTTCAGCCGTTACTTGCATGTGCTGCGTGAGCAGGGCGCGCGCATTATTTTCTATTGCGACCGGGAGCTTGTTGCCCTATTCAAGAATGTTTCTTTCCTGCACAAGGTCGAAGTCAAAAGCTATCAAAATGCATTAACAGAGACGTTTGATTTTCATGGCTCTTCGTAGATTCGTGTAAAGTTCACGGAGCCATATCCAAGCCGCCACAATAGAACAAGATACTGTTTCTGAATCCTTCGAAAGAACGATAGCCTCTGGCGTTTGCTTTAACTGCTTGTATTTTTGAGTTCAGTCCTTCCGCTACCGCATTGCTGATTGGATGTTTAAAGTAGGTCAGCAAATTTGATAAGTGGTGCTTTATCATCCTGGCCTTTTCTTTGATTGGCTCTAGACGACTTCGGATGGCCCATGAATACCATTGGTCGAAATGTCGCTTGGCCCATCCTGCATGGTTGTATGTCCAGAAGTCTCTGAATAATTCTTTGATGGCCCAGGCTCGGGCGACTTTTAAATCAGCCTGTTTCAAGTGTTCAAAGGCGTCTCTCGACGCTTCATTCTGATTCTCCTCATTGCG
>CAMYNQ010000081.1 GCA_947259785.1 uncultured Chromatiaceae bacterium | reverse complement strand
TCTTACGAAACTTGCCGTAGGGTGCTGTCTGGAAAAACTCATGATCCCAATGAAATTCAAGCTCGGTCAGTGTCGACTCCTCCTCCACCTCACGCACAGCAGCCTCGAATTCAGATTCACCCTCCTCAACCAGCCCCTTGGGGAAATCCCAGTATTGATAGGCTCGCAACAGCAAGTAATGCCATTCATCATCGATCCGGCGCAGAATCACTACGCCGGCCGATACAGGATTACTGCCTTGCTCTAGAGCCATATAAAACAGCTAGTCCTCAAGCCGTTTTACAGCGGTCACAATCACCGGCTCGACCGGCACATTCTGATGTCCACCGTGATCAGCTGTCTGCACAGCTGCGATTTTATCCACCACATCCATGCCTTCAACCACTCGGGCAAACACGGCATAACCAAAGTCACGTTCACCGTGATCGAGAAAGGCATTATCCGCCAGATTTATGAAGAACTGTGTGGTGGCACTATCAACAACCTGGGTGCGCGCCATCGACAGTGTGCCACGGCTATTCAAGACGCCGTTATCAGCCTCATTTTTAATTGGCTCACGGGTCTGCTTTTGCTCCATATCAGCCGTAAAACCACCGCCCTGAATAACAAAACCGGGGATGACGCGATGAAAAATCGTACCTTCAAAAAAATTTTCATCCACATATTGGAGAAAATTTTCCACCGTCACAGGTGCCTGCTCGGGAAGAAACTCAATCTTGATATCACCTTGCGTTGTTGAAAAAACAACCATCTTCAAACTCCTTGCTCTATGTAGCGGACAATTCACGCCATTGTATCTGTTTTTCCTAACAAATTCAGCGCATACCCCCATACAAAAAACAACAGACACGGGGCGACTTAAGGGTAAAGATTGTGCTAAATGATCCGAAAACAGCTATACGACTTTGTGGAAAAACGGCCATGCAAGCGAATACAAAAACATCGGCAACAAGACTGGAGCTATTGCTGTTTCGCCTCAACAACAAACAACACTTTGGCATTAACGTACTAAAAATAAAAGAAATAATCTCGCGCCCAGCACTAACGCAGATCCCCCAATCAAGCGCCAATATCATCGGCGTAGCAGAGCTACGCGGGCAAACCATCCCTGTCATCGACCTGGCAATGGCGATTGGCCGCGCGCCCATTAGCAACGAAAACAATGCCGAACAGAAAGTAATCATCGCCGAGTTCAGTCGCAACACTCAAGGTTTTCTAGTCTCCGGCGTTGACCGTATCGTGGTTCGCGACTGGAAAGATGTATTGCCGCCACCCGGCGGCGTTAGCGGCAGCTTTATTACCGGCGTAATCCGTCTGGAAGATGAACTGGTACAGCTGGTAGATGTTGAACAAGTCATGCATGGCGTAACCAACACCAATTTCAGCACAGAAAGTCTGGATCAAGAACTGCTTGAGCAACTGAATGACCGCAACATCCTTGTCGTCGACGACTCGGCTGTCGCCCGCAACCAAACCTGCCGTATTCTCGACCAACTCGGCATCAACCACGTTACCGCTCGTGATGGTAAAGAGGCGCTGGAATTGATCGAGAAACTGACGCATGACCACAACAAAGCCACCGACTGCTTGCCCATCATCATTTCTGACATTGAAATGCCCGAAATGGACGGCTACCAATTGACCCGCGAAATCCGTTCCAACCCACGTTATGAGGGACTCTACATTCTTCTGCACACCTCATTGGACGGCCAGGTCAACGCCGAACATGCCAAAGCGGCCGGCGCCAACGAAACCCTAACTAAGTTTGAAGCCGACCTGCTGACCCAGGAAATCATCAAAGGCATGAAACATATCACCGACTAGGGCCGACACAGCACCATGATAAACTGCCGCCATATTGATAGCAGGCGGCACAAAATGCATAGACAATTTCTACAAACAAAACTCACAACACATCAAGCCTATGACGCCAATGAGGCGCGCATGCTCAAACAAACCATTCAATTCGTAAAGCAATACCCTGACTGTTTCGAACGCAGCCTCAGCGTTGGTCACATCACCGGCTCGGCCTGGATTATCGATCAGGAACGTAGCCACGTGCTACTCACCCACCATCGCAAGCTTAACGCCTGGTTCCAACTCGGCGGTCACTCAGATGGTGACGCAAACACCTTAGCGGTGGCACTGCGAGAAGGCCAAGAGGAATCGGGGCTAGAAGAGCTGCAACCCATCTCAGAGGCAATCTTCGATATCGACGTCCACCTGATCCCGGCGCGCAAGGCCGAACCCGACCACTATCACTACGACGTCCGCTTTCTGTTTGAGGCCGACCGCCACGCACCGCTGATTATCAGCAGTGAATCAAATGAGCTGGCCTGGGTGACGTTAGATCAGGCGCTGGAACTATCAAATGATGAATCCATACAACGCATGGTGGCCAAAAGCCGCAACCTCGCCTGAGCCATGTCGCGCTACCAGCCCATTGAACCGGCCTTAATCGACTGGGACAACGGCATACCACGCTGCCAGAAACACGGTGACATCTACTTCTCTACCGACGGTGGCATCGCCGAGACCGAATATGTCTTTTTACAAGGCAACCAGCTGCCACAACGCTGGTTTAAACAATCCCAGTTTAGCATCGCTGAGACCGGCTTCGGCACCGGCCTGAATTTTCTCTGCAGCCTTGCCCACTGGCTCAAGACCACCCCAAACACAGCCACGCTGAATTACATCTCGGTAGAAAAACACCCGCTAAACAAAACAGACCTGCAACGTGCCATCACCAGCTGGCCCGAACTGGCCGAGGTCGGCGCAGAATTGCTCGAACACTACCCACCGCTGGTGCATGGCCTGCATCAACGCAGACTGTTTAATGGCCGCGTCAGCCTGACCCTGTTATTCGGTGACGCCAGTGCCATGTTCGCCGACATCGACGCCACTGTAGACGCCTGGTACTTGGACGGCTTTGCCCCCAGCACAAATCCCGGCATGTGGACGCCGGAACTATTCAAACAAATTGCACGCCTGAGCAAGCCCAGCGGCAGCTTCGCCACCTTCACCGCCGCCGGTATAGTCAGGCGCGGTCTAAAAGCAGCGGGCTTTGAAGTAAAGACCCAACCCGGATTTGGCCGCAAACGGGACATGTCGGTGGGGCAATTAATCAACCCACCCCAACGTCAAAAAAACCAGCCCTGGTTTGAATATCCAGCAACCAAAACAAAGACAAAACAAGCCATCGTCATCGGTGCCGGCCTGGCAGGTTGCACCGTCAGCCATACCCTGGCCGAACAAGGTTGGCAGGTCACGCTGATTGAACGTCACCCGAAAATCGCACAAGAGGCCTCAGGCAACCACGCTGGTGTCGTCATGCCGCGCCTGACCGCTGACATGAGCGCCGCCGGCCGTTTCTATCTCAGCGCCTTTCTGCACACTACACACTGGCTCAATCAGCTCAAAAAACGTGACCCAACACTGCCCTGGTTTCAAAGCGGCGTCTTGCAACTCTGTAATGAACGACAGCAGCAACGGATGCAAAAGCTAAAGCTGCCTGAAGATATTCTCGAAATTTGTAACACGGAGACAGCCAGCCAACGCTGCGGCATCCAAACCAAGCGCGGTGGTCTGTTTTTCCCTAGCGGTGGCTGGTTGGAACCACCGGCACTATGTCGCTGGTTGCTTGATGACCAAGATGAGAACATCACCAAACTCTTGAACCAATCGGCCCTGACACTCAAACGCGAGGACGGCGAATGGCAGGTTGTGGGGGATACAGGCCTCATTGCCCAGGCCGAAACCGTCATCATCGCCAACGGCTACGATGCCGAACGTCTGCTCGGCATAGATAGTTTCAGCCTGAAAAAAGTACGCGGCCAACTGGCTTATATTGGTTCAACGTCACAAAGCCAAAACCTAAAAACACCGGTCTGCTACGACGGCTATATCATCCCCAGCCACAAAAACATGCACTGTGTCGGCGCCAGTTATGATATTAACGATGACGACACAAAACTCAGACCGGAGAGCGAACAACAGGTGCTGTCGATGTTGACCGAGGAACTTGCCGAGTTTGATAGTTCAGAGCCCCGATCAGGCCGTGTTGCCTTCCGCACTTCAACACGGGACCATCTGCCCGTGATCGGCCCGACCCCTGATCTGGCGTTTTACAAAAACAACTACGCTGATCTACACCACGGCAAACCGGCACGGCACTATCCCAGCGCAGAATATCTGCCGAATCTATTTTTGAGTTTTGGACATGGTTCACGCGGACTCATCTCATGCCCGATGGCGGCGGAGCTAATTACATCAACACTCAACAATGAACAAGCGCCGTTGACAACAGATGTGATTAATTCGGTGTATCCAGCAAGATTTGTGATACGGCAAATGAGACAACAGCCTTAGCCAATACAACGTCACAATTAAAAAAGCCCGCCACAGACTTTCCAATGGCGGGCCTGTACCAAATCAACCAATTACGGAAGAATACTTACACTAGCCGTCGCTTCAAGCGCGCCGTAGAAATATACAATATCCGCAGCATCATCGGCAGCACCAGCAGAAACGGTAACCTGGGACGTAAATTCCCCATTAGCATCGGTAGTATAGGTATACCAATCATTAACGGCATCATAAACCCCATCCAGCGCAACCGTCATCCCACCTGTATTAGCAGTCACGTTCACGACAGCGTATACCGTCTTGGAGGCATGATCACCACCACTATCTGCAAGCGCCAGCCTCACACCACTGGTTTTAGGCCCTGCAGCCGCAGTCTTGGAAATAACCGGGGCTGATGGGGAAGTGGTTAATGCATCGGTGACCGCGACTACGCTGGGGTCCTCAAGAACAGAAACCGAAATTTCCGTACTCCCATCATAGGAACTCACCACGATAGTTGCCCCATCACTGCTCGTCGCCGTCGCATCAGCGTCTATATTTAATTTCACATATATATCCCCATTACGATCCGTAACACTCGATGGATTCCCGAGGTAATCAGCCAGTTCCACACTATTGATATGCACAAGCTGAGAATTAGATGCTGAGGTAAAACTAGCTGTAACATAAGGGATGACAACCTGATTTGCATCCGCCACATCTACTGGAATTAACCAATCGGTCGCAGCAGCACCTGCATTAATAACCGGGTTATAGCCATGCGAAACTATCGCTGGCGCTATCGGCGAGAAACAAAACCGATCATCGACGGTAATGGCCTGACTACCCGCGCTCGCCACCAGAAGAACATCGGCAGAACCAAGCGGCAAGGAACGCGCATCTATATCCGATATGCCACAACCGGTATTAAGCTCTCTACGGGTTGCTGGATAATCAACGACAAATTCCGCTATTCCGTTTTGGGTGGTTGCATAACCTATATTGGTATACTGTGCGGCCCCTTCCTCGTCATAGGTCTTACCCAGAACCTTGGCACCCAGCAACGAAGCTCCTACAATATAATCAGTGACGCCGGATGCATATTCGCTATTGGGATAATTTGAAACATAGTCCTGAGTCACCGCAAGGGTGTTACCAGTAATTGCGCCACCATCGGAACTGATAATCCTGTTTTTATCTTCGGCATCCGCATTCTCGATGCCATTCGCATAGTTGCTAGAATTATCCCCTTTCAGGTACAGGTGGTCTCCAGCCTCAATGCTACGGATTGCTTCGTTTCTAGTCACATAGGCCGTACTAAAAGTAGTTGCAACACCATCCGCTAAGGTTGGATTAATATCCGTCAAAACTGATCCAGTAATGCTGTCACCATCAACTGAGGTAATGGTCCCCTTGGCCATGGTCGAATCAATAACATTGAAGTAAACAGTCGTGTCATCAGGAACAGGATTGCCTTCATTATCAGTCACTATCGCCTTGCCGATTTTCCTGTAGATTCCACCTTCTAGATTTTCAATTGCATTTGTAACCGGATAGGTCAAAACAATCGTATGCGCACTATTTGAGGATGACCCAGTAGGTGTATCGCCCGTAGTACCTCCAGTAGGATCATCAACAGTCGTTGTCCCACCAACACCCGTCGTTGTTGTACTATCACTGCCGCAAGCCACCAATCCCAAACAAACAAACGCACCGAACATGGCCGGAATAACTTTCTTTTTTAACAACATGATCTGACCCTCAATCAATTTTTATGTAGCATTTTCTGAAAATTCAAAACTAGAAGTTACGGGTGTAACCTAACGAAAAGCCATCCAGGGTAAAGTCTGATCCACTACCCAGTTCAGTATCGAGATAACGCCCCGCCTGAATAAAGATGCCGTGATCCCTGTTTGCAAACAGATCCACCCCGATGGCAAGAGAAGGCCCATCCACAGTGGTTGTTGAAATTGTGGTTGCGCTGGTGAATTCCATTTCGGCAGCACTATAACCACCCATCACGTAAAGCTGAATGCGGCCGTCTTCAACCGCCGACCAGCTCATTTTTACAAAGGCACTGGTGAGCCAGCTCAGATCAAGGGAAACGCCATTGGCACTGTCATCGCCACCTAAACCAGCATGCACCTCGGCACTCAACCATTCGTTGTGGCGATAACCAAGTTTGCCACTGACCATACTGGAGCTAATTTTAGCGCCGGCTTCTTCATAGGTTGTATTACCCAGCATCACTCCATAATAATATTCCTCTGCCTGAGCAGAGAGCGGCAAAGACAATAAACAAGCCGCCGTGAACAATAAACCTCGATGCATTGGTGTAACTCCCTTAAACAATGATTAGCCGATCTTAACCTCAAAACCCCTGCAAACCAACTATTAACCAGGGATATCGGCCGTTGTTTCAATAACTTCAACACACAAATCAAAACCAAACTCAACTTCCTATTCAAGCATTATTAAAGCCCCAACAATCATTAACTATTGCCATATTCATTAACAACATGAACAAACAACACAGCTGAACCAAGCAACAAACAACACCTATCACTAAAGACTAGAAAACCCTGAAACATTTGCGTCTCTGCAATACAATAGAGTGATTCGTCGTTATCGAGGTGTACTGTGCGCTTAAACGTTGAGCAATTCCGAAACTGGCAACACAAGAGCATCACCCTGCTGGGCATGTCTGGGGTGGGAAAAACTCGCCTGTCGGCCATGTTGCGCAAGGGCAGCTGGTTCCATTATTCCGGTGATTATCGCATCGGTAGTCGTTATCTGGACGAGCCCATCCTCGACAACATCAAACAGCAGGCCATGCAGGTGCCGTTTCTGCGCGAGCTGCTGCGCACCGACTCTATCTACATCGCCAACAACCTGTCGTTTGATAACCTAACGCCGGTCTCAAGCTTTCTTAGCAAACTGGGCAACCCGGAGCAGGGTGGCCTATCGCTGCCAGAATTCAAACGCCGTCAGGCACTGCACCACAAGGCCGAGATCTTAGCGATGCGTGATGTGCCGTCTTTCATTGACAAGGCCCAGCAGATCTATGGCTATAACAACTTCATCAATGATGCCGGTGGTAGTGTTTGCGAGCTGGATGACGACAAGACCCTCAACTTGCTCAGCGAGCACACCTTGTTACTCTACATTCAGGCCACCAAGGAAGATGAAAAAGAGTTGATCCGCCGTGCCGAAATCTCACCTAAGCCGCTCTATTACCGTGAAGCCTTCCTCGACGAGCAGCTAGTGGAATACATGCAACAACAAAACATTGAATATGTTGCCCAGATCGACCCGGATGACTTGGTCCGCTGGGCCTTTCCGCGGCTATTCTATAGCCGCATTCCGCGCTACGAAGCCATCGCCAAAGAATATGGCTACACCATTACCACTACCGAGCTGGCCAAAGTTCAGACTGAACAAGACTTTATGGCCCTGATCGAACAAGCACTAGAGAAGTAAGAGCATGCCACTGGTAGCCAATACAGATTTACCCGCATTCAAACGCTTAGAGGTCGAAGGTGAGACCATCCTCCAGAGCGATACCGCCGAGCACCAGGACATCCGCGAGTTGCATATCGGTCTGCTCAACATGATGCCCGACTCGGCCCTGGCCGCCACTGAACGGCAATTCTTCCGTCTGGTGGGTGAGTCGAATCAGATCGCCCAGTTCTACATGCACCCCTTCACCCTGCCCGAGCTACCTCGCGATGCTGAAGGCCGTGCCCATGTGGATAAATATTACGAGACCTTTGAGCAGATCAAGGCAAGCGGCCTGGACGCACTGATTATCACCGGCGCCAACGTCACACAGCCCGACCTGGCCATGGAACCGTTCTGGGAACCACTAAAAGAGGTCATCGACTGGGCCTATGAAAATGTCACCTCGACGCTGTGTTCGTGCCTCGCCACCCATGCGGTGATGCAACAGCGCTACCAACAAAAGCGCCGCCATCTTGGCTTTAAGCGCTGGGGCGTCTATCCGCATTACCTGCTCGATCGGCAGCATCCGCTGGTTGCGGGCGTCAATACACGTTTCGACATCCCCCATTCACGCTACAACAACATCTGTCGTCAGCAGTTCGAAACCGCCGGCTTAAAAGTGCTGGTCGAAAGCCAGCAGGCCGGCGTCCATTTGGCCGTCAGCGAAGACCTGTTTCGCATCGTCTTTTTCCAGGGCCACCCGGAGTACGACATCATCAGCCTGCTGAAAGAATACAAACGCGAAGTGACCCATTTCATCAATGGCGAACGTGAAGACTACCCACCACTGCCGGAAAACTATTTCACCCGGCAAAGCGCAGCCATACTCGAAGAACACAAACAACATGTTTTGCAGGCCTTGCAAAACGCTACAGACGCACCGGAAATGCCCGAAGCACTAGTAACACTGCAATTGGATAACACCTGGCACGACAGCGCCGAAGCGGTGCTGAACAACTGGATCGGCACAGTCTATCAACTCACCAACATGGATAGACGACTGCCGTTTCAGGATCATATAAGCCCCAATGATCCGCTGGGGCTGAAGACTTAAGCCAGTCTCTTTTTCAGAGTCTTATTAACAACACGAGACGCCGCCATAAAACCAAAACTGGCGGTGACAAAACTGGCGGAACCATAACCGAAACGACAATCCAGGGACACACCATGGATGCCCGGCTTTTCATGACTCACCGAACCATCGGCCTTTGGATAGACCTGCTGCTGCGATGAGAAGATACACTCCACCCCAAACGAACGTTTCGGGTTACGGCTAAAATTAAACTCACCGCGCAAGCGCGAACGCACCTTGGCCGCCAGCGGATCATTAAAGGTTTTACTCAGGTCGGCCACATGAATCATGGATGGGTCGGTCAGGCCACCGGCACCACCCGTCGCTATGATCGGGGTTTTATTGCGTTTGCAATAGGCGATCATATTGGACTTAAACTTAATGCTATCCAGCGCATCGACCACATAGTCATAACCGCCGTCGCCATCTTTATTATCCAGATAACCGTTCATGTTTTCCATATTGATGTATTCATGAACGGCATTTACTTCACAGTCGGGATTGATCTGCCTGACCCGTTCAGCCATCACCTCGACCTTGGACTGATCAAAAGTATCCGTCAGGGTGTGCAGCTGGCGATTGGCATTGCCCACATCCACCGTATCGCCATCGATAAAAGTGAGTTTGCCAACGCCGGTACGCGCCAGCGCCTCCACCACCCAGGAGCCAACACCACCTACCCCGGCGACAAAGACATGCATCTCAGACAACACCTCAGCAGACGCTGTACCATATAAACGCTGAATCCCACCAAAGCGTTGACTATAATCGTCGCTACCCATCACTAACTCGCAAACCCAAAAAATAATATTTTACCATGATCAAATTTGCCGCCCTCTATCAACACGCCGCTCACCGCAAAGGCGGTGAGACCGAGCTGGAAGCCTTGCTGCTGCCGACACCACTCAGCGCCAACGAACTGGCCGCCATCCCTGACGACCGCTGGCTGGCAACGATGAGCCGGTGCATCTTTAACTCAGGTTTCAACTGGAAGGTGGTAGACAAAAAATGGCCCGAGTTTGAAGAAGTCTTTACCGGCTTTAATCCAACCCGCTGGAAATTCATGTCCGAAGACGATTTTGAACGCCTAATAAAAGATACGCGCATCATCCGTCACGCCAAAAAGATTTTAGCGGTACGTGATAACGCTACCTTTCTTTGTGATCTGGCCGAAGAACACGGCTGCGCGGCCAAGTTTTTTGCCGACTGGCCCAGCGATGATTATGCATCCCTACTCACCCTGTTAAAAAAACGCGGCAGTCGTTTAGGCGGGCACACCGGACAATACTTCCTGCGCTTCATGGGCAAGGACTCATTCATCCTCAGCCGTGATGTGGTGGCAGCATTGATCCGCGAAGGGATAGTGACAACTGAACCAACATCTCAGCGCGATCTAAAAATAACACAACAGGCATTTAATCAATGGCGCGAAGAAAGCGGCCGGTCGTTAACTCAGATCAGTAAGGTGTTAGCCTTTACGATTGGAGCTTGATGGTTTGAGCAGCACAAAAAGCTGTTAACTCAGCCATCGCCATATCAGGCACACTTAAGTGCACAACAACCTGCTGGGCATAATCAACGTTTAGTACCTGCGCCTCGTGTTGTTCAGCCCAATGGCGCAACAACTGTTCCTTGGCAAAATCGAGTGACAACCTTACCTCTTGCATCGGTACCGCCTGCTCCAGCGGCAACATCGACATGACCGCCTCAGCCGCGCCGCTATAGGCCCGCGCCAAACCACCAGCACCGAGTTTGATGCCACCGAAATAACGGATCACCACCACAATGACATCACCAACACCCTTGTGCTGAATTACGTTCAGGATTGGTTTACCTGCCGTACCGGAAGGTTCACCGGCATCATTGGCCGCCGCGCTTGAAGCCGAGGCAGGATTACCTAACAGATAGGCCCAGCAGTGGTGGCGGGCATCGGGGTAGTCCTGCTTGGCCTGTTCCACCAACGGCAGCGCCGCCTGGCGATCAGCGACCTTGGCAGCACAGGCGATAAAGCGGCTTTTCTTGACCTCGGTCTCGGTCTCGACGCTGGCGGCGGGGCTTGGATAACTGCTGGACATAAGGACGGATTCTAGCACGCCATAGATCGCTGCTAGCTTAGAAAAGCGTGCGTCAACACATTTCATTAACCTTTCAATTGAAAGCTCGAACGAAAACACACGACCATTTTTTTGTATTGGAATTGTATAACTTCAAAAATAATATTCTCGGACCAGCTAGAGGCCCATAACAAAAAGCCCCGGCAGCTACTCAGCAACCGGGGCTTAAAAACAATTTAAAGCAAAACTATTTTCGTTTTCGAGTAGCTGCCATACCAGCCAAGCCTAAGCCCATTAGAACCAATACAGCAGGCTCAGGCACTTGATTATTAAAGACCTCCTCGGCAGTTCCTTGAACACCCACAGTGAAACCATTCCAGTTTTCACTGCTTAGGCTACGCCAGCTAACCGTATCAAATGCACCTGTAAAACGCAGCGTTCCGTGTGGTTCACCCGTACCAAGCAGCTGGTATTCGAATAAACCCCCACCCAGATCAACAACCTGCTTAAACGATGTGCCACAGCCCCAATAACCACAGTCGTTTCCATCAACTGGATTTCCAAAACTCAAAATTTCAAAGTCCTGATCAAAGGAATAACCATTACCGTTGAGGCTAACATAAGAAAAAACTGGATTTGCAATTGTCTCTGAGAATGTCAACGTTTGATTACCTGCAAAGCGAAGACCCACGATATCTGTGCCTGTAGGGATGTTATCTACGGCACTGCTGGTATAAGGGGATGTAGCAGGATTGCGACCTGAACGACTATTTTGCCAGTAATCTATACCACCACTTGACTGGAAAAAAGCCACGCCTTGTGGATTATTGTATGTCACATCAACAGTAGAAGTAGGTGTAGTAATCGTGCCCACCCCTGTAAAACCATTTACCGAAGAGGACGAGGTCCAGTCAGTCCACTGAATTGGCACCGCACTGACCGAAAAGCTAGCTAGACTCATAGCTGCAACAGCAAGGCTCATTCCAATTTTTCTATTAAGTATAGTAAACACCTATCATCCCTCACCCTGAAAAATAAACATATCACTTATAAGAAAGCAATATTCGCGCCAAAAAAATAGTTGTTTGTTTTTCAGCAACTTAACCGAACAGCACTTCATATTAAAACACTGTCATGTAAAGAACTCCGACACCAAACACCTGAATATCACCATGTTCAACCCAGGCTACACAAGCTTCAGAGCACCACCTCATTCACAACGAAACTACCGCTTTTGACTTTACCTCCGTATGACGCAGCCGAGCACCGCACGAGCACAGGGGTGTGCGAAGGTAGGGCAACGCAGGAGCAGTTGCCGAGGCCATAGCGGATTAAGCGCATTACTGTTTGAGCACGTGGCGCGTAGCGATCGTGCGAGTTTTAATGCGCGCCGCTATGGCCGAGGAGCGCAAGGAACCCGGTTGATGTTTTTTATCAACAGGGCAAGTCATCCGGGCGGTCTTTTCTTTGGTTTTTATGCCCTTTGGGTGCGTTTCTTTTGGCCGTGCAAAAGAAATGATCCCGCAGTGTGAGCGCGGAAGCCCACGTCAAAATAAAATCATCGCGGCAGCGATACAAACCCCTGGATTCCGGCCTACGCTTGTGCCCGTTCTTTGGGTACCGGAATGACGAGGAGTAAGAACACACAAGAATGACGGGCAATAAAAAAGGGCCAGCAACCGCCGACCCTTTCTCTACAAACAACACTTCAAAAAACTAGGCCTTATGATATATCTTCGCCCCAGTCTTCTTAAACTCAATCGATTTTTCCTGCATCCCTTGCTCCAACGCCTCCTGCTCCGACATCCCCTGCTTGGCAGCAAACTCACGCACATCCTGAGTAATCTTCATGGAACAAAAATTCGGCCCACACATGGAACAAAAATGCGCCACCTTGTGCGCTTCTTTCGGCATGGTCTCATCGTGATATTCACGCGCCCGCTCAGGATCAAAACCAAGATTAAATTGATCCTGCCAACGGAATTCAAAACGCGCCTTACTCAAGGCATTATCTTGCAACTGCACACCAGGAAAACCCTTGGCCAGGTCAGCGGCATGGGCGGCGATCTTGTAGGTGATGATGCCAACACGCACGTCTTCTTTATTTGGCAGGCCGAGATGTTCTTTCGGTGTGACATAACAAAGCATGGCGGTGCCGTACCAGCCGATGTTGGCGGCGCCAATGCCAGAGGTGATGTGGTCGTAACCTGGGGCGATGTCGGTGACCAATGGCCCTAAGGTATAAAACGGTGCTTCGAAGCAATCGTCTAATTCCTTGTCCATGTTCTCTTTGATCTTCTGCAAAGGCACATGGCCCGGACCTTCGATCATTACTTGGACATCATGCTTCCAAGCGATCTTGGTCAGCTCACCCAGGGCTTCCAGTTCACCGAACTGGGCGGCGTCGTTGGCATCGGCCAAACAGCCGGGACGCAGTCCATCACCCAAGGAAAAGCTGACGTCATAGGCCTTCATGATTTCGCAGATGTCTTCGAAATGGGTGTAGAGAAAGTTTTCTTTGTGATGTGACAGACACCACTTGGCCATGATGGAACCACCACGCGAGACGATGCCGGTAAGGCGGTTAGCGGTCAGCGGTACATGGCGCAGCAATACGCCGGCATGAATGGTGAAGTAATCAACGCCCTGCTCGGCCTGTTCGATCAGAGTATCCCTGAAAATTTCCCAGGTCAGGTCTTCGGCCTTGCCGTCAACCTTTTCCAGCGCCTGATAAATCGGTACGGTACCGATCGGCATCGGCGAGTTGCGCAGGATCCATTCGCGGGTTTCGTGGATGTTTT
>CAMYNQ010000080.1 GCA_947259785.1 uncultured Chromatiaceae bacterium | reverse complement strand
CGCTTGGCAAACCCGGCCCCGGCAAAGCACTGTAGAAGTACTTATTTTACGATGTGCATCTCAACACGGCGGTTCTCTGAACGACCCGCAGCAGTACCGTTGTCGGCAATCGGACTGTCAGGGCCATAACCTTTGGCGGACAGGTTGTCGCCATTAACACCGCGACTAACCAGGTAATCGACAACCGACTGCGCACGACGCTGTGACAGTGAAACATTAAATGCCTTTGAACCAGTGTTATCGGTGTAACCAGCCAGCTCAACCATCAGATTGGCATTCTTCTTCAGAGTCTGTGCAACCTCATCTAGAATGACTTTAGAGTTGTCGGTCAGTTCTGCTGAACCACTGTTAAAGTTAACGCCTTTCAAAACAACCACATCGGCAATAACGCAACCCTTCATATCCACCTTGGCACCTGCCGCACTGCCTGGGCAGCTATCGGCACTGTCGAGGATACCGTCACGGTCAGAATCCATCTCACAACCCTTGGCATCAACTTTCACGCCTGCTGCCGTGCTTGGGCAAAAATCAAGACGATCAACCACACCGTCCTTGTCACCATCCAGCTCACAGCCCTTGGCGTCTACCTTGGCGCCAGCGAATGTCGCAACACAACTATCCAGGCGATTTACAACACCGTCATTGTCACTATCAATTTCACAACCGTTGGCATCAACCTTGGCGCCAGAAACAGTGTTGGCGCAGCGGTCCATTGAATCCGACACCCCATCACCATCGCTATCCATGGCAACAGGCTCTGGCATCGCCGCAGCAACGGGAGCCGCTGCTGGTGCAGCCTTGCCGCCACCAAACGGAATCGCCAGACCAATATTCACTACCCAGTCACCGAAACGATCTTCTGTGGCGACGCTTTTATCATCGTCATCGAGGCGATAACGGGCATCGGCACGCAGGCTGATGCTGTCATTGAGCATGTGCATGACACCGGCACCCACGTTGGCCATCATATTAGTGTTCTTGTCATTGGCGAACTTAGTCTGCAGACCGCCAATACCACCGACCAGATATGGGTCGATACTGTTGTCGCGATCAAAGAAATATAAACCATCGACTTGCAAACCACGCTGTTTGAATTCACTGGCACCACTTTCCAGGTCAAGCGTATCCATCATGGCACTGTATTCAACATTCCAAGACTCATTGATGACTTGGCCAAACCCCAGCTGCAGTCCCAGATCGTCATCGGCAAAGCGATCATCATCGGCAATCACATAAGACAAGCTTGGCGCGAAGTACCACTGTCCCTCTTCAATCGCAGCTGCACTGGTAGACGCTCCGAGACTCACCGCCGACAACAGCGGTAACAGATATGACTTTTTCATTTTTATCCCCTTTTTATTGGTATGTAATTTCAAAAATACTATAGAGCAATTATATTCACCCTGCCATGGGCTGGCACTATACGGCTCGACTCCTGGCTAAACAACAGTTGAAAAGGGGGTTTTGCAAATATTTACATTTCGATAACATCAGGCATGAAATGGACAAGACATAAAAAAAGGATGGCAAGCCATCCCTTTTATTTCCAGCATTAAAACATTGCATCACTCCGGATAAGGCACCACCAGAATCTTGCGCAGATAAGCGACTACATCATCAATCTCAGACTCGCTCAGCTCCATGCTCCAGATCGGCATTACCGAAGAACGTCCCATGGCCTCACCGCCCATGCTGATGATCATCTTTTTATAGACGTCATTTTTATCACTTCGCGTCAGATCTGCTGGTGGCGGATCAAACAACACCGAGGCCCGCCCCATGCCATCACCATTAACGCCATGACAAAGAATACAGTTGGTTTTAAAAACGATCTCACCTCGTTTATCCGCATCAGTCACCATGGAGAGATACATCACCAGGTCTTGGGTCTGCTCGGCAGTCAATTCATCCTCCCAGGTTGGCATGAACATCGAACGATCAACCGCAGGACCGCCACCCAGAATAATTTTTTCGTAATATTCTGACGTCTGCTTAGTAATATTAAGAGAAAGGTTGTTATGAACCACACTCATGCGGGCATCACCACTACCATTTTCACCATGGCACAAAACACAATAGGTTTTGTAAACCAGACCACCACGCACCGCCTGTTTAACCTTTTCCCGGGCCTGCTTCATTACCTTGCGGATTTCCTTGCGCGACTCCCGCATCTCTTTTTTGGCCTGTTTCAACTCAGCATCTGAGGCCGCAAAACTTTGCCCAACAGGAATTACCATAGACAACAAGCCCAACAACACAGCGGAAAAAATTGTTGAACTTGTTACACCCCTTTTCAGCTTGAACATAAAATAATCCTTCAAATAGGCTAACAGAGGCTATTGCTCTGGTGGTGGCACAACAAGAATGGTGCGGAGATAATCAATTACGTCATCGATCTCATCTTCTTTTAGTTGCAAACCCCAAACAGGCATCACACCCGAACGGCCCATCGCTGCACCACCATTGGTGATAATCATCTTTTTATAGGCGTCGTTTTTATCACTACGAGTAAGATCCGCTGGTTTAGGGTCATACATCACCGAAGCCCGACCTTTACCATTACCTTTTACGCCATGACATAGAATGCAATTAGTCATAAACACCGCCCTGCCACGCGCCTCAGGCTCACTCATCACATAGAGATATTCAATGACATCAGCTAACTGTTCCTCACTCAACTCGTCTTCCCAACCAGGCATATATCTGGACAAACCGACTGAACCACCACCATAACGAATCATCTTTTCGTAAAATTCAGGAGGATTATTATCCATAGTAATCACCAGATTACCCTGCCCATACAACTTGGTTGCACGTGCCTTGCCATCACCTTTATGGCCATGACACAACGCACAATAATTCTTATAAACAATTGCCCCCCTGATTAAAGGATCAGACTTGACTGCCTTTATATCCTTTCGCGAATCGGTATCCTTTGCATGCGCAATATTGATGACGCTGGTCGAAAAGACCAGCACCATCACGCTTGCCAACAATGCTAAGAACTTCATCATTCCACCGTAAGCAAAAGATACATTTCAGGATGGATGGCACATTCAACCTCCGCTTCACCCGGACTATCAAAGACAACCGACTTTGACTCACCGGCCGGATATGATCCCAGGTCAAAGGTCTTCAGATCCGACAATGAAAAGATATTATGAAAGAACGGATCCTCATTTTTAAAATTGATCGTGTCACCGGCCTTGATCGTGAATTCTTCAACCTGAGACCCTCCCACCTTAAAGCTCTTGCTGTTCTGCAAAATGGTATGCTCCGCGGCACTGGCCGCTCCTGACATCAGCAACGTCACCAGACCTGCTGCAAAAATTTTCTTGCTTAACATATTGTTCTCCTTTTCCATCCTTATCCAAGCGGTCTTATTGAACTGGCAGCACGGGTACAGTTACTTCCACAGCGTCACCCGTCAATGATCTCAAGAAAGCAACCAGGGCTTTTTTCTCTTTCTTAGAAAGATTCAACTTCTTCATATTCGGACTCAGCGTACCTGCATTTTTGAAGCCACCCGCATTATAGTGATCAACCACTTCTTCCAGGCTGTTGTATGCACCATTGTGCATATATGGAGAAGTCAGATCTACATCGCGCAAGGTTGGCGTTTTGAAGGCACCCTTCAATACCTTGATTGGTTTGATGGCATAACGACCTGGGTCTTCCATATCTTTCAAACCAATATTATGAAAACCGTTATCACTAAAGTTGAAGCCATCATGGCAAGCCGTGCAGTTGGCTTTGCCCTTAAATATTTCAAAACCTTTGATCGCCTCTTTACTCATTACGCCATTAACACCCTTTAACCAGCGGTCAAAATCGGAGTCAGTTGAAACCACAGTGCGTTCAAAAGCGGCAATCGCTTTGCCGATTGTGCTTTTGCTAATACCTTCGCCCGGATAAGCAGCCTCAAATAAATTTACATAACCTGGAATCGCCTGCAGCTCTGGAATTAACAAGTCCAGCGATTGCGCCATTTCACCACCGGCCTCAATCGGACCCAGCGCCTGCTTCTCCAGTGTACGGAAACGACCATCCCACATCTGGAAACGCTGATAGGCAGTATTCAGAATAGTTGGTGTCGAACGGTGCAGCGTACCCATGCCATGACCGATCGCAGTTGGTTGGGCATCTGACCAACCCAGAGACGGATTATGGCAAGTAGCACAACTGATGAAGTTTGATCCTGAAAGACGTGGATCAAAAAATAGATTTTTCCCTAGTTCAACACGTTCCGGCGTAGAAATATTTTTCTTGCCTTGAGGCACTTCCATCGGACGCAGATACTTTTTAACATCCTCAGCAGTGGGTGAATTTACAGCAGATGCCGCAGTCGCTCCCAGAACAACAGACACACCCACCAATGCAGTTGCAATCATCTTTGTCAGACCATTCCGACGAAAGGTACCTTGTTTCATGATTTTCTCCTCACAAGAAATAACTCAGTATCAAACTAAAAAAAACCCGAACTCAAACTACAATTTAAATCTTTCAACCAATTGACCAAGATCTCCAGCCGCTTCATTCAAAGACCCCGACAAACCATGTAGTGTCTGAGTCTGATTATTTGTCTCACCGCTTAACTCAACCAACGAGTTTACCGCTTCATTTATCCCGCCAACCGCACGTTCCTGCTCACCGATCATCTGCACCACTTCGTGCATTGCATCACGCAGTTGTACTGCCTGATCGCGACTTAACGCGGTCTCATCTGACACTGTCGTCAGGCGTTCGATGTTTTGACGCGACTCAGACACCGAGCCTTCCAGCATTTGCACTGCATTACCAACATTGGCAGAAATAGTCTCGACCAGACCAGAGATTTCTGACGTTGCCTCACCGGTTCGCGAGGCCAGTTGGCGCACCTCATCAGCCACCACTGCAAAACCACGGCCCTGCTCACCAGCACGCGCAGCCTCAATGGCTGCATTCAATGCCAAAAGATTGGTCTGGGATGAAATATCGCGAATGGTTTGAGTGATTGCGGTAATGGTTTCAGCTGTGTTTGACAACTCGCGAGTGACCTCAGCGGTGTGTTCCATATTTTTCTGAAAGTGCTCAAAACTCACCGACGTTTCATTCACTTTATTTGCCATTCTTTCCGAAGTATCGGCACTCTCTTGCGCCTTCACCGCCGCCCTTTCCAACTCCTCCACCGCGCCATTGGTAGTTGACATCACCACGCCTGCATCAGATTTAAGCCCTTTAACACTGCCATGCAGTCTGGTAGAAACATTGTGAATACCATTAGCCGCTTGCGCCACATTCTCTGCTTCAGTGCTTAATGTTGTGGTGCCACCATAGACCTTGGTAATAATGCCGTGTAGATCACCGACCGTTCTGTTCATGGCCTTAATAATGCTGCCGACTTCATCCTTGCCTGCATTTTCAAGCTTAACGCGAAGATCACCGTTAGACAGGGCATCCATCGCCTGCTCAAGAGCAAACATGGGTTTAACAGCAAAACGAGCCAGTAACAGACTGAAAAGGACACTGATAAACGCACCCACAGCGACAAAAATCATTAACACATAAATTGTTCGTTTACCTGCCGCTTCAATATCTATTAACTGCTGATCCATAGCGACTCGCTGTTCAGTGGTGATTGCTGCAGATAATTCATCAATGCGTGCAAACAATGGCTGCATTACATCCAGCGCCCTGATTGCCTCCAGATCCCTATCTTTTTTTGCCAGCTTTATAACCTCCATACGTTTGGGGTTAATCTCTGCAACCAAGCTCTGCAACTCGATAACATTAGGATTACCCGGCAAAACATCGAGCAAACTGGTGATCCTTTCTTCAAGGTCAGCGGCTGATTTGATTGCCGCTATGGCAGCCATGCGGATCTCTTTTTTATCGACATGGGCAATGACCTCAGCTTGAGCAATATTCATATGGAGAAGCGCAACTTGCGCATCCTCCACTGTATTCATCCGAACTGCGGCAACCATATTGGCCTGATTAACTTCCTGAGTGAGTTTAAGAATAGAGAAAGCACCCATCGCGCCGACAGCGATGGTGCCGAGCACAAGAATCCCGGTTAACGCTAGTATTTTGGATCGCCACTTAAATCGTCCTAATAAGCGCTCAAACTGATTGATCATTATCAACACCCTTTATCCACCTAATCCAGTGCGTGGCGCCCACAAACAAACGGCCATGTTTGCTTGTTTCCTACACCCGCAGCTTATTTAGCGTTTATAAAACAAGAACCTTTAGAAGCATTTGCTAATTAAAAACACCAAAATTAAGAAGGTTTATGCTGATTTTTGTAGAAAACTAAAAAAAAACTCATAAAAAGATTTTTCCAAAAAAGCTATAACCAGTTGAAAGACCAAAAAAAAGGGCGCCTAGAAGGCGTCCTCAAATAAACCACTAAAAAGCAGGTTTTGAATTGTTAATTCTTGTTAAATACTAAACCTCGGCTAGATTACCCTCAGTCTCCAACCAAGCGCGTCGATCAAAGGCACATTTCTTAGACAGCTACATGCTCATCATTCAATAAAGGTAATCATTATTTTCAAGGGGCAACAATCGAGATCGACACAACCACACCTAGCCAAACACCCTCTTTATATATGCAAAAAAGCCACCCCATAAGGGGCGGCTTCTTCTATAACAGGCCACAAACCAAACAACCCATTAATTCATAAGAGAGGCAATGCTTACTCAGCTGCTCCTCTCTAAATTACTATTGCTTCACGAGACCTCCATTCCAGATCTCACCTTCAGCAGTTCCATCCTGCGTGGCAAGGTTACTGCCCCAGCCGGTTTCTTCAGTATAGACCTTCTGACCACCACTAACGGTAAACGCAAAAACATCAACAAAACCTGTCCCAGTAAGCGTAAGCAAGTTATTCGCTATGCCCCAGGTTCCGGTATCATCAGTCCCCTGCTGTACACCATCGGCTGTTTCACTCCATGTATAACTACCATTGCTATTAAAAGTTACCGTTTCTACCCAGACAACTGCGCCTTCAGCCCAAGTATCTATCCATGTGCCAACAATATCGGCAGCAACCTTGCTTTGAAGGCCGCCACAGCTGGTAACAACCGTTTCAAAATCGGTATAACTGTTAAATGTAGTTGGCTGATCTGTGGTGTCATTCCATCCTGATTCATAATTACAGGCCAGATTTGTAGAAGCCGTTCCTGAACCAGCTCCTATGTTGTCAATAACATCCGTAATACCGGTATTGTTAAAAGCAACCTCACCACCATTTTCTGTGCTGCCGGCAGCATAATATTCACCTTCATGAACGACATTGTTATAAACACTATATATCCGCTGTTCATTGTCGTCGTCTTCATTCAGATAGGCGTATGTCGTTGCTACTGTTGCAGGTGTTACATATGACAATATCTCTACCCCATTCACTGTCTGAATTGACCAGGTGCTGGATGCTACCGGGTTAACAGAATGATAATTGGTGGTGGTGTTACGATTAACATAATCAGTCAAATAGAATTTTGCTGTACCTGATGTACCTGAACCGACCAGTTCAACAAGCATGCCTTGATTAAGCGTACACGTGTCAGTACAACCCTCTGGAGACTGTTTATGACCCGCCCATACTGCTTTAGGCTCACTATTGCCATCATCAGTCCAGGCAGATGCAGACAGCAAACTAGCCAAGGTAGTCTGCGGCTCTGAGCCTGAGTTTAGAACAGAACCAGTAGAATCAGAATACAACTCATAAGTATCTACATCATTTGTAAAACTCATTTGGTATGCCTTGGCACCCGCAGAGAAGACAGCGGTAGAACTCATCACTGACCCAAAATCACCATTATCAGTGCCATCAAGAAAGATTTTAATATTTAAACCGGCAACGTCGATCTCTGAAGCGCTAACAGTAAACGTATCAAAAAGGCAGGCAAAGGTACCACTGCCATTACTATTAAACGTCACCGTACAATCACTTAAATCATCCGCGTAAGATGTCCAGCCATTAGCCCCCAGATATAGATCATCAGCCGATGACGTAAGAGCAACAAATGCACCTGAGGTAAAGTCATATTCATACTGTGTTTCTGATGCGACACCATCAGCAACTGTCACCGTGCCATATTCAATCTCTTGCTGGTTTGAGTAGGTGTCACTCCATAACCAGTTGAATCCGTCAGCAAGCTGTTGTTCAAATGTGGTTGCAGTTGCGCTATTTGTCGCCTCAACCACCGCCACTTCGGTTTCAAGCGTAGTGGTATCCACAGCAACATTGGTTGATGTCGTTACTGCATCTGCATCAATAGTTCCATCGCCAGAGGCAGCTTCCGCAGTTTCAACATTGGTGGTGATGGTAGCAAGCTGGGCCACCACCTCTTCAACCACAATCTGAATCAAAGCATCAAAGGCCTCCTGAAGATCAAGAGTCACACTGTTATCATTGACCGCAGTTTCAATGGTTTCGATGTTATTTGCCAGCGTACGGGCCGTTACCTGGGCAATATTATGTAAGGTGTTGTAGTCATCGGCTGCCGCATTTGTGGTGTCAGCTTTTGCTTCAACATAGTCGGTAAATAGTGATACCGCGGCGGGATCCTTACCCATACTGGTGATAAGTTCATTTTCAGCCTCGTCAACAGTCATACCAGGATTAGCTTCGATTTGATTTTGCACCATTGTTGTTAGCGGGCTTATAAATTCAGGCTTACCAACAGGCGCGCTTAAAACAAATTTCTTGCCAACCGCTACCCCGGTATCTTCATCTACGGCTGTAGCAGGTACTTCAACCAATACAGGGTATTGGCTTAACTGAGTTGCATCCGTGACAGCCAGCGTATATGCACCACCTGTCCCTGTGGTTGCGGAGGGTTCAGCCGCATCACAAATTTTATTTAGATTGATATCAAGACAGACTTTCGCGCCAGACAAATAACCATCTGCCACGATACCTGATGCCGAACCAGGTGTTGCAGATACGCCATCACTGCTGCCACCACCACAGCCTGCCGCCGTCATTGACAGCGCAATCACCGCCGCCGGAATTGGTTTTTTCAAAAACATATATCGTTCCTTTAGTTAGTCAAATGAACCCACAAGAAAATTTCTACAGCCCTTAACAAAAATGGAAAGCCAGCACGCCAGCTATTAACTGATCAAGAAATGACCACAACGTGCTGTTGCTTTAGAAAAGGTCTATCGGTTCAAAACCACAAAAACTTTAAAGTTAACTTTTTATGGGGTTCACAAGCTCAGGGAACATAAATTAGAGTTGATTTAAATGTGCTAACAACAAACCAAAATACAGTCAAAAAAAAGAGGGGGAACCCCTCTTTTTTAATAGTTACAAAATTATCTAGCAATAATTCGAGGCATTACACCTCTGCCAGATCACCCTTATTTTCTAACCAGGCACGCCGATCGGCGGCACGTTTTTTGGCCAGCAGCATATCCATCGTCTGATGGGTGTCATCGCCACTATCGAGGGTTAACTGCACCAGACGGCGGGTATCTGGGTCAATCGTCGTTTCACGCAGTTGCAGTGGGTTCATCTCACCCAGGCCCTTGAAGCGCTGGATAGAAACCTTACCCCTGAGTTTGTCGGCGGCGATACGATCCAATACCCCCTGCCTTTCCGCTTCATCCAGGGCATAGAAAACCTGCTTACCGACATCAATGCGAAATAGCGGCGGCATGGCGACATAGACATGACCGGCATCCACCAACGGACGAAAGTGACGCAGGAATAGTGCACATAACAGCGTCGCGATATGAGCACCATCGGAGTCGGCATCGGCAAGGATGCAGATCTTGCCGTAACGCAAGCCTTTCATATTGTCAGAGCCGGGTTCGACGCCGACAGCTACGGAGATGTCATGTACCTCTTGCGAAGCCAACACCTCGGCCGATTCAACTTCCCAAGTATTCAGGATCTTACCGCGTAGCGGCATGATGGCTTGATAGACTCGATCACGGGCCTGCTTGGCTGACCCACCCGCCGAGTCCCCCTCCACCAAAAATAATTCAGCGCGGCTAAGATCCTGAGAACTACAATCAGCCAGTTTGCCCGGCAAGGCTGGACCAGAGGTGACCTTCTTACGCACCACCTTTTTACCGGCGCGCATCCGCGATTGGGCATTGCTAATCGCCAGCATGGCGATCAGTTCACCGGCCTCGGTATGCTGATTCAACCACAGACTAAAGGCATCCTTAACCACACCAGAGACAAACGGCGCGCATTCGCGCGATGACAAACGCTCTTTGGTTTGACCGCTAAACTGTGGGTCTTCCAATTTCACCGACAACACATAGGCACACTTGTCCCAGACATCATCCGGCGCCAACTTAACGCCGCGTGGTAGCAGGTTACGGAATTCACAAAACTCACGAATGGCATCAGTCAAACCGGTACGCAGACCGTTAACGTGCGTGCCGCCCTGGGCGGTAGGAATCAGGTTGACATAACTCTCGGTGATCAGCTCGCCTCCCTCCGGCAACCAGGCCACCGCCCAGTCAGCCGCCTCATGCTCTGAAGCGGTGCCACCGACGAATAACTCTTCCGGCAACAGAGTAACCCCCTGCAGGGCACTACCTAGATAATCACTTAGACCATCCTCGTAATACCACTCTTCTGATTCGCCTGATTTCTCGTCAAGGAAAGTGACATGCAGCCCCGGGCAAAGCACCGCCTTGGCACGCAACACATGTTTGAGTTTGCTAACAGAAATTCTGGGCGAATCAAAAAACGTTGGATCAGGCCAGAAACGAACCCGGGTGCCGGTATTCTGCTTACCGACCTTACCTACCACTTCCAGATCAGAGACCTTGTTACCATCGGCAAAGGCGATGTTATATTCCTGACCGCCGCGTTTGACCCAGACATCAAGCCGATTGGAGAGCGCGTTGACCACCGACACACCCACCCCGTGCAGACCACCAGAAAACTGATAATTGCTATTGGAAAACTTACCACCAGCATGCAGCTTGGTCAGGATGACCTCAACCCCGGGCACACCCTCTTCAGGGTGAATATCCACCGGCATACCGCGGCCATCATCCTGCACCTCCAGCGAACCATCTTTATAGAGGGTGATCTCAACCTTTTTGGCGTGTCCGGCCATGGCCTCATCGACACTATTATCGATCACTTCCTGAGCCAAATGGTTAGGACGAGTGGTGTCGGTATACATGCCTGGGCGCTTGCGCACCGGCTCAAGGCCGCTCAGGACTTCAATGGAGGAAGCGTCGTAACTGCTCATACTAAAATCTTCAATATCCTGTTAATTCAATGCGCAGAGACTGTATCATGTGAGCCTTGGAAACGCATCATGAGCAAAACATGATGTCGCCGAACATAGGGTGCGCCATACGCGCCATAGCAATGACGATGCGCTGGGCGCATCCTACAATTGATCTCTTTATTAAAATGCCTAGAAAAACCAGCAAAAAACAGCCCGACTTTGAAACCGCCCTGGTCGAACTTGAAACCCTGGTGGAAAGCCTTGAGCAAGGTGATATCAGCCTGGAAGAATCTCTCAAGCTATTTGAACGCGGCGTCACCCTGACCCGCAGCTGCCAGACTTCGCTCAAAGAGGCGGAACAAAAGGTACAAATCCTGCTCGACAAGACTGGGGAGCCGGAGGCCTTTGAGACCAATGAGTAACTCACTAAAGCAACTACTGGCCGCCCACCAGGCGCGCACCGAAACCACACTTGACCACTGGCTGCCCAAGCCGAGCATCGCCCCGGCAACCCTGCATAAAGCCATGCGCCATTCAAGCCTGGATGGTGGCAAACGGGTCAGACCGTTTCTGGTCTACAGCGCAGGCCAGGCCCTGGGCGCTGAACTCAGCCAGCTGGACGGCCCAGCCGCTGCGGTCGAGTTCATCCACGTTTATTCACTCATCCACGATGACCTGCCGGCCATGGACGATGATGACCTGCGTCGTGGCAAAGCCACTTGTCACAAGGCCTTCGATGAGGCCACCGCCATCCTCGCTGGTGATGCGATTCAATCGCTGGCATTCCATGTGCTGAGCCATGACAAAAACATCCAGGTGAATGCCGAGCGTCGTCTACAAATGATCGACCATCTAGCTAAAGCCTCTGGCTCGCGCGGCATGTGTGGCGGCCAAGCCATCGACCTAGAATCAGTCGGCAAAAATTTAGACCTGCCAGCACTGGAAAACATGCACATCCACAAGACCGGCGCCCTAATCCGTGCCAGTGTCATGCTTGGCGCACTAAGCTGTGATGATGTTAGCGACACACAACTAAAACAGTTCAATCACTACGCCAACTGCATCGGTCTGGCCTTCCAGATTCAGGACGACATCCTCGATATCGAGGGCGACACAACAACACTGGGGAAGATGCAGGGTGCCGACATTGCCCGCGACAAACCCACCTACCCAGCCCTGCTGGGGCTGGATGGCGCTAAGCAACGCGCCCAAGAGTTGTATCAGGAAGCCCTAGCCAGCCTGGATTCTTTTGACGACAAGGCCGACCCACTACGCTGGATGGCGGAATACATCATTTCCCGCAGCAATTAAAAAAACCAACCAAATCAATTGTTTTCAAAGTGGTTTCATCCATTTAACTTGCGCCCGGATGCTCTGAGCCTCATAATTCACGGTTTTTCCGCGCGCAGTGTATATAGAGAATGACCACCCAGACCCAAGACTTGCTGGAGAGCATCAATAGCCCTGACGATCTACGCCTACTTTCGCAGGACGAGCTGCCGACACTGGCGGCTGAATTACGTCAATTTCTAATCCAGTCAGTCAGCAACACCGGCGGCCACTTGTCAGCCGGGCTGGGCACGGTGGAATTAACCATCGCCCTGCACTACATTTTCAACACGCCGGAAGATCGCCTGGTCTGGGATGTCGGTCATCAAAGTTATCCGCACAAGATTCTGACGGGGCGGCGTGAACAGATGGCCAGCATACGCCAGAAAGACGGCTTAGCCGGTTTCCCAAAACGGGAAGAGAGCCCTTACGATACCTTTGGCGTTGGTCACTCCAGCACGTCGATCAGTGCCGCCTTGGGCATGGCGCTGGCAGCACAGGAACAAGGCATCGATCGCAAATCCGTCGCCATCATCGGTGATGGTGCCATGACTGCCGGCATGGCCTTCGAGGCGCTCAACCATGCCGGTGATGTCGATGCCAATCTGCTGGTAATACTCAACGACAACGAGATGTCGATTTCACCCAATGTCGGTGGCATGTCCAATTACCTGGCGCGGGTGCTGTCAGGCAAGTTCTATTCATCGGTACGTGAAAACAGTAAAAAGGTGCTCGGCAAAATGCCTAGCGTCTGGGAACTGGCGCGCCGTGCCGAGGAACACATGAAAGGCATGGTGGTGCCAGGTACCCTGTTCGAGGAACTGGGTTTCAACTACATCGGCCCCATCGACGGCCACGACCTGCCCACCCTGGTCAGCACCCTGAAAAATATGCGCCAAATCGAAGGCCCGCAATTTTTGCATGTGGTGACCAAAAAGGGCAAAGGCTTTAGCCCGGCCGAAGACAATCCCTGCACCTATCATGGTGTCGGTAAGTTTGACCCCGACAATGGCGAACTACTGGCCAAAGGCTCAGCGACTACTTATACCCAGGTGTTTGGTGACTGGCTTTGCGACATGGCCAGCCAAAGCGAGCGCCTGGTGGGCATCACCCCAGCGATGCGCGAAGGCTCGGGCATGGTGGAGTTCTCACAACAGTTCCCCCAACGCTACGTCGATGTCGGCATTGCCGAGCAACATGCCGTGACCCTGGCCGCCGGGCTGGCCTGCGAAGGCATGAAGCCGGTGGTAGCAATCTATTCCACCTTCCTACAGCGTGCCTACGATCAGCTAATCCACGATGTCGCGCTACAAAACCTGCCCG
>CAMYNQ010000079.1 GCA_947259785.1 uncultured Chromatiaceae bacterium | reverse complement strand
ATCTGTTGCAACTGCAACAAAATTTAAAAGATAAAGCGCAGCAAAGTTTTGCCGCTGTGCCAGCCTGGGATGGTGAGCGTGAAGGTATGCAGAGATGGGACATTTCTGAATTGCCCGTGCATATAGATTTTGAACGCAATGGTGTGCAGATGCGTGGCTATCCGGCCATGATTGATCACAAGGAAAGCGTTGCCATAAAGCTGTGTGATACGCCGGAACAGGCCGAGTCTGAAACCCGTTTGGCAATGCGACGTTTGATTATGTTTGCCGTGCCGGAAAAGATTAAATATCTGAATAAAAATATGCCCGGCATAAAACAGATGTGTCTTTATTATGCCCCGACAGGAAAATGTGAGCAGTTAAAGGCTGATCTGATTGATGCGGTGATTGATCAGGCCTTTTTGAGTGAGGCTGAGCTGCCGAGGACGCAGCAACAGTTTGAAGCCTGTGCCGAAAAAGGTAAGCAGGTAATGCTTGATGTTGCCAATGAGTTGTGTGGCATGGTTGGCAAAACCCTGGCGGAACATCACCAGTTAAACAAAAAATTGAAAGCCAATGTTTCACCTGCCTGGTTGCATGCGCTGGCAGATATCAAGGTACAGTTGGCGGCGCTGATCTATCCCGGTTTTATCAAGCAAACGCCGCGTGAGTGGTTGCGCGAGTATCCGCGTTACTTCAAGGCGATCAATCTGCGTCTGGAAAGATTAAGTGGTGCGATAGATCGCGATCGCGCTGCAGTGCTGGAAATACAACCGCTGTGGCAGGCCTATATTGAACGTAGCGGAAAACATCAACAGCTGGGTGTTGATGATCCACAGTTGGAAAAATATCGTTGGATGATTGAAGAATTGCGTGTCTCCTTATTTGCCCAAGCTTTGGGTACCAAAATGCCGGTGTCTGCCAAGCGCCTCAAACAGCAGCTGAAACAGATTCGTTAGCGAGATCTAGATTTGGTTGGCTGGACAAATTTTAGCCGCCGACTATGCTGGCCGTTGTTGGGTATTGTTCCTTGTAATATTTACATTTCTTTACAGATTCTGCCTGTCAAAAAGGCTTGGTTTAAACATATAATTGCCCCCGTATTTGGGTGAATCAATAAAAACTAAGGAAGAGAATATTATGGAACCAGAAGAAATGATGAGCCAAGCGACTGAGCTTGCACTTACCTATGGGCCTAAATTAATAGGCGCCATTGTTGTTTGGGTTATTGGTGGCTGGATTGTAAAAGCAATTGTTAATATTGTTGGTAAGGGAATGGATAAAGCCGGGACGGACGCTTCCCTTAAACCTTTTATAAAGGGTTTAGTAGGCGGGCTGCTCAAGGTCATGCTGGTCATTACTGTGCTGGGCATGCTCGGCATTCAAATGACTTCGTTTATAGCTATTCTCGGTGCTGCCGGTTTGGCAGTCGGCATGGCCCTTTCAGGCACCTTACAGAACTTTGCCGGCGGCGTGATGATTCTGATCTTCAAGCCTTTTAAACCCGGTGATGTGATTGATGCGCAGGGCTATGTTGGTTCGGTTGCAGAGATTCAGATTTTCAATACCATTCTTAAGACACCTGATAATAAAACAATTATTATTCCTAATGGTGGCTTGTCAACATCTTCGATGACCAACTATTCTACCGAAGAGCGCAGAAGAGTGGATTGGACGATTGGTATTGGCTACGGCGATGATGTTGACAAGGCCAAGCAGGTTATTAAGAGCCTGTGTGATGCTGATTCAAGAATTTTGAAAGATCCGGAAGTATTTATTGCGGTTTCAGAATTGGGCGATAGTTCAGTAAACTTTGCAGTCAGAGCCTGGGTCAATGCCGCTGATTATTGGGGGGTGTTCTTTGAAATGAATGAGAATGTTTATAAGACATTTGATAAAGAAGGGCTAAACATTCCATATCCTCAAATGGATGTTCATGTTCATAAAGATGCAGCATGATATTAATGTGCATCTGAGCAATGTAGCTTGAGTCTGAGCTAGGTTGTTATGAAAAGGCTGCCGATTTAGGCAGCCTTTTTTTATTGCTTAATTAATGCAGGCTGCCGGGCACTGACAGGGTGAATGGCGCAATATCGGCCTTGAACTGGCTGCCGTCATCGCTGGTCATGTCGTAATAACCTTGCATGGCACCCACCGGTGTTTCGAGTATGGTGCCACTGCTGTATTCAAAACTCTCACCTGGTTTGAGGTAGGGCTGTTTGCCGATGACCCCTTCGCCATGCACCTCTTCCTCTTTACCATTGGCGTCAGTGATGTGCCAGTGACGATGGGTGAGTTTGGCGGCTTCGGTGCCATTGTTCTGTAGTCTGATTTTATAGGCAAAGACAAAGCGGTTGGCTTCGGGGGCGCTTTGGGCATCGATGTAGCTGACCTCGGCGGTGACGTTGACTTGATTTTGAGATTTATTTTCCATAGTCCTTATTTTACCCTATTCAAGTAAAATCCAGTATCTGTCGATTCGCCTAAAGCGGCCACTGTTGGCCCCATGCACTGTATGGTTGTTTTGTCAGTGCTAACAGTTGGTGTTTTAGGCGAAGCGGTGCCTGGCCAATATATATTTAAGAATGGAGTCAAACATGAGTGTTGTCATTTTTCATAATCCGCGCTGTTCAAAGTCGCGCCAAACCTTGCAGTTGCTACAGGATCAGGGTGTTGAGCCTGAGGTGGTTGAATATCTGAAAACCCCACCTTCAAAAACCCGTCTGAAGCAGATTCTGAAAATGCTGAGTTTGAAGCCTCGTGCATTGATGCGCCGTAATGAGGCTGAATATAAAGCGTTGGGCCTGGGCGATGAGTCGCTGACGCAGGAGCAGTTGATTGATGCCATGCTGGCAACGCCAAAGCTGATCGAGCGGCCGATTGTGATCAATGGCGACAAGGCGGCGATTGGTCGTCCGCCAGAAAATGTGCTTGAGATTTTATAGATCAAGATGGATATGAGCGGCCTGACAGGAAAGCGGGTACTGCTGGTCGATGATATGTCGACCGTGCGCAAGCTGCTGACGCGGATGCTGGAAGGCTTTGGCATGGAGGTGTTGCCGGCCAGCGATGCCGAGACCGCTTTGATGCTGATGGCCGACCAGGATGTGGATGTATTTTTGCTTGATATCCAGCTAGCGGGCATGGACGGGATGGAGTTGTGTCGCCGCCTGCGCCGTTCCCAGCGCTTTGAGCATACGCCGGTGTTGTTTATCACCTCGTTGGCCGAGGCTGAGATTAGCCAGCTGGCCTTTGAGTCCGGTGGCGATGATGTTATTTGTAAGCCTGTCTCAGAGGCGGTGTTGCATGCCCGCTTGAATAATCACCTGCAGCGCAGTGAATATGCCAGGGAATTGGCTGCAATGCGTCAAAACCTGAACCAGTATGTTGATAGTCGTACTCAGCAAATGGTTGAAGAACAGACCCGTGAAGGCAAAAAGCTGATGCCTGAGCGGCGTGATGTCTGTGTGCTGTTTACCGATGTGCGTGGTTTTACCCAGTTGTCACAGGAGATGGAGCCGGAAAAGCTGTTTCGTATTCTCAGTGAGAATCTTAGCGCCCAGGTGCAGTGTGTCTATCGTTTTGGTGGTTACATTGATAAGTTCAGTGGTGACGGGGTAATGGCGGTGTTTGATGGCCCGGACAAGTCTCTAAACAGTTGTTTGTGTGCTTTGAAGATGGTTGAAGAGGCCTGTGTCCGGGCCACCGGTGATGCCGCAGCCCTGTATCAATTGGGCATAGGTATTCATCAGGGCGAGGCCATGATTGGCAATATTGGCATTGAAAAGCAGCTTGATTATACCGTGATTGGGCCGACGGTTAATCTGGCAGCGCGGCTTTGTGGCCATGCCAAGGCCTTGTCTGTAATGGTGTCTGACGCTGTGTGGCAGTTGTTGCGGGATGAAACTCAGCTCTGTTTTTCTGCTGCCATGCCGTTGCAGGTGAAGGGAGTCAAAGAGCCGGTGCTTGCCTATCAGCTTACTGCCGGCAAAAAGCGCAGCAAGGTTTGTCCTATTGACGGTGTTGATGCCCTGCCAATTTGATCGGGTTATTTAACGGCCTGTTACAATCCCTGCATGTCTGAAATTACCCCTCCCTATGCCGGGCTTGAACCCGATGTTGTCCTGACCGCTGTTGAGAGTCAGGGCTATCTTTGCAATGGCCGTTTGCTGGCGCTCAATAGTTATGAAAACCGGGTTTATCAGGTGGGTATTGAGGATGCCCCAAACCTAGTGGTGAAGTTTTATCGCCCTGAGCGCTGGGATGATCAGACCATTCTTGAAGAGCACGCCTTCAGTCACGAGTTGCTGGAAAATGAGATTCCCGTTGCCGCACCTCTGCGTAATGAAGACGGCGAAACGCTGCATCGTCATCAAGGCTATCGTTTCGCCATTTTTGACAGTGTCGGTGGCCGCAACGTAGAGTTGGATAATGACGAACACCTGCGCTGGCTGGGGCGCTATATGGCGCGGATTCACATGGTTGGGCGGGCACAACGTTTTCGGCATCGGCCACGCATCGAGGTGGGGCGGATGGCGGTGCAGTCATATCAATATGTGCTTGAAAATGGCTTTGTGCCTAAAGAGTTAGAACTGGCTTATCGCAGCATTGCCGAGGATGTGGTGGCACGTTTGCAGAATGCCTTTGAGTCAGTCTATGACTTGTCTTATCAACGCCTGCATGGTGACTGCCATGCCGGTAACATCATGTGGACTGCTAACGGGCCAGTCTTCGTCGATCTGGATGATTGCTTGAGTGGGCCGGTGATTCAGGATCTATGGATGCTGTTGTCGGGCGACAAGAATGAAATGGAGCAGCAGTTATTTGTATTGATGGAAGGCTATCAGCAATTTTCTGATTTTGACCCGTTCGAATTGAGTTTGATCGAGCCCTTGCGCGCGCTGCGGATGATGCACTATTCTGCCTGGCTGGCGCGGCGCTGGCATGATCCCGCCTTTCTCCAGGCCTTCCCCTGGTTTGAATCACCACGCTATTGGGAAGAACAGATTTTGAGCTTGCGTGAGCAACTGGCTGCTTTTGATGAGCCGGTGTTGGCGATGCGGTGAATGTGAAACCTAATCAGCTTTAATATTCATGGGCGCTTGCTGGCGGTTACCGGCCACCAAAGCTGCCCCAGCCGCCAGTACCATCGCTACCGCTACCCCAGCCACCACCGCCATTGGAACCACCGATATCACAGTCGTGGTCAGGGTTTTGATATGGGTCGCAGTAGTCTATCCATTTGATGTCATAAACATCAAAGCCATCTTCTTTGGCGTAGTTATAAGTCTTGAACTCACCGCTACCGCTACCGGTATTGTGGCTATAAAGGCCGGCAGTGACGTTTGAGCTAGCAGCAAGTCAGTCATATCAAAGTTTGCCGATTCAGCAGGAAGATCGGCGTCGAGAACGGACTGCTGATTGGTGATGGTTCCGACGGTGGATGAGTCGCTGTAGTCGGAGTTGGTCATGTCTGCCACGAAATGTGATGTCATGTCAGTGGCGATGATGTCCTGGGTGATTTTGGGTTTGTTGGCGTTGGTGGCCTTTAGGAATTCCTGGTCCAGACCATCGCCACGAACGATTAAGCGGATGTGGACGTTGCGTGGATTGCCGGCGCCATTGCCTGTGTCGCTTACTTTTGAGCTGAGCGGGTCGTAAATATTGTCTAGGTAGCCGGTCGTGAGCGAGGTGGAATAAGTGCCAGAGCTTTTGATGTATCACTCAATGGCAAAGTCATCAGCTGGGTCACCGACGACGACATGAAAATAACCATCGCCGACTTCCTGCATAAAATAGCCCGTGCCGCAGCCACGCCCCAGGCTGAACCCACCGCTTTGGCGAACAAATATTTCAAAGGTCAGGATCGATATGGCCTTTTGCGGCCATGTTGGCGAGGATCTTCAGGGTTTGGGGTGGCCGGTATAGGGAGATTTGTCATCAATGGCAATGACTTCTATAAGCCGTTCCATAAGATTTTGTAGGTCGGCATCAGGCTTTGATTGGTGAGCACAGCTGCTGTCTGTGAGGCGGGTGATTCGGCCAGCTGTTGATTTTCATGAGAAAATGCTTGGATCTCATCAGTGTTTGGTTTGAGGGTACTGATGAACTGCCGATGATTACCAGTTTGTGATTGAGGTAGTGTCTTGATGCCGATGGGGCATACTGTTGATTTTGCAGGATTGAAGATTTGTTTATGATGAGGATGGTATGTCGGTTGCAAAGATAGAAATCTATACACGCCGTTATTGCGGTTATTGTGTGCAGGCCAAAATGTTGTTGGATGAGAAGGGGGTGGATTATATTGAACTATCAATTGATGCGGACCCCGAGCTGCGCCAGACCATGATTCAGCGCAGTGCCGGCGGCACAACGGTGCCACAGATATTTATCAATAATCAGTCTATCGGTGGCTGTATGGAGTTGTTTGCCTTGGATCGCGGTGGTGATCTGGATGCGTTGTTGGTTGAGTCGGAATAAAAACGGAGTTGAAATGATGAAATTGGGAACGCCTTTATCGAACAGTGCCACGCGGGTGATGTTGTTGGGTTGTGGTGAGCTGGGCAAAGAGGTGATTATTGCGCTGCAACGGTTGGGGGTAGAGGTGATCGGTGTCGATCGCTATGCCAATGCGCCGGGCCATCAGGTGGCTCATCGTGCCCATGTCGTTGATATGACCGATGGTGCTGCGCTGCGTCAGATAATTGAACAGGAAAAGCCCCATCTGGTGGTGCCTGAGATTGAGGCCATCGCTACGGATGTGTTGGCTGAGATCGAGAAAGAGGGTTTGGCCGAGGTCATTCCTACTGCCCGGGCAACTCAGTTGACCATGAACCGTGAAGGTATTCGTCGCCTGGTGGCGGAAGAGCTGGAGTTGCCCACATCAAAATATGGCTTTGCCGATAGTCTCAAGCAAATGAAGATGGCTATCGATGGTGGGGTCGGTTATCCCTGTCTGATCAAACCGGTGATGTCTTCGTCCGGCAAGGGGCAATCCATGGTTAGGGGGGCGGATGATGTGGCCGATGCCTGGGATTGTGCTATGTCGGCCGGCCGGGTTAAAGGCGGGCGAGTGATTGTCGAGTCGTTCGTTGATTTTGACTTTGAGATTACCCTGCTAACGGTCAGGGCGCTGAACTCGCGGGGTGAGATCGAAACGCATTTTTGTGATCCCATCGGTCATCTGCAAAAACAGGGCGATTATATCGAGAGTTGGCAGCCGCAACGGATGACGCCGTTGGCGCTGCAGCGTTCGCAACAGATTGCTAAGCAGGTTACCAGCAATCTTGGTGGTCGCGGCCTGTTTGGTGTTGAGCTGTTTATCAAGGGCGATGAGGTTTGGTTTAGCGAGGTTAGCCCGAGGCCGCATGACACCGGTATGGCGACCATGGCCAGTCAATCCCAGAATGAATTTGAACTACATGCCCGCGCTATCTTGGGCCTGCCGGTGGATACCCGCTTGCGTAGCCCGGGTGCCAGCGCGGTGATCTATGGTGAGATGGACAAGGCTGGAATTGCCTTTGAGGGTGTGGAGCAGGCCTTACAGGTGCCACATAGCGATGTTCGTTTATTCGGTAAACTCGAGGCCTTTCAGCGGCGACGCATGGGGGTAGCGCTGGCCAGTGGCGATTCTGTAGATGAGGCCTTGAGCCGGGCCAAACAGGCCGCTAGCCTGGTCAAGCCGGTTGTTGAGTAAGGCTAAAATAGTTCGACATCGTCTTCAGCTCTGCCCTGGCTGGCGATGCCTGTTTTGCTTGCGTGGACTTTAAGTTCTTGTGCGGTGGTGTACTCTGCTGCAATTTTTTCTACCAGTGCTTGCCATTGTTTAGAGTCTGAAGCGGCGACCGGGTTTCCAACCAGGGATTTGGCTTCGGCCAGGGCATTAGTAACATGTTCGAGGCGCTGGTTGTGCTCATCGTGACGCTGAAAGGCAACGATCATGCTTCTAAGCTCTTGATGTAAAGAGTTTTTTAGCTCTTCCAGGGACTTGCTGTCAGGGCTTATTGTGAGTGCGTCTGCCTTGGCGGCAATGGCTGAGTGGCTGCCTATCAGCTTGCCCATGCTGGAGTTGTTATCCCGCACGGCAGCATTGATCTGGTCAATCATCAACTGCAGCACGTCACCCGCTTGTTGCGGTTCGCTTAAGTCTATTTTCTTAGAGTTTTTGTTTGGCATTGTCTGCGAATATCCACATTGGCATGATTGGTGATCGGCCGCTGATAGTTGCTTCTTTAGCTGTTCTTGGTGGCTATCCTTGTTGCGATACTTAAAAAATTATTTTTTCAGCCGATAACTATTTTAATTCCCTTGTCGATTCGGATTTTGTAGTGTCAGACTTTCTGTCGCAGTCATGTACCGAAAATTTCGGGATGTACTATATTTTTTACAGACAAATGAAAACTTAGGAGTTATCGATGACTATGCAAGCCACTGAACTCGTCAAAGGGATTGCCAAGCTCGCCTCATTGCCCGAAGTCTGCATCCGGGTGAATGAGATGGTCGATGACCCTCGCAGTTCGGCAGCTGATATAGGCAAGGTGATTAGTCATGACACGGCGCTTACGGCGCAGTTGCTACGCATGGCAAATAGTGCCTTTTATAATTTTCCCTCCAAGGTGGATACCATCTCCCGGGCCGTAACGGTGGTGGGTGAGCGAGAGTTACGCTACTTGGTGTTGGCCTTGTCTGCGGTACGTGCATTTTCGCAGATCCCGGTTGAGCTGATTAATATGGCTAGTTTCTGGCGTCACAGTGTTTATTGCGGTGTGGTGGCGCGGTTAGTCGCGGCTGAATGTCATGTGTTACACAGTGAGCGACTGTTTGTTGCAGGCTTGCTGCATGAAGTTGGTATGTTGGTGATGATGAATCGCGAACCGGATTTGGCGAAACGGGCTCTGGAAGCGTCAGACGCTGGCAATAAAGAGCAGCATGAAGCCGAGATGGCGTTGTTTGGTTTTGATCATGCCGAGGTGGGGGGTATTTTGATGCGGCAATGGGATATTCCTGAGGCCTTGTGTGAAACAGTTGCTTGTCATCATGATATTAGTAAGGCAGAAGATGCCCGTCTGGATGCGGCAATTATTCATATTGCCGATGTTATTGCCAGTCGCGCCGAGTTGGAGGTGGATTATGAAGGCCCTTTGCCTCAGGTTGATCCGCAGGCTTGGGAAATTACCGGCCTGAATGAGGATGTGATGAATGTGGTTTCAGACGATGCGGTATCTATGTTTGCCGAGTCTTGGGCCATGATTCAGCCGATTGTGCGCCATGCATGAGCTCGCATCTATCCGCTCTGTGAAATTGATTTAATCACTTTAGAATTTTTGTAGGCACAAAAATAGGGATAAGCCGAATGGCCTATCCCTTTCTTTTTTGATTTAGCAAGTTCTGATTTGCTTAGGCGTCGATATCTTCAAATAAGATAGATGAGAGATAACGTTCACCTGAGTCTGGCAGGATGACAACGATAGTCTTGCCGGCAAATTCAGCTTCCTGGGCCAGGCGTTTGGCGGCAACGATGGCCGCGCCGCTGGAGATGCCAACTAGAATGCCTTCTTCGGCGGCCAGGCGGCGGGCGTATTCAATTGCATCTTCATTGCTGATCTTTTCCACCCGGTCGATCACTTCAAGATCAAGGTTGGCTGGCAAAAAGCCGGCGCCTATGCCCTGGATTTTGTGCGGCGAAGGTTTGAGTTCTTCACCGGCCAGGGTTTGCGAGATGATCGGGCTGGCCTCGGGTTCAACGGCGACAGAAACAAGCTTTTTACCTTGAGTCTGCTTGAGATAACGCGAAATGCCGGTGATGGTGCCGCCGGTGCCAACCCCGGCAACAATGGCGTCAACATTGCCATCGGTGGCATCCCAGATTTCCGGGCCGGTGGTCTTTTCGTGAATCGCCGGATTGGCGGGATTGCTGAACTGTTGCGGCATGAAATATTTACCTGGGCTTGCCTTTATCAGCTCTTCGGCCTTGGCAATGGCGCCAGGCATGCCTTTGGCGCCTTCGGTCAGCACCAGGTTTGCCCCCAGTGCTTTTACCACTTTGCGGCGTTCGATGCTCATGGTCTCAGGCATGGTCAGGGTAACCTTGTAGCCGCGCGAGGCAGCAACAAAGGCTAAAGCAATTCCAGTATTGCCGCTGGTAGGTTCGATGATTTCCATGCCGGGCTTGAGTGCGCCGCGCTCCTCGGCATCCCAGATCATGGCGGCGCCGATACGGCATTTGACTGAATAGGCCGGGTTGCGGCCTTCGATCTTGCCCAGCACGGTAGCCTTGCTGTCGCCGATTACCTTATTGATTTGAACCAATGGCGTGTTGCCAATCGATTGTGAGTTGTCCGCGTAAAAGCTCATTCCTATCTCCCTGGGATTGAATATGGCATGATGTGATCAAATTCAAAGTCCAGCCAGCTTAGCTCAGAGATAATGTAAAGGCTAGAACAACAAGTTAAGGAGAACCTGATGAAAAAAATGATTGTCGTGGCCGCATTGGCCTTGAGTGCATCGGTTAGTGTGGCCGATGATTTGAATTTGATTGGTAGTTTGAGTCAGACTCAGTTCGATGGCCTATCAGAAGATTTGACCGCGGCCTTCAGTTATAAGGCCGGTGCGCCAGCCGAGTCACTTGGGATTCTTGGTTTCGATGCCGGTCTTGCGCTGACATCAACCAGTCTGGAAAATACTGCGGCCTGGACGGCGGCGATGAGTTCCGGGGATACCATTGATACTCTGGTGGTGCCTAAGCTGTATCTGCAAAAAGGTCTGCCGTTAGATTTTGATATTGGTGCCTATTATGTGAGTGTGCCAGATACCAATCTTGAGGCTTGGGGTGGTGAACTCAAATATGCGTTTATCAGTGGTAATCTGGCCTTGCCGGCGGTGGCGGTGCGTGGTGCCATGACTTCTCTAACAGCGCAAGATCAGCTTGAGCTCAAAAGCCGTAGCCTTGATGTCAGTATTTCAAAATCGTTCTTGTTTGTGACGCCCTATGCCGGGGTTGGGCGGGTCTGGGCTGATAGCAAGCCTTTGGCAACAGGAGCTATCGCAAGTAGCGTTGATATTTCTGAAACCCGGACATTTATCGGTGTGTCGATTCAGCCGTTGTTTTTCAATCTGGCCCTTGAAGGTGACTCAGTGGGTGGGGTGCCCTCATATAACCTCAAGCTGGGGATGGCATTCTAGCTTGCTATTGAAATATCTGCCGGTGGCTTGCGGTCACCGGCAATCAATTAAAACGTCTGCCAAAATAAATCTTGCCGCCACGGGTGGCGCCGCCATTGGCTTCAATGCCAATCACGCCATTGTCTTCCGTTTCCCAACTCAGGCCGCCACACTGGCCGGCATTATCCCGATTGTCTAGTTGTGTCTCTGTTGTGATTGCCGGCGTCTTTTTTTGCTTGCCATCAAGACGAAAAGCAATGGCACAGCCATAGGCTTTGAGTTGGGGGCTAAGCTGCATTGCTAGCCACAGCCGCGCTTCGCTTTGTGTCCAGTTGAGGTCGATTCGGTCACCGTGGAGGTATTGGTTGCTGTCGTAATAGCTATAGCTCAAATCGGCACCAGCCTGAAAACGTTTCCTTGTTGCTGTGCTGACGCTTAGCCCCAGGCCAGCATGATAGCCGGCTGGGTTGTAGCCTAGCGCATCACTGTTGTTCACATGGTCTAGATTGTGGCGGCCTAGCGTCATGTCGATGCCAAAATTTTCAGCTAGATATTCACGGTAACGAAAGCCAAAGCTGTTGATTTCGAGCTGGCTGTTGCTTGTTAGGGGCACGCGTTGCTGCTTGAATTCTAATGCAAAATAAAAAGGGTTATTGGCGCTTGCCGGCGTCGTCTGTAACGCAGAGTAGGCGGATATGCTCAAGGCTAATAGGGATGTCGATAACCGTTGCTTCATCTTTATCTTTGTATGCTAACTAAGCCAACTAAACCAGAAAGGGATGGTGAACAGGCTAATGCCAGTGGTGATGGTCACGGCCATGGCATAAAAACTGGTATGCAGACCATAGCGGTCACACAACACTAAGCCTATCACCATGCTGGGCAGGCTGGCTTCGAGTATGACACCGGTCAGGCTCATGCCTTCAAGGCCGATGTTGCTTGCTACCAGGACAGCCACCAGTGGCATGATGCCGAGCTGTAGGGCGATAACCGGTAGCAATAGAGGTAAGGTATGAGGTGTCCAGGCCGACCAGCGCAGGCTCATGCCCAGTGAGATCAACATCAGCGGGATGACGGCAATGCCAAGCATCCCCAACCATTCATCCAGCCATTCTGGCATAGGTACGTCACCGAGATTAAGGCCTATCGCAAGGATGGCTGCCCACAGTGGTGGCACCCTGGCCAATGTGGCGATTGGGCTGACTTTTTCATTGTTGCTGCCATAAGCCGCTGCCATCAGGATGCCGATGCTGAGCAGGATTGGGGTGCAGGCAAACAGATCATATTGAATGGCGATGATTCGTGCTTCAGGCCCCAGTAATTGCTCAAGCACTGGCAGGCCCATGTAGGTCGCGTTGGGGAACGCGGCTGCTAAAATCAGGGCGCCAGCGGTAGGTTTTGAGGTTTGCTTGAAAACATAGCGATAGATTAGCCAGGCCAGCCCCATGCAGACTAGGATGCCGCTGACTGCCGTCACCGAGATGCGGATTGAGTCCATGCCTAGGGGTGAAGTCCACAGTACATCCAATACCAGCGCCGGTAACAGCAGCACGTACACCAGGCCTATCAGTGACTGACGTGAAGTGTCGGCTTGAATGCCCATTGGCTTCCAGATACGCCAGGCTACGCCACAGGCGATCAGGGCTGCCATTTGTGTAAAGACGTCAAGCATAAAATAGTCACTGCCAGTGTTTGAGCTATCAAACGGATTGTCATTGTACTACAGCCGCTTTGACTGCCATTTGAATTGGGCAGTAGGCTGATGAAGCAGATCTTCGACATGCTTTTATTTGCTTGGCAAAAGGCTGTCTTAAATAAATACTGGTCACATGGGAGGATATCTAATGCGTTGAATTAATTCGGCATATTTGTTTGTTCCCTGGGGGTTCTGTGCTTATACTCGTCTAAATTTTGTTACCTGTTGGAGGCGTCATGGAACGTCGTTGGAGCAGGCGTAAGCAGGTGGGTCAGGATGTCTTGCTGCAATTTGATGGGCAAGAAGTCATAAACTGTAAAATTCGAAATATCAGTTTTGAGGGGGCTAGTATAGAAATCGGCTCACTTGAGGTTGCTGTGCCGACAGAGGTTGAGCTGCATTTTTGTGGCTCAGGTGATCAGGGCAGCGCTGTGCGCATTGGTGCCACTGTGGTGCGTGTCCTTGACGATGGCGTAGGTGTAAGCTTTTCTGAATATCATGATGGCTCTTGTCGCTATCTTTTAGAGTTACTGGACTAATCTAGTGTGCGCACTATTTTTTGGGTGTTTATCTGTTTTTTTGCGCTATTTCGATGCGTTTTGCCGCGATGGTTCTAATTAAATTTACGTTATTTTGGAGGTGTTATGGAAGCCTTGCAGTCCGGTAGTGATGTCGTTTTTTTATTAATGGGTGCGGTGATGGTGCTGGCGATGCATGCGGGTTTCGCCTTTCTTGAGGTGGGCACGGTGCGGCATAAGAACCAGGTCAATGCCCTGGTCAAGATCATTGCGGATTTTGCAGTTTCCACCATTACCTATTTCTTCATTGGTTACGGCGTCGCCTACGGCGTGTCGTTTTTTGAGGCAGCGCCAACGCTGGCGGAAAAAAATGGTTTTGAGTTGGTTAAGTTTTTCTTCTTGCTGACCTTTGCTGCGGCGATTCCGGCGATTGTCTCGGGTGGGATTGCTGAACGGGCTCGTTTTAACCCGCAGTTAGCGGCGACCTTTGCGTTGGTCGGCCTTATTTATCCTTTTTATGAAGGCATGATTT
>CAMYNQ010000078.1 GCA_947259785.1 uncultured Chromatiaceae bacterium | reverse complement strand
TTGTTAGTATGCATCATGAGAGTTACCTTTTCGTTTTGATTTAAGATTCGACACCTTTATCAAAACGGGTAACTCTCTTCTTTTCAAGTCGAAGTGTCAGATCTAGTCTGAGCTAATCCACCTCAGTGTTGGATAGGTAATCGTCCAATTATTTAATCCTGTACCCGAATACTTTTAATAGGATATTCCTAAGGCATTCAACTGCTCCCTGTATTTATCAAATATCAAATTACTAAGAAATTTTGAGCCATGCAATGAAAAATGATCCCCATCATAAAAAAACAAATTTTTACCCGTTCTTGTTATACAGTTATCTAACTCTTTGTCCTTTCCACAAAGTAACTCGACGGTATCTACATATAGAAACTTATCTTTAGCGAAGTCTTGCGACAAAACCCATTGATCTTCATCTCCCCCCCAATATGAAACAAATTTCTGATTTCTGCACATGTCTAAGTTTTCATATTTATTTATTAACTCACGACAATTATGTGGACGTGTACCGATAAATCCACCAATAACTATAATCTTTAGCTCAGGATTGATATTTCTCATATCATTAATAATAGACATATGCTTTGCACCATGGACTTTAATATTGAAGAAATTAACAACAAGCACATCGATATTAGTTACAAACTTATCCAATGTAAGCTTGTCGACCCCATATCTACATATATCACCCCCCCCCCTCACGTCATATAGGTTTTCATGGATGCAATCAGGCACACCACCTGGATATATTAAATTGTATTTATGGTTGTTATTCAAAAACGCATAAAATATATTATGACTGTTCATGTTGTGTGAGTTACCGAAAAACAAAATTTGACTTTCTGCAGACCAATCACAGTTTTTTGATTTATCAGTATTATCAATGCGGCATCCTTTTTCCTGAAGAAACAGAGCCTGCTCGTCCAAAGACTCTTTTATAGACTTGTCAATTATCTCGCCTTCATAATTAAAACTATCGACTTTCTTCACTTTAACAAAAGATGAAGTGAGAAATACGCTGATGACTAGCATAGAAAACAACACTGGGATTAATCTGCTTTTGGAGAATCTAAAAGGCTTTTCTATAAGATAATATGAGAGAACAGCAAAAATAAAACTAACGGATATTATAAACAGATATAAAAACGAATCATCCAGATTGCTAAGTTGAAATTTGGAAAACACCATGACGGGCCAATGGTAAAGATACAATGAGTAACTAATCAGCCCTATAAATACAATCCATCTTAACGATAACAGGCTGCCTACAATACTGTTTCTAAAATATATCAATCCCATACTACCAAGAATGGTTGGTAGCGCATTGTAATAGGGAAAGATGGAGTGTTCGTTCAGGTAAAACATTGGGGCAATAATAAGCATTAGAGCAATGATGGAGGCAATATTTTTAGTCGTTTTTTTATCCTTAAATAGCTTGTCTTTTCCCGTTAATAGCAAGTGCGCAATAATCGCCCCAACTGAAAACTCAAATATTCTAAATGGCATAAGATAGAATATTGCACTTGAATCATCACTATAAATCCCATTAAGCGCATAACTTAAAACAAATAATAGGACGAATACCACCAAATAATATTTAGAATCTTTCGTGAAGAAACATATAGTGACTAAAATTGCCGGCCATATTAAATAAAACTGCTCTTCTACACCTAAAGACCAGGTGTGAAGCAGCGGCTTCAATCTCGAATCAAGATCGAAATAGCCCGAAGACAAATAAAAATATATATTTGAGTAACTCAGGTTTGCTGAAAAAGCTTGCTCACCCAAAGCGTGAAAATATAAATTTGTTAAAATGAAGTACCCTGCGAGCAATGCCATCAAATTCATAAATAGCAACGCAGGAAGTATTCTTTTTATTCTTCTTATATAAAATTTTTTAAAGGAAAATCCCTTCTTAATATTGACCTCATATAGAATATGGCTGGTGATTAAAAAGCCACTAATGACAAAAAATATATCTACACCGACAAAACCGCCAGGCAATATATTCGGGTTAATGTGATATAGAACAACCGACATAATAGCAATGGCTCTCAAGCCATCAATGTCTGCTCTATAATCTTTATTATTTGTCTGAAGATTCACTATATTTGCGTGGGAAACTAAATGGCTGTAGTGAATAAAATGTTGTCTTAATTGTTTTGAAGTGCCTGGTCATGCTAGATAGAAGTAGTACGTTGAGTTACGCATAAAAAAGCCCCGAGTTTTACTTCGGGGCTTTTATTGTTATAGGTCTGAAATACCTATGTATGTTTATTACTCTTTACAGTAACCAACTCCTTCGCAAGTGCCAGACTGGTCCCACTCAACGATGCCGCCGTTCAGGGTTGGTGTGTTGATGTAGGTATAACTGCCTGCTTCTGCGGCGGCGGTTGCGTTAACGGCAGCTGTGGCAGTAGTAATTGTCACAGCGCCACTATATTTCATTTGAGCGTCAGTCGGTAAGGTCACGCCAACTTTAGCAGCAGTGTCGCAGCTTGCTAAGACCCCGTTATTTTCCTGTAGACATAATGAAATGGCTGTCTCAACCGGTGAAATAGCACTATTAATGTCTTGAAACTTTGCTTTGCTCACGTAGTCGCTGTAAGCAGGTATCGCTACCGCTGCCAAAATACCAATGATCGCAACTACGATCATTAACTCAATCAGTGTAAAACCTTGTTGTACCTTTTTCATGATGTTTTTCCTCGTGCCTAAGCAGTTAGTTTGTAGATTAAAAAACCAGTTCAAAATGTTCTTCGCTATTCATATCGGTCTGTTGTGTTCAGACTTTAATGTCTTGAGAAGTTTTTTGTCTCGGTAATTGTATTGCACGTCCCGTGCCAAAAAGCCAGATGAGGAGGGTGGTGAAGTGTATTTGACCGTCCATCCTTGGTGCAGTACACATTATGTCACAATTTTGTGGCTTGAAAAGAGGTCTTGGAGAGTGGTTTTTGTTGTTCGGTGTTGGTGTTGTTAGTGCGGTTATATGTTTTGAACTGACACTTTTTGTCACTTTGTGACAGGAATGGTTGCTACTTAGTCGATGCCGAGTTTTTTCAGGCGATAGCGTAGCTGCCGAAATGAGATGCCGAGCAGTTTGGCAGCAGCGGTTTTGTTGTATTTGCTTTGTTGTAGGGCTTGTTGGATGGCCTCTTTCTCTTGGTTGCCGAGAAAGGAATCAAGTGGTTGCTCGGTATTGTCTACGTTTGAGACCTTATTGATTGTGGCGGGGAGTTGCAGGTCGTCCTCTTTTATTGTGTCGTCTTCACAGAGTGTGAAGGCGCGCTCGAGGATGTTTTCCAGTTCCCTGACGTTGCCGGGGAAGTTGTAATTACTCAAGGCTTCGATGGCCTGGTTGGACAGCTTGGGTTTGTCCAACTTTGCCTGAGCGGCGATGTTGTCAAGAAAGTGCTCGGCCAGCTGCGGGATGTCATCACGGCGTTGGTTGAGGCTGGGGACTTTTAGTTCGATAACGTTGATGCGATAGAAAAGATCCTGGCGGAACTTGCCTTCGTCTACCAGTTTGCTTAGGTCTTTGTGGGTGGCGCTTAATATACGGACGTCGACCGGGGCTTCGGTCTGGGCGCCTACCGGGCGGATGGATTTTTCCTGGATGGCGCGCAGCAGTTTGACTTGCATGTGCAGCGGTAGGTCGGCGACTTCATCGAGAAACAGGGTGCCGCCATCGGCGGCCTGGAATAGCCCAGCCTTGTCGGTGCTGGCACCGGTAAAGCTGCCTTTCTTGTGGCCAAAGAATTCGCTTTCCATCAAGGTCTCGGGGATGGCGCCACAGTTGACGGGGATGAAGGGCGCGTCCACGCGTGGGCCCTTTTCGTGAATCAAGCGGGCCACCAGTTCTTTGCCGCTGCCTGATGCACCACTTATATAGATGGGAGCCTGGCTGCGTGACAGTTTGACAATCTTGTTGCGAATCTTGCGCATCTGTTCTGATTCGCCGAGCAGGGTGTCACGGCTACGTCGCTCAACCGGGTCATCGACGCCGTGTTTCAATTTTAGTGCGGTTGTCACCAGGTTGCGTAACACTTGCAGGTCGACGGGCTTTGAAACAAAGTCATAGGCACCGGTTTTGAGGGCGGTGATGGCGGCCTCCATGTTGCCGTGGGCGGTGATCATCGCCACGGGGGTGTTGCTGTAGTGCAGTTGAATGTGTTTGATTAGCTCTAAGCCATCACCATCGGGCAGGCGCATGTCGGTCAGGCAAAGGTCATATTCATTGCAGGCTAGTTGTTTCTTTGCAGCTTCGATGTTTGAGGTGCTATGAACGATGATGTTCATGCGTTCCAGAGTCATCTCGATCAGTTCGAGAATGTCGGGTTCGTCATCAACGGCCAGGGCAATGGCTTTGACTTTGGTTTGCGCTGGCACTAGTCGGTTCTCCGTCTTCTTGGGTCGGCAAAGGTGATGCGAAAGCAGCTGCCACCACTATCGGCTGGAAAATAGTTGAGGTGGGCATGATTGCATTCACACAGTTCTTTCGCAATATAGAGGCCGAGACCGGTGCCGGTTTTTTCGGTGGTGAAAAAGGGCTCAAACAGGTGTTCGACTGTTTCTTCGGTGATGCCGGGGCCATTATCAATAATATCGAGAAACGGGGTGGGGTTGTCTTGTTTGTGTGTGGCTATGAGTTTGAGGCTCGCTACCCCTGAGTGTGACAGGCTGTGACGTGTCCCGTTCTGACACAGGTTCCATAGTATCTGCTGTAACTGGCTGGCGTCGAACTCGGTGCTTAGGTCGGTTGGTTCAACTTCCAATTGAATCAGTTCTGTTGTGATGTCTTGGCTACGACAATATTCTTCGATGAACTCTTCTAGCCAGGATTTTAGCTGAATTTTTTCTATTATGGTTTGATCACGTCGCCCCATCTGCAAGATGTTTTCAATGATGTTGTTCATGCGCTGACTGTTGGTATGGATTATTTCGGTCAGGCGGGTGTCATGTGTATCTAAATTCTCTGACTCACCCAGGAGTTGGTTGGCGTGGCTGATGGCGCCCAGCGGATTGCGTATCTCGTGGGCGATGCTGCCTGCTAGGCGACCGAGTGAGGCGAGTTTGAGCTGTTGTGCCTGTTGGCGCATGCTGGCGGTGTCTTCGAGAAAGATGAGGGTGTCGCGGCCTTTGCCGAGATTGGCAAAATGGGGCAGCAGCTCGGTGTCGCTGTTGGCTGGTTTGAATCGGCAAGGGGCTGTTGTCGGCTCCTTCTGCCAGAGTCGCTGTTGCAATGCCAGTTCAGGGCAGATGTCGGGCAGTGGTGTTTTCTGTGCTGGTGGCGGGATATTCAACAGTTGTCGTGCTGACTCGTTGATTTGCCATAACCGGGCATCGCTGTCGATCACGGCAACGCCGGTTTGCATTTGCTGGATGATGTATTGGGTCAGCTGCTGCATATTGGCCAGGTCAACGCCGCGCCTGGCCGCCAGGCTCTCGCTTTCCTTGACTCGTTTTGCCAGGGCGTGGGCCAGCAAGGCGGTGGCAAAGAAGGCTGCGCCGAGCAGACCGGTTTGAGGGTAAGTTGTGGCTGTCAGAGAGTCGCTAATCTGCATGTAGGTGTGCTCAGTCAGCACCAGCAGGGTGGCAAGGGCAGCGAAGATCATGGCGGCCCGGCCGGCTAGCAAGATGCTGCCGCTGGCGACGGCGACAATGATGAGCATGCCCAGCCCGCTTTGCACTCCGCCACTGGCATGCATGAAGAGTGTGATGGCGATAATGTCGAGTATGACCTGGGTGTGGATCTGTTGGGCAAAGCCGGGTTTGCGCAGTTGAATGGTGAATGCGTTTGCTAGGCAGATGGCTAAATACAGGGCAGCTACCCATTTGAATAACAGGGGGTTGTATTCGCCAAATGATTTGATGCTGATGTCTGAAAAGGCATAGACGGCAAAAAGGCCGGCGATCACCAAACGATAGAGGTTAAACAGGCGCAGCGGTCGCCAGGTCTGATGAGGCGGCGGGTTGTTTAGGTTAGTTGCTTGGGTTTGCATCTACACTACCGGATTTTGAAAATAGTTATGTTGGCCTGTCTATCTTGTATCGGTAGCTTTGATAAGAGTTATAGCTGCGGATTGTTTATTTTTTTGCGTGTTCTTGGCAACAGTAAAACTCGTCATCCTTCTCGATAGCCTCGGGTTTGGGCAGCCGTAAACCGCATTCTTTACAGCTGACAGTTTCTTCAAACTGGCTGACTTGTTTGGTTTTAATTTGCTTGTGTTGGCGCAGGCGCCTAATCAGAAAAAAGGCCAGGGCGATGATGATGATGGCAATGAGTAGGCGGAGTATCATGAGGGCTTTAAGATTGTGGGTTGGTTTTGCTTGGGTTAATAAGGCTACGGTGAGTATATCCTATGGGGGGGTCTCCTCAAATTAGTGCGGTTCAATTTTGTGGGCTGAATAATATCTGTGTTTGTAGTGGCATTTCTTAATCAAGCTAGATTGAGTGCGGTTATCCAATATCATAAATGGCACAAAGTCGAGCCATCGCAGTTAAAAAAGCTGGCTGGCATACGCGCGATCAGTCAGCCTTAATTCGAGTGATGACAGCAGGCTAATCTTTCTAGCGTGCCTCACTCACTGCCCTGATCGTAATTAACAACTGCGCATAGCCATCCTTGGTTACCTCACCAGTGAGTTGAATAGAGTTTAGTGCCTTCCATTCGGCATCAGTGATTTTGAGCGCGTCCGCAAGAATGCTGTCGCTGGCGAGTTGGCGTAGGCCGGCAGGCGTGTCATGGCTGGAGAGTAGGTCGCCGCGGATGCCTCCGGTGGTTTTGTATGTGGCTCTGTCTTCCCTGACGTCTTCACCAATCAGGTGGGAGACGGTGACTCCAAGTGCTTTGGCGATCTCATGCAGATGTTCCATTGAAACACCTTTGCCGCCGCTTTCCAGGCGTGAGATATGGCCCTGATCCATCCCGGTTAGAATGGCCAGTTCACGTTGGGTGAGTTTGCGAGCCTTGCGGGCCGCCTTTATTCGTGCGGGTAAAATATCCATCGTACAGCTATCTCAAGTCTTTGAGTTTGCATGATTATGACTCACGGCCATATTGTTGTCTTGAAATATGTTTATATGGCATATAGTATATGTCCCTCAGACATTTAGCGGGCCGATGAAATGGATGCTTGGGATGCGCATATTAAGGACGCTGGGCTGAAAGATCGTATTTTAATCACAAGGAGGCAGTGAGATGAGTGAACCGTTGCACGCCATTGTTAAACAGATTCTCGATAATGATGATGAAAAATTGGTTAGATTGCTTTCGATCAACGAGCGTTGCTTCGTCGCAATAGCGGCCAACCGTTACGACCTGTTGCCAAGCATCTATCGCGATCCTATCGAGGCGTGGTATCGCCTTGGCAGGCATGAGCAAGTTGGCGTGTGTGTCTGGCGTGGTTGGCCGCGCAACTACGTGGAAGGCGGTGTATGACGAAGGTTTTGCATTGGCGATTCTATGAGCTTCGTCAGCTTCATGGAGCGAAACTTCGCAACAGCATGTAAACGGGCTGGGATCGATAACCGTTATTCGCACTATCTTTGGCTTGCATGTGAAGTCTGGTCTCTCGATCAGGAAGGGGTTCGAACTGCCATGTTATTCGGGCACCAAGATGAGCATTTACCTTGCACCGGAAAATTTGTGTGTGACCGGTAACTACCTTGGAGGGCAATAAGTCAGGTTGAGGATAAAGTGAGAAGCTGGAAAAAGAGGTGAGCTGCTGATTTTTATGGTCGAAGTGAGAGGGTTTGCGTAGTGCCCATGGGTAAACCTCCGGCCCCCGTCTCCCGAAGGCGGTGCTCTACCAGGCAGAGTTACACTCCGAAGTTAATACGTTCTGTTGACCGAAAAGTTTGCTAACGTAAGTAACGCGTCTTTATATTGGCTGGGATTGATATCCATTAGGGCTTTGATGGCCAGGTTCGCTTCATGGCGAGCCATTTCAGCGGTATAGTTGATGGCGCCTGTTGTATTGACTGCTTCGATTACTGCTTCGATCTGTTCGCGACCACCATTTTCAATAGCGCTGCGGATAATTTGCGCCTGCTCAGTCGAGCCGGTGCGCATAGCGTGGATCAGTGGTAGGGTCGGTTTGCCCTCGGCCAGGTCGTCACCAATGTTTTTGCCGATTTCATCAGCGCTGGAGCTGTAGTCGAGCACGTCGTCGACCAGTTGAAACGCGGTGCCCAGATGCATGCCATAGGCGGCCATGGCCTTTTCCTCAGCAGCGGGTCTGTCACTGATGACGGCGCCTAGCTGAGTGGCAGCTTCGAAAAGTTTTGCTGTTTTGGAGTGGATGACCTCCAGATAGCGCTCTTCGGTGGTATCAGCATCATGACAATTGAGTAGCTGCAACACTTCGCCCTCGGCGATGGTGTTGGTGGCGTGGGCCAGAATTTCCATGACACGCATGTTTTTGATGTCGACCATCATCTCGAAGGCGCGTGAGTAGAGGAAGTCTCCTACCAGCACGCTGGCCTCATTGCCCCAGATGTTGTTGGCGGTGTCCTGACCGCGGCGCATTTCCGAGCCATCGACAACATCGTCATGGAGCAGGGTGGCGGTGTGAATAAATTCGATTATTGCAGCAATTTCAACGTGTTGCTTGTCTTGATAGTCAAAGGCCTTAGCCGTTAGTAGCACCAATAGAGGGCGTAGGCGTTTGCCGCCACTATTTATAATGTAGTGGCCCAGCTGGTTGATCAGGGCTACTTCAGAGTGCAGGCGGGTTTGGATTACGCTGTTGACCGCATCCATGTCGCCTTTAGTCAAGTCGATGATGGTTTGCATGTCAAAGTCGCTTGGAGAGACCGCCACGGAGGCTTTATTTTGAGTGTTCTGCATAGGTGGGCCATTTTAGTGGTGAATAATGTGCCCTTACAAGCGCTTATTTAGTTAATCTACGTTTGACGCCGAGCGAATCAGGCGTTAAAATTCGCCCTCTTTTGGATTTATCTGTCTTCGCGTCTCTCGCGGGGGCTTAAACAAGGTTTGGAGAAAACGGCATGTATGCTGTCATAGTAACCGGTGGCAAACAGTATCGCGTAGCAGAAGGCGACGTGGTTCGTGTTGAGAAATTGCCCGTAGAAGAAGGTGGTGCGGTTGAGATTGATAAGGTCTTGATGGTCACTAATGGCGACGACGTTAAAGTTGGCGCGCCTTATGTTGACGGTGGCAAGGTCACTGCTACTGTTGCTGCGCACGGTCGTGGCGATAAGATTAAGATCATCAAGTTCCGTCGTCGTAAACATTCGCGCAAGCAAATGGGGCATCGTCAGGATTATACTGAGCTGAAGATTACTGGTATTGCCGGTTAAGCAGCGCGTTAAAGAGGTATTTAGAAATGGCACATAAGAAAGCGGGTGGTAGTAGTCGTAACGGTCGCGATTCAGAAAGTAAACGCCTTGGTGTAAAAGCCTATGGTGGTCAAGTAATCAGTGCAGGCAGCATCATTGTGCGTCAGCGTGGCACACGTTTCCACCCTGGAGTAAATGTTGGTTGTGGTCATGATCATACCTTGTACTCCAAGGTGGATGGTGAAGTGGTCTTTGAAGTTAAAGGTCCCAAGAACCGCAAAACAATTCGCGTAATTCCTGCTTAAACGCATTCTGAGTTACGTTAACGAGGCCCCGTCATTGACGGGGCTTTTTGTTTATAGGGCGAATAATATTAGTCTATGAAATTCATTGATGAAGCCAGGATCCGGGTACAGGCAGGCGACGGCGGTAACGGCTGCGTTAGCTTTCGTCGTGAAAAATTCATTCCTTTTGGCGGCCCGAATGGTGGTGATGCCGGTGATGGGGGGAGTGTCTACCTGGTTGCTGACGAGAATATTAATACCTTGGTGGATTTTCGCTTCAAGCGTGATTATCGTGCCACTCGAGGCCAGAATGGCATGGGGAGTGATTGCACCGGCAAGAGCGGTGATGATCTGATTATCCGTGTTCCGATCGGTACCCTGATAATTGATGATGATACCGATGAGCAAATGGGCGATTTGATTGAGCATGATCAGAAGGTGTTGGTCGCTCAGGGTGGTTTTCATGGTCTGGGTAATGCTCGTTTTAAGAGTAGTACCAATCGTACTCCGCGTCAGGCGACCTCGGGCACGCCGGGTGATGTGCGCTGGTTGAGGTTGGAGCTGAAGCTGTTGGCTGATGTGGGGTTGCTAGGACTGCCTAATGCTGGCAAGTCTACGTTTATCCGTTCTGTTTCTTCGGCTAAACCCAAAGTAGGAGATTACCCCTTTACTACTCTTAACCCTAATCTAGGGGTGGTTAGTGTCGATTATGAGCGCAGTTTTGTTATTGCCGATATTCCAGGAGTGATAGAGGGGGCTGCTGAAGGTGCTGGTTTGGGTGTTCAGTTTCTCAAGCATCTTACCCGCACTCGTTTGTTGATGCATTTGGTGGATGTGGCACCTTTTGATGGATCTGATCCCGTTGACAACGTTCGTCTGATCGCGCGGGAGTTGGAGAAGTACAGTGCCGATCTGGCCGGTCGTCCGCGTTGGTTGGTGCTGAATAAGATCGACTTGTTGCCTGAAGATGAGCGTGAACAGCGTTGCCAAGAAATTGTTGATGGCCTGGATTGGCAGGGGCCAGTGTTCAAGATCGCGGCTATCAATAAAACCAATACCCAGCCGCTGGTCTATCAAATCATGGAATATCTTGAAGACCACCCGGTGACATGCGGCGACTGACGCGCGACAATATAGTCAGTTTTTTTTAAATAGGTTCTTATGACGTTACGCCAACAACTGGGTCAATCAAAGCGCTGGGTGGTCAAGGTAGGCAGTTCGCTGGTAACTAATGATGGTCAGGGTTTGAATTATGAGTTGATCGACGCCTGGGTCGATCAGATCGCGGCCCTGCGAAAGCAAGGTATTCAGTTGGTGTTGGTTTCATCTGGGGCTGTCGCCGAGGGCATGAAACGGCTGGGCTGGAATAAGCGCCCTCATGCGATTTATCAGCTTCAAGCGGCAGCGGCTACCGGTCAAATGGGGCTAGTGCAGGCCTACGAGTCTCGTTTTCAGGAATATGATATCCATACCGCGCAGGTGTTGTTGACACATGAGGAACTAGTCGATCGGCGTCGTTACCTCAATGCCCGTAGCACCTTGCGCACCCTGCTTGATTTGGGGGTGGTGCCGGTGGTGAATGAAAATGACACGATTGCCGTGGATGAAATCTGTTTTGGAGATAACGATACTCTGGCAGCGTTGGTGGGGAATCTGGTTGAGGCGGAGCTGGTGGTATTGTTGACTGATCAGGCGGGTATGTATGAGTCAGACCCGCGTAAGAATCCAAATGTTCCTATTATTCGTCAGCGCCAGGCGGGGGATCCAGAGCTAGAGAAGATGGCCTCTGGTGGTGTTGGCAATCTGGGTCGTGGTGGTATGTTGACCAAGGTGCGTGCCGCCGAGCGTGCAGCTCGTTCCGGTGCGGCTACCTTGATTGCGCCTGGGTATGAGTCTGGTGTGTTGCAAAATATAGCCGCTGGCGAGGAGGTCGGAACCTTGATTACTCCGGGTGAGCAGCCGTTGGTCGCACGCAAACAATGGCTGGCTGGGCATATGCAATTGCGCGGCAAGCTGGTGTTGGATGAGGGGGCGGTAACGGTTTTACGTGATTCTGGTTGTAGTCTATTAGCTGTCGGTGTGACTTCGGTTGAGGGTGGTTTTGGACGAGGCGAAGTGGTTGCTTGTGTCGGGCCTGATAATAGAGAGGTTGCGCGTGGTTTGGTGAATTACGATGCCGCTGATGCGCGTAAAATTATGGGGCAGTCCAGTGATAGGATTGAATCAATTTTGGGTTATGTGGATGAGTCAGAGTTGATTCATAGGGATAATCTAGTTTTGGTTTAAGAGGGCGTTTCTTAACTATTAAAAGCCTTGATGAGTGGGTATAAAAAAACCGGCTAGAAGCCGGCTTTTTTATTGATTAAGCTTTAACGCTTAGGCCATCGCTTTGATGTGACCATTCAAGCGGCTTTTATGGCGAGCAGCTTTGTTGGCGTGGATGATGCCTTTGCCAGCCATATTGTCGATAACAGGCACGGCAGCAGTAAATGCGGCTTGTGCATCCTCTTTATTGCCGGAGTCGATCGCTTTAATAGTGTTCTTGATGTGGGTGCGCAGCTTGGAGCGCAGACCTGCGTTGTGTTGACGGCTGACTTCAGCCTGACGGGCGCGTTTTTTAGCTTGTGCAGAGTTAGCCAAGGTAGGGCTCCTAAAAATTCTAAATATTCAATCCGACCCACAAAAGCTGTGAGGCCTCAGAGGCGCGTAAATATGCCTGAATGGCGTCGACTTGTCAACTGCAGTTCACGTCCCTTGCCCCCTGGCTATGAATGATGGCGGCAATCGAGGTTTGTACTTGTGTGTTTTGCGGATAGAACGAGTAGAATCCAGAAAATATATAGAAAATAATAAAAACAGGGGCTTATGAGCAAAAAGTTGGTCAAATCTACGGTTACGGTGAGCGGCATGACCCTGCTGTCGAGGATTCTGGGTTTTATCCGCGACATGGTGGTGGCGCGTGTTTTTGGTGCTGGTCTGGGCACAGATGCCTTTTTTGTTGCTTTCAAGATTCCTAACTTTATGCGCCGGTTGTTTGCTGAGGGTGCCTTTTCTCAGTCCTTTGTGCCGGTCTTGTCGGAATATAAGACCCAGCGCGAGCACGACGAAACTAAACGTCTGGCCGATGATGTGGCTGGAACTTTCGGTGCTGTGCTGCTGCTGATCACTATCATTGGTGTGCTGGCAGCACCACTGTTGATTGCCATTTTTGCGCCGGGTTTTATCGACGAGCCGGGCAAGTATGACCTGGCTGTCGAGATGCTTAGATTCACCTTTCCCTATATCTTTTTTATCTCGCTGACCGCCTTTGCTGGCGGCATTCTCAATACCTATGGTCGCTTTGGGGTGCCGGCCTTTACGCCGGTGTTGCTTAACTTGGTGTTGATCAGTTGTGCCTTGTGGCTGGCACCGCAGATGGATGAACCGATCATGGCCTTGGCTTGGGGGGTGTTTTTTGCTGGCTTGGCTCAGTTGCTGTTTCAGTTCCCTTTTTTGGCCAAACTTAAATTGTTGCCAAGGCCCCGTTTTAATCGAAAAAATGAGGGTGTACAGAAAATCAAAACATTGATGATTCCTGCCATCTTTGGTTCATCAGTGGCGCAGATAAACTTGTTGTTGGATACCTTGATTGCCTCGTTTCTGGTGACCGGTAGTGTCACCTGGCTCTATTTTTCCGACCGCCTGGTGGAGTTTCCGTTGGGGGTGTTTGGCATTGCCCTGGCAACGGTAATTCTGCCCAATCTGTCAAAGCAACATGCGGCGTCTTCCACTGAGGCATTTTCCAGAACCTTGGACTGGGCGCTGCGCTGGGTGCTGATTGTCGGTACCCCGGCCATGGTGGGTTTGTTTCTGCTGGCTGGGCCAATGCTGGCGACGTTGTTTCAATACGGCGCCTTTAGTCCGCACGATGTCGAGATGGCGACCCGCAGTCTGATGGCTTACTCCATTGGCCTGATGGGTTTTATCCTGGTCAAGGTGTTGTCGCCGGGCTTTTTTGCTCGTCAGGATACCAAGACACCAGTGAAGATAGGTATCATCGCCATGGTGGCCAATATGGTGATGAACCTGATCCTGGTGTTTCCGTTAGCCCATGCCGGCTTGGCGTTGGCGACGTCCTTATCTGCATTTCTCAATGCCTTCTTGTTGTTTCGTGTATTGCGCCGCGAAGGTGTTTATACCCCGGAAGCAGGTTGGTTGAAATTGATGCTGCAGGTGTTGCTAGCCAATCTCGCTATGGCCGCTTTGCTGTGGTGGGGCGCAGGTGACCTACAGAGCTGGTTTACATGGGGTGGCTGGCAACGCACCATGCAATTGTTGTTGTGGATTGCAGCGGGTGCGGCGCTCTATTTCGCGGTGTTGTTGTTAACCGGGGTCAAGTTTCGCCAGCTTTGGCAGCAAAAGGGCGCCTAACATCGCATAATGCGGTGCATTCTTTATAAGG
>CAMYNQ010000077.1 GCA_947259785.1 uncultured Chromatiaceae bacterium | reverse complement strand
GGAAAGCAGCGGTGGGGTTTCCAGATGTCCATTCTGTGCCATTGCTTGAATACCAGGTGTCTCTCAGGTTACTGCCGCTTGTTAACTGACCACCACTGAGCCAGAGCGTGCCGTTCAGTTCAGCAATTTGATGGCCAGTGCGGGCGCTAAAGGCGGCTGGGGTTTGCTCTGTCCAGCTAATGCCATTGTCGCTCGACCAAATGTCGTTGTTGGTGGCCTCTGCTTCACCGGCAAAAAACCACAGTTGGTTGTTGAATGATTCGGCTTGGACGTCGCTGCGGCCGGTGAATTCGGCGGGGCTGTTTTCCAGCACCCAGGTGCTGCCATCGGCACTTGACCATACTTCGTCACTGAAGCTGGTGCCATTGTCCATGTTCCCGCCAGACAGCCACAGACGGTTATTGAAAACAACAGTGCTATGGTTTTGACGGGCTCCAAACGGTGCTGTCGTTGTTTCTTGAACCCAGTTGATGCCGTCTGTGGATGACCAGATGTCACTATGAATAGTTGTGCCACTGCTTATGCCACCAATCAGCCATAATTTGTTATTGAAGGTGGTGAGTGTATGGCCAGCACGGACAGAGAAAAAACTGCCGTTAGGTACTACTTGTGTCCAGGTGCTGCCGTCAAACGACCAGATATCATTTAAATAGTTGCCGTCATAGCCGCCGATTAGCCATAGCTTGCCGTCAAATACCGCCGTTTGGTGCCCGCTTCTGGCGGTGAAACTGTCAGCCGGGGCGGCAGGGGTTACGTTGGTCCATGTGATGCCATCAGTGGATGACCAGGTGTCGTTAAAGGCAACACTGTTAAATCCCCCGGTGAACCAGTATGTGTCTTTGAAAAGGCTGATCTGGTGACCATGGCGTTGGTTGAAGTTGGGCGTGCTGTTAATGATGCTCCAATTATCGGTGCCATTGCCAGTGTAAATATATGGGCTCAGGTCAGAACCAGCCTTTCGCCCACCAACTAAAAGGAGCCTGGTGTCGTTGTCGTTGATGAGCTGGTGATCATATATGCCTGTGGTGGGGATAAAGGAGCTGCTGTTTTCCTCTGTCCAGACCTCGCCATTGCTGCTGGACCAAATATCGAGTTGAGCGCTATTGTCATAACCGCCAACCAGCCAAAGTTTGTTTTTGAAGACGATGAGCTCATGACTCATGCGGCCGGCAAAGCGGCGTTGTGAAACGGTTGTCGGATTGCTTGCCTGGCCATTGCTATTATTTGCCAGTCTATAGAAGGCGGTGCTGTTTAAATTTGCGATAGTGTCGGTAACGGTGGTGCCGTTTAAGTTGAAGGAATATCCACCACAGCTCCAGCAGTCATTGCTGGTCTCGCTGTAAAATTGCAATCCCGAGGTGATTGCAGGAAAGTCTACTTCAGTGTTGTTGCTGCCGACCCAGGCGGCAAATGGAATGTCGCCGTTTGTGACCACCAGGGTGTAGCTGTTAGAACCTGCCGCGAAGGCGCCCTCGGCAGTGACCGAAGCGGTGATGGTGGTGGTGCCTGCCGATAACAGGCTAACGGTGCCGTTATTGGCAACGGTGGCCACCGATGCGTCGCTGCTGGAATAGGTCATTGTGCCGTTCGGATTGGTCGTGCTGGTGGCAAGGTTTTGATAGCTGTCACCAAGAAACAGGTGCTTGGTGACGGTGTCGGGTTCAGCGAAGCTGATGGTTGGTGCGCTTCCGCTGGTAGCGCCGCCACCGCCACCGCCTCCGCATGCGATAAGCAAGGTCGTTAAAAATGACAGGCAAATGATTTTGAGGCTGTGGTTGATGTGGGTCATGTTTTTTCCGGCAATCATGAAAACTTAATCTTATTGTTTATATCGGTAAGGCGGGGCTGTTGTTGAATGCTGTTTAGTATATTGTTTTTATTAACACCGTACGCTGTTTTTCTAAGTGATTGAAAAGCTTGAGTAGACAACGGTTTGCTTTTGGTGTTTCAAACGCTAAAGCAGCATATTACCCGTGCCCTGTGTTTGTGAGCAAACATGACTCACGAGTGGGGGCTAAATCTATAGTAAAATCCGGTCGAATTGAAAACAACCCAAGTAGAGTTTTATGGATATTATTGTTAACGGAGAGCCACGTCAGGTGGCCGAGCAATACACTGTGGCGCAGTTGATTGAGGATTTGCAGCTGGTTGGCCGTCGCCTGGCAGTTGAGATCAATCTTGAAATTGTACCGCGCAGTACTCATGCCAATCATCAGTTGCAGCCGGGTGACAAGGTCGAGATTGTTCACGCCATCGGCGGCGGTTAGAGGAACTGCGCTCAACGCGCTATAATCGTCGTTTTCGTTTTACCCCTGAATACAGGAATTTACATGTCGGATACAGCTCAAAGTACTGGTTCAATAGTGGGTCGCGACCCGCTGGTCATCGCCGGTGTTGAATACAACTCCCGCCTGCTGGTGGGTTCAGGCAAATACGCGGATCTGGATGAGACCCGTCTGGCCACCGAGGCCAGCGGCGCTGAGATCATTACCGTGGCGGTGCGCCGCACCAATATCGGCCAGAACCCAGACGAGCCAAACCTGCTCGATGTGGTGCCGATGGATAAATACACCATCCTGCCGAATACCGCCGGTTGTTTTAATGCCGAGGATGCAGTGCGTACCTGTCGTATGGCGCGTGAGTTGTTGGATGGTCATGACCTGGTCAAACTGGAAGTGCTGGCGGATCAGAAGACCTTGTTTCCCGACGTGATCGAAACATTAAAAGCGGCAGAAACCCTGGTTAAAGATGGCTTTAAAGTGATGGTTTACACCACAGATGATTTGACCATTGCCAAGAAACTGGAAGCGATAGGTTGTGCCGCAGTGATGCCTCTGGGTGGCCCGATTGGTTCAGGTCTGGGAATTTGTAACCCCTATAATATTCGTTCCATCGTTGAAGAGTTATCGGTGCCTGTGTTGGTGGACGCGGGGATTGGTACCGCCTCTGATGCGGCTTTAGCGATGGAGCTGGGCTGTGATGGTGTATTGATGAATATGGCGATTGCCTGTGCTCAACAGCCGGTTGTCATGGCTTCGGCAATGAAGCATGCCGTGATCGCTGGACGTCAGGCCTATTTAGCCGGGCGCATGCCAAGAAAACGTTATGCCAGTGCTTCGTCGCCATTGACCGGCACATTTTTTTAGTTTTCTAACGTATTTAATATCCGCCCACGACTAACGGGCGGGAGTTCATTATGTCTGATAGCAAACCTGAATTAAAACGCCGTACCATCCGCAGTTTCGTTCGCCGCCAGGGTCGTATGACCGACCTGCAAGAACGGGCGTTGGCAGAATTATGGCCAAAATATGGTCTGGAGCCGGGTGAAGAGCTGCTTGATCTTGACGCTGTGTTTGGCCGTTCAGCGCCACGGATGCTGGAGATCGGTTTTGGCATGGGTGATGGCCTGGCCGATATGGCTAAAGCTCATCCTGAAAATGATTACATCGGCATCGAGGTGCATCGCCCCGGCGTTGGCCGGCTATTGTCGCGGGTTGAAGAACAGGCGTCGGACAATGTGCGGGTCTTTTGTCATGACGCCATTGGGATCCTGAAAAAGCAGATTCCAGATGAGTCGTTAGACAGGCTGTTGTTGTTTTTTCCTGATCCCTGGCATAAAAAGCGTCACAACAAACGTCGAATTGTTCAGGTTGCATTTGTCGAGATGATTCGCGCCAAACTCAAGCCGGGCGGTGTTTTTCACATGGCCACCGATTGGCAGGATTACGCTGAGTGGATGATGGGGTTGATGAATGATGCCGAGGGTTTTGAGAATCTGGCCGGTGCCGGGCAATACTCAGAGCGGCCGGAATATCGGCCCGTGACCAAGTTCGAGCGCCGTGGTCACCGTCTTGGTCACGGCATCTGGGATCTGTTGTTCAAAAAGGTCTAAGGTGGTAGGTGTTCACCCGCCCTGCATTTTTTATCCGAGATTCAGCAAGCCCAACACACCTTCCAGACCGCAATGGTTGAGTGAGGTGTGCGCTTGGGCTTGGACCTTGGGTTTGGCGTGATAAGCGATGCTCAGACCAGCCTGTTTCATCATCACCAGATCATTGGCGCCATCGCCCATGGCTATGGTCTGTGAGGGATTAATACCCAGCTCTTTACACTTTTGTAAAAGAAAATCAGCCTTGGCTTGGGCGCCGACAATGTTGCCGTGGATCTCGCCGGTGAGTTTGCCGTTTTCAAATTCCAGCGTATTGGCCAAGGTGTAGTCCAGGCCTAATCTTGTTTTGAGCTTGTCGGTGAAATAGGTAAAACCACCTGAGACCAGGGTAGTCTTGATGTTGTTGGTCTTGAGGCCGGCCAGCATCTGCTCGGCACCTGGGTTAAGTTGCAGGCGTTCGTTGTAGACGTGCTCCAGGGCGTTTTCTTCCAGACCAGTGAGCAGGGCAATGCGGCGTTGTAGCGAGGTCTCAAAATCGATCTCGCCGCGCATCGCTGCCTCGGTGATCTCGGAGACTTGCGGTTTGACGTTGATGAAGTCGGCGATCTCGTCGATGCATTCGATGCTGATCAGGGTCGAATCCATGTCGGTGACCAGCAGTTTGACCTGTGAAGGATCGAAACCCTCGGGCAACAGGTTGATGTCAAAGTCTTCCTGCTGTTTGTGCATGGCAAGTTGCTTGGGGTCAATTTCACCATTGACCTGGACGCGGTAATAGCCCTTGCATTCCTGTAGCCGACCTTTGAATGATTCGCTTAGAGCGATTGCTTCGTGTTCGGTCAGGCGTGGGCCTTGTAGTACCAGTATCGCCATAGTATTCAATTGCTCCATCACCGAAAACCAAGAATTGTCGCATATTTGGCAAGGCCGTGCGGGGTGGTTTGGCCTGGTGATAATGGCGTGCAGCGGCGAATCGAAATGTTGATTTGCTTGTGCGGGTGATCGGCAAAGGCGGTGTCGAAGAACTTTACAGGATGCCAGTGAATTTGCTTTGTGAAGACTGGATGGATTGGATAATGCTTTGTTTTAAAAGGTATAATTTTTATGGAATGAATAATGCCTGGCTAATATAGACGTAAATTTAAATGTTGGTGAGGTAAATAATAATGAGTATTTTTAGCGCAGCGAAAAAGGGTGTGTTGTTGGGGGTGTTTGCCTTGTCTATGGTAGCGCCATCTGTGAGCCAGGCGCTGGTTATTGGTGGCGCGGCCACTAATACTAACTGTTTCCCGTTTACTTGTAATGCGACTGGGACTCGTTATCAGCAGGTTTATGACAGCAGCCTGTTTTCCGGGGCGATGACGATTGAGAGCTTGACATTTTACAGTGCCAATACCACTACATTGAGTTCAGGCTCGTTTGAAATCCATCTTTCTACCACTAGTGCTGCGGTGGATGCTCTGTCCTCGACATTTAACAATAATGTCGGTGCTGATGATGCGTTGTTTGCAACGCTGATTGGTGGCGGTTCTTTGGGTTCGGGTGACACGCTGGATATTTTTGGTAGCGCTTTTGCTTACGACCCAACAGCAGGTAATCTGTTAGTTGACATTTTTGTCAACCTGACAGCCGGTGGGTCAGGCAGTTTTGAAGCCCATAGTGGCAGTTTTAATGGTGACTCTAGCCGGATGCATAATTTTGGCACTGCATTCGCAGGTTGGGGTTTGGTAACCGGTCTTAACGAAGCGAGCCGCAACAATATTCCTGAGCCAGCTACAGTTGTCCTGTTGGGCTTGGGTCTGGTCGGAATGGGCCTTGCGACACGAAGGAAAGTAAACGTTTAAGATTGACGTAGCGGTAAAGATCTTGCGAAGCGGCCTTTAGGGCCGCTTTTTTATTGTCTTGATTTAGTCCTCAGGAAGGAAGATTGCTAGCAGGTCATTCAAAAAGTGCCTGCCCCTTTCAGTTGGACGGATCAGTGTCATGTCCCACGTCAGCAATTGTTGTTCCTCAGCCTGGCGTAGTTGTTTTTCTATCACCGAGATGGGCAAGCCGGTGTGATCAGAAAACAGGTGCGGGGCAAAGCCTTCCGTCAACCGCAGGGCATTGAGCATAAATTCAAAACCGGTGTCTTTTTTTGTCAGTGTTTGTTCTGTACTGATGCGAGCCGGGCTGCTGGCGTGTTGCAGATATGCCTCTGGCTGGCGCAGTTTGCTGCGTCGGGTAATGGTCTGAAATTGGGCGTTACTGATCTTGCCATGGGCACCGGCGCCGATGCCGAGATAGTCGCCAAACTGCCAGTAGTTGAGGTTGTGCTGACATTGGCGATTGGCCTTGGCAAAGGCTGATACCTCGTAGTTGCCGTAACCTGACTCGGCCAGGTGTTCATGACACTGTTCCTGCATCGCCCACAGCAACTCGTCTTTTGGTAGCACCGGTGGATTGTGATGAAACAGGGTGTTGGCTTCCAATGTTAGCTGGTAGTGCGACAGGTGGCTGGGTTCTAGGGCAATGGCCGTGTGAATGTCTGCCAGTGCCTGCTCCAGTGTCTGCTGTGGCAGGCCGAACATCAGGTCGAGATTGAAATTATCGAAGCCGGCATCGTGGGCTTGTTCGGCTGCGCGAATGGCCTCTTTGCGGCCATGGATGCGGCCGATGCGTTGTAGGGCATCATCGCTAAAGCTCTGCACACCGATGGAGAGTCGGTTGATGCCCAGGGCGCGGAACTCATGAAACTTGCCGGTCTCGACCGTGCCTGGGTTGGCCTCGAGGGTAATTTCGGCGTTGGTTGGCAGGTTGAGGCGAGCGCGGATGCCGCAGAGCAGTTCGTCCAGCGCCTCGGCCGAAAACAGGCTGGGTGTGCCACCACCAATGAAAATGCTATGCACTTGTCGACCCCAGATGTCGGGCAGTTCCTGTTCCAGGTCGCTGATCAGGGCGGCAACATATTGTTTTTCCGGGATGCCGTTTTTGCCCTCGTGCGAATTAAAGTCGCAATAGGGGCATTTGCGTACACACCAGGGGATGTGCAAATACAGGCTGAGTGGTGGCAGGGCGCTGAAGTTAAACATGTCTATTTGATCTGGCAGAGCTGTAACGGCGGCTGATATTAGCACAGTGCTTTGCAGGCGGGTTTTGTTTGTCTTTCTATATAGCATAAAAAGATATACACAATACTGTATTAGTATAATCTTATGTTTTGGAATGAGTTAGACTTCGCCGAAAATTAGGTTTAAGCCGTTGTTTAAGGAATAGTTTGATGCAAACCATATCTCGCCAGTTGCTGTTCTCTGTAGCGGTTTCCTTCCCTGTTGTCGCCGCTGCCACCAATGGCATGAATATGGAAGCTTATGGTCCAATCGCCCTGGGTATGGGGGGCGCCAGCATGGCCTATGATAACGGCGTGGCTGCGGTGATGAATAATCCGGCCACCCTGTCATTGATGCCTGGCAAGAAGCGTCTGGATGTGGCGTTGGGCAAGTTGGGGCCGAATGTGGAGTCTTCTGCCAGCGGCGCCTCGGCGGGTTCCGATGGTGATGCCTACTACATGCCGGCGGTTGGTTGGGCCAAACACTATGGTGAGTGGACGGTCGGCATGGGCATGTTTGCCCAGGGGGGGATGGGTACGGATTTCTCCGGCGACAGCTTTATGGGTAATCCGGCTCAGGCGGCGACTTCACCTGCTTTGGAAAACCGCAGTGAGCTGTCAGTCGGGCGTATTGTGTTCCCCGTTGTTTATGATGTCGGCAATAATTGGCATTTTGGTGCCACCGTCGATTTTGTCTGGGCCGGTCTGGATTTGAAAATGGCCATGAGTGAGAGTCAGTTTGCTGATTTGGCTAACCCAGCCTCACAGCAGGCAGGTCGTGTGAGCGGTAGTCTGGTGGATAGCTTTGGTGTCATGTATGAGCCTTTTGGAGGCACAGGGGTAAAGACTCTGGACTATGCCTATTTCGATTACAGCAATGGCAGTGATTACAGTGGCAAGGCCCGCGGCACAGGTTTTGGTGGCAAACTTGGTTTTGTCTATGAAGTGGAAAAGGGCTTTAACATTGCCGCCGGTTACCACGCCAAGACCTGGTTGAACGATCTTGAGACCGATGAGGCCAGCATGCAGATGGCTGTCAATATTGATAGCGGTGTTGCTGGTGGTGGTGCGCCTTCCGGTACCTATATTGATACTGTGATTCCTGTTTCCGGCCAGATGACCGTCAAGGACTTCCAGTGGCCAGCCATGTTGGCGTTGGGTATATCGAAACAGATCAATGAGCGCTGGCAGGTTGCTGCTGATGTTAAGCGTATCCAATGGGCAGATGTGATGCAGGATTTCACCATGGTCTTTAGTGCCGATAATGTCGCCAGCAATGGCGGTTTTGCAGGTAAGGAATTGACCGCGACGCTGTTCCAGAATTGGAACGATCAGGATGTGATCAGCCTGGGGGCGGCGTATCAGCTGAATGCTGATCTGGTGCTGCGCTTTGGTGCTAATCTGTCGGAGAATCCGGTGCCGAACCAATATCTGAATGCCTTGTTCCCTGCCGTGATTGAAGATCATTACACCGCTGGTTTTGCCTATGCCTTGTCTCCGTCTGACGGAGTAAACTTTGCTTATAGTTATGCCCCCGAGGTCAGTTTTACCAGTGCCAGTGGCATTATCAGTAGCCACAGCCAATCCAATTGGCAGCTGATGTTTAGCCGCGCCTGGTAATCATGGCTTGTAGGCCTCTTCGGAGGTCTTTTTTATTTCTGTCTTTGGTGGCAATAGTTGAAGTGCTACGCTAGCCGACATGTTTGAGCTTTATATTTCTAATTTCATAAAGAGCCTTGTCTTTCCGCCAGGCGGTATTTTATTGTTGTGGCTGCTTGGATTATGGCTGCTTAAGTCTCGGCCTGTGTTAGCAAAGAGCTTGCTGTGGTCCGGTCTCTTGTTTGCCTACCTGTTCAGCACACCTTTGTTGTCTGGTTTGCTGTTGCAGCAATCACAAACTTATCCTGCCTTGTCTGAGGCTGAGATCAAACAGGCTCCGGCCCAGGCAATCGTTGTGTTGTCTGCCGGGCGTTATAAAAATGCCCCTGAGTATGGCGCTGACACGGTCGGTAATAAAACATTGTCACGGTTGCGCTATGGTGCCTACCTGCATCGGCAGACAGGTTTGCCGGTATTGGTGAGTGGTGGTCATGTGCTTGATCGTGAAGGAGACAGCTTGGCCTGGGTGATGGCCAATAGCCTGCGCGATGACTTTCAGATTGAAACGGTTTGGCTGGAAGATAAGAGCCGTACTACCGCTGAAAACGCCAGCTTAAGTAGACAGCTGTTGGCAGAAAAAAATATAGAGACGATTTTTCTTGTAACTCACGCATCACATATGCCGCGTGCGGTGGCTATTTTTGAACAGCAGGGCTTGCAGGTGATTGCCGCGCCGACCCGTTTTTATGTAATGCAAGACAACGGATTTTTGCTGCTGTTGCCGAGTGCAGAGGCAATGGCTGATTCTTATGCGGGTTTGCATGAACTGGTTGGCCAGCTCTGGTATAGGCTGCGTTATTGATTTGTTTGGTATAGCGGCAGCTGTTTGATGCGTTCACGAATCTGTTCTAGTTGTTTGGCGTAGGCCTTGCCTTCAACACCGCCATAGCGGCGTTCAAATTCTTTCTGGGAAATGTTTTCCGGCAGGTCTGTGATAGCTGGAAAAAAAGTCGCTTCCTTATTTAAATTGGTTTTCTGTAGCAGCAAGGCGCTCTCTGTTTGGGTGGCAGTGGTCGCAAACATAATGCCCGCTTGATCGGCTGCCAGGTCGGCAAAACTAAAACCAGAACCGCCACGCAGGGCATCACTGAGTTCCTTGAATTCCCCCATGGCAAAACTGATGTCATGGTCAGACAGAATTTTGAGCATGGCCGAGTAAATGAAATGCAGGCTTAGATCCTGACGCCTCGCCAGATAGCTTGCCGGTGAATTTTTTTGGCAGCGATTAATTTGAGTGTCTGGGATGGGCTTGTTGAGCAGGGTGTTGAATTTGTGGCTGCCAAAAAAGATTGCTGTTGTGATGATGGCCGCCTGGTTTTGCTGGGCTGCTTGTTGTGGCGTACGGCTGTGTTGTGATGCGGATGTAAACAGCATGGCCAGATAGTGTGCCAGCTTCTTGTTGTTGTCCTGGCGGTATTGCCGGCATAGCTGGTTGTAGTAACGCTGGATTGCTTCTGTTGAAGCGAGCGTATTGAGGTTTGCCCCAAACAGGCCGGATTGATTCAGGCCGCTGGAGACTATCTTGACCAGGTCGGGCAGGGGCTGATATTGAATCACCAGGCCGTTGTTGCTTGTCGCAATGCTTTTTACTGAATTCAACAGCTGTCTACTCTGTTGTTTGCCTAGCAGCTGCGCCAGTGTGAACTCAACAATGTCTTGGGTTATTGCCTGATGAAATGAAATCTCACCGATGTTGAGTTGTTTGAAAATCAGTCCTTTGCTGTTTGCGGCCAGCTGCAGGCTGGCATTAATAAACGGGCCAAATGGATTTTCTGGCACATGCAGCGACAGCTTAAGGGTAGTGCCATCAGTGGCAGATACATGTGCCGTGCCTTGTATTCGTTTGATGCCGCGAGCGGCCAGGGCGAGCCCAGCATTCAGATCGTCTTCAGTGATCCGCAGCGGCCGCTGGCGTTTGGCGTGAGCGGCGTAGTCCAGTTGCTTGAGGATGCGTTTTACTTTTTTGATTGCCTGGCTGTTTAAGGTTGTGCTGGTGTGAGCGGAGGCTTGCTCAGCGCTGATCGCCTGTAGCAACAAGATCGGCGTGGCGCACAGCCCGAGCAGGAGAAAAATGATCATGTATTTAATGAGTCTGCCCATCTGGAGCTCTTGGTTTGTTATCTATGGGCTTGAGTATAGCGGTGTTGGTAAGGTTAGTTTTTTGTGGGGTGTTTCAGAAGGAGTAAAAAAGTGCGCACATGGAACCTTGTAGTCTTTAAGGGGGGAGGGGGAGGAGGGGGAAAAGACTCGTCCCATGTGCGCCAATAGAGATAACCATTTACTACGAGAAGGAGTATGCCAAATTTTTTGTATAAATCATAATCGAAAGTTTTTATGGTTTGTATAGCTTATCATCTATTTTGTTGGTTTGAATACATACAGATTTCAGGTGATTATTTTGCTGGAAATGGTAGGGGTGGGGATGATTGTAGGCATAGAATTAATATAAAAAGGTGCGCACATGGGGATTGGGGTTGTCTTTTTTGAGGGGAGGGGGGAGGAGATAAAAGACTGTTCCCATGTGCGCAAAGCAGATAACTATGTTTGCTACGTGGGCAACTATGCCAAATTATCTGTATAAATAAAAATAGAAATAATTTATTATCGTAATAGATATATATCTATACGTGAGGTGGGCCAATAAATGATTAAGATGCGGAATGCGACCTTTAGACAGCTGCAGCTGTTCGAGTCCATTGCTAGAAATGGTTCATTTACCGAGGCCGCAGAGGAGCTGCATCTGACCCAGCCCACTGTTTCCATGCAGGTTAAAAAACTTACGTCCATAATAGGCATGCCTCTGTATGAGCAGGTTGGCAAACGGATTACGCTAACGGCGGTGGGCGAGGAGTTGCTCAAGACCTGTAAAGCGGTATTTGTCTCGCTGGATGAGTTCCAAATGACCGTCTCTGATATCAAGGGGGTCAAGATGGGTAATCTTCATGTCTCGGGCGTGACTACGGCGGAGTATTTTGCACCACGTATTTTGGGTAACTTTTGCAAAAAATATCCTGGCATTAACGTGGCGCTGGAAGTGACCAATCGTCGTCGGGTGCTGGAACGGCTGGAGGATAACCTGGATGATATCTATATCGTTGGCCAGGCACCGACGGGCTCAGGAATTCACGCCATTCCCTTTCTGACGAATCCATTGGTGATTCTGGCCTCGCCCAATCATCCCTTGGCAGGAAAAAAGAATATCCCGGTGGAGGCCCTGGCCAGGGACAATTTTATTATGCGTGAGCCAGGGTGTGGCACCTTCTTGACCATGGATCGGATGGTCAAGGATCGCAGCGTCCAGTTTCGCAGCAGTATGGCACTGGGCAGTAACGAGGCCATCAAGCAGGCGGTGATTGGTGAACTGGGGGTGTCCATGTTGTCTATCTATTCCCTGGTGCACGAGCTCAGCGCGGGTGAGCTGGTGGTGCTGGATGTGGAAGGGTTCCCGCTTAATGACGAGTGGTTTCTCTGCTTTCCAGAGGGGAAAAAACTATCGGTGGTGGCTGAGGTGTTTGCAGAATACATGCTCAGTGAGGGGCGGAAGCTGACCTTGAGTTCTTTGCCGCCAGGCTGGCAGAATGACAAGGTCTAGTTGTCCGCTTATTTTCTCGGTTTAGCCCGTCGGGTCGGTTCGGCCTGCAACGGGTCATTCGGCCAATAGTGTTTCGGATAGCGGCCTTTCATATCTTTTTTGACCTCGGCATAGCTGCCCTGCCAGAAGCCTTTTAGATCTTGTGTGACCTGCATGGGCCGCTGTGCTGGTGATAGCAGGTGTAACAGAAGTTTTACCTTGCCGTTGGCAATTGTCGGGGTGTCGCTGGCGCCAAACATCTCTTGTAGCCGCACCGGCAGGATGGGTGGGTCGTTGTCATAGTTGAGGGCGATTTGTGAGCCGCTGGGCACTTGGATGTGTGTGGGTGCCAGCTGGTCGAGTTGCTGTTGTTGTGGCCAGGGCAGCAGGGTGTTGAGTGCTACCTGCAGGTCAAGTTTATCGAGGTGGCTAAGCCGGCTCATGCCGTTGAGGAACACTGCCAGCCACTCGTTCAGGTTGGTCAGCAGTGCTTGGTCGGAAACATCTGGCCAGTTGTCCGGCTCATGTTGATGTAAAAACTGTACTCGCTGTTGCCACTGTCGGTGGGTCTTGCTCCAGGGCAGGCAATGCAGGCCTGTCTGGCGAATGCCTTCAAGAAGTGTCGTGCAAATCTGTTCCGGGTCAGGATTGTTGAGGGAGGTTTCATCTATCACTAATGCACCAAGGCATTGCTGCTGCATTGCTTGTACGGCCTTGTTGCGTTGATCCCAGACGATCTTATTGTTGGGTTCGATTAGTTCGCCGAAATGTTGTTCGATTTGTGATGCATCGATGGCGGCGGCCAGAAAGATCCGAGCTTCTGTTTGTCTGGCCCCTAGTTCGGCGATAACCAGATAAGGTTCATTGGCCAGGCCTTCGTATTCGGTAAACACCGCACCGCGGCCATTGGCCAGCAGGTAACGACCCTCCTTGCCTGGGCGGCGCTGGGCGATGCGGTCTGGATAGGCGAGGCCAAGCAATACGCCGCTTAGTGATAAATCGTTATTGTCGTCGTTGATGTTGAGTTGTTTTTGCCACTGTCGGACTGATTGTTTGATCTGTTTCAGGTTGGCCTGGTTGCTGTTTGTTGTTACCAGGCTGAGTCGGCTGCGCAGGTCACTGTCGCGGGTCTCACTTTTGCGTAGCGGGTCCCGTTCAGATAATAGCGCTGCGATCTGACAGGCCAGTTTGCCGGCGCCCATTTGCTTGCCTTTTAAGATCATGTGCGCCAGGCGTGGGTGTAACGCTAGCTGTGCCATTTGCTGGCCATGCTTGGTGATGCGTAAGTCGTCATTCAGCGCGCCAAGTTGTTTCAATAAGTCTTGAGCCTGACTGAATGTTGCTTTTGGTGGCGGGTTGAGCCACTGCAATTGTTCTGGCTGGGTGCAGCCCCATTGGGCCAGTTCCAGCGCCAATGGCGCTAAATCGGCGTCAAGGATTTCCGCGCTGCTATGGCTTAGCAGCTGTTGACCTTCGGGCCAAAGGCGATAACAGACCCCGGGTTCAAGCCGGCCAGCCCGGCCACGACGCTGTTCGGCCGAGGCTTGCGAGATGTTGTTTGTTTCCAATCGGGTCAGGCCGGTGCTCGGCTCGAAGCGTGGTGCTCGCGCCAGTCCTGAATCGATGACGATGCGAACGCCTTCGATGGTCAGGCTGGTTTCGGCGATGTTGGTGGCCAGGACGACCTTGCGTTTACCCGCTGGTGCTGCTTGTATCGCTCTTTCTTGGGCTTCGAGCGGCAGGTCGCCGTAAAGCGGGGTGATCAAAATATCGTCGCCCAGCTGCATTTGCTGCAGTTGTTGTTCTAGTTGGCGGATCTCGCCGGTGCCGGGCAGAAAGACGAGTGCGCTACCGCTTTGCT
>CAMYNQ010000076.1 GCA_947259785.1 uncultured Chromatiaceae bacterium | reverse complement strand
GCTCAGCGGCCAGTCGCAACATCAGACCAGATTCGTTCGACTCAGCGACAAATGGCAAGTCCAGCCGCTCCGCCATGGTTTGTGCCTCTGACACACGGCTGTCGTCTGCGGCTGTCACAATTACATTATTCAAACTACCAACCACTACGAAAAAAAACCAACTAAACCTCTGGCACATAATCACGCCAGTCATGGCGTGGATCAGCAAAACTGAAAAAAGGTGGATTGAGCAAAGAGTCCTTGGTGTTATACCGCAAGGGCTGCAAATTCATATCGGTTAGGCCGCCACCGGCCTCTTCAAGGATGCATTGCGCCGCTGCCGTATCCCATTCTGAGGTCGGCCCAAAACGGGCATAGATATCAGCTCGGCCCTGCGCCACATAACAAGACTTGAGTGAGCTACCCAATGACAGCACCCGATAATCGTCAAAGAATTCAAGAAAGTTACAAAACACCGGCATCCGGTGCGAACGACTACCGGCAATGGTGATACTGCCACCATCCCACTGCCGTGCCCGAATTGGTTCAATATTCATCCCGCCAGCCTCAAAAAAGGCGCCACCACCTGTCACGGCGGAATAACAATCACGATTCACTGGCGCCTGTATCACCCCCAACACCGAGCAATTGTTTTCAATTAGGGCGATATTGACGGTGAATTCACCATTGCATTTTATAAACTCACGCGTACCGTCGAGCGGGTCCACCAACCAGTAACGCTGCCACTGAGACCGCTCTTCGAAATCGGCCACCGCCCCCTCTTCCGACAACACCGGCCAGCCGGGGGTCAACTCAGCCAGGGATTTACTGATAATTTCATGGGCGGCGAAATCGGCCTCGGTCACCGGGCTGTCATCACTCTTCTGCTCAACACAATAATGGCCCTGATAGACCTTCATAATTGCATCACCAGCCTGGCGGGCAATCGCCTTGACCGGCGCTAACAATTCACTGTACTGACTGTGTTGGCTCATGTTTTATTCCCCAACAGATCACGCACCATGTACAGCGCGGCAATGCTACGGGCCTCGGTCATGTCATCGCGAATCAGCAGTTCAGACAGATTCGACAATGACCAGGGCACCACTTCGAGTTCTTCTGGCTCATCACCCTCACAGGATTGCATGTACAAGCCTTGGGCCAGCACCACCTGGGTATGGTGGCCCAGATAAGCCGGCGCCAGGGTAAAGGCGGTCAGGTGTTCCAGCTGGTTGGCGCCATAGCCGATCTCCTCCATCAACTCACGATTGGCAGCGTCGAGCAGATCCTCACCCGCTTCAATCCGGCCCTTGGGCAGCCCCAGCTCATAGCGGTGTACCCCAGCGGAGTATTCACGAATCAGCATCACCGTATCGTCATCAAGCATTGGCACCACCAGCACCGCCCCGCCCGAACTGGACTTGAGCCGTTCGTACTGCACCTCAACGCCATTGGAGAATTTCAGATCCAACTGCTCAACATGGAACAGCCGTGTCCTGGCAACCGTCTCGGTGGCCACTATTTCAGGTTTCTTACGCATTGCGAGTATTATAACCCCACCTCAATCATACGAACACAGCCCCATGCTTGACTGGAACAATATCAATACCGTACTGCTCGACATGGACGGCACCCTGCTGGATCTGCATTTTGACAGCTATTTTTGGCAGAAATATGTCCCCCAGCGCTATGCCTTCACACGCGGCCTCGACATCCCCACCGCCGAACGGCTGTTGGCACCTATCTTCAAACAACATGAAGGCACACTCAACTGGTATTGCCTGGATTTCTGGACGCGGGAACTGGATCTGGATATCGCTGAATTGAAACGGGATGTCGCCCACCTGATCGCCATCAAGCCAGGCGCGCTGGAATTTCTGCAGCGGCTACGCCAACTCGGCAAACGCTGCGTGCTGGTCACCAATGCCCATCAGGACAGCCTAGCACTGAAACTGGAACACACCCGACTGGACAATCACCTGGATGAAATCATCTCGGCCCACCAATTAGGACTGCCGAAAGAAGATCCAAACTTTTGGGGCGAGTTGCAAAAACACACTGCCTACACGCCACAGCTAACCTTACTGATAGACGACAACCTGCACGCGCTACGCACAGCGCAACAGTTTGGCATCAAGCACCTTTTGGCCGCCTGCCACCCAGACAGCCAACAACCCAAACACCATACGGACGAGTTTGTTTCATTTCACGAGTTTGAAGAAATCACGCCGGTGATCGACAGTCAATCAATACCGCGGTGACAGCCCATGATTGTAATCATTAACCAATCTGAAGATATAGAATTGACCGCAAGATCCTTAGCCCAGCCTTTTATCTGCCCGATGAAAGCATCTTACTAAGCCAGACAACGATATTGCATTGCAATAGGTAGAAACGGTCAAACCAGTCATTTTCCTAGCATCATCGCTCAGTTGAACCCGCCCCTGTTAGCAGACATTTAGAATTAGAAGTACGAAGGGAACGAATGCAGTGAAAGCTGGCCTACGCTAAGTAATTCAATCAAACGGAACCGTACAACTAAAAACTAGACATTGTAAAAACGCAAGAGCTGAGCGGGTAATTTCGAAGAATACGCCCTATAAACCTGCTTTGTACAAGAAGCAAAAGTCTGTTTACGATTCATGCTTTTCTATCAATGAGAGAATGGAATGTAGGGTGTTTTTCATGTGTACCACGTCAGGCGTCGATTCAAGCTTTTGATTGATCTGCCCCGAAGAAGTGAAAGGTGCCAGGTAGCGCAGATGCTTCTCCGTTAGCAATGGATGATTTAAGGGCTCCACCTCTTGTACCTGGAGGCTGGGGCGCGTGCCAATATAATCAGGGCCAAGCACAGCCACCGCTGATACAGGTTTTTCTTCGATCACCTGTTGCGGAATGCCTGTGATGGGTAAATCCAACCCTTTTCTAATGCGCATGGAAGTCAGCGCTGTAGACTCCTCTGATTGGTAAAAAATCCCCCGACCCTCTTGCCCTCATCAAGCTTGCCTTTCTTAATAGTAGAGTACATTAGCATGTAATTGGCAACTAGATTTCCCCCTTTCCCCACCCAATAGCAGCCCCTATATTTAGGAGTATAAAAGTTTCTGACCCACACATATTTTGTTTACCAGGCCAGTGCTTATAGAGCATACGGACACGACATATGGGGTAATAGGCATGAAGCAAGCAAGTTGCATAATTAGAATAACTAAAAGCTATTTATTGCATATGCTCATTTTCACAATATGCGGTTTCAAGCTAATCACCGGAAATACTAAGCGCTATAAAGTGTAAAGTTTCCCGACGAGCAGGAACCTGCCCCGCACCCAAACGTTAACAAACATCTTTAATATTTAGATGAACACTGGCTCCCTACAGAGGAATTCTAATCGCTATCGCCCCCATAATGTCGCCAATCTTAAAATCGTCCCGAGGACTATCCGGGTGGTCGTTATGACATGTGACACAAGCCTTGGCGACCGCCACATCAGGATACAGCGCGGTAAAATAGCGTCTGCCGCCTAACTCTTCTTCAGTGTAGTAATTAGTACCGGGCGCTTCTCTGATAAGCTTGAGCCCTTCTTTTTCTGCCTCTGTTCGTGGTGCATTCTTTTTATTAATAGGCCACTCAGACACCAATGTATAACTGAAGTTTGCCTCTTTCTCTTGCACTAATTCTGACCCCAGTCGGAACATCTGTGCAGGCAGAGGCAATGTTTTATCGTTGCGCCAGTGCTCTGTTGCTTTAATCACCTTCTCCTCATTTACAAGACGAGTGACAACATAACGTGCATAGGCAGTACGATCTGCTTCCATAACGATATGTAGTGAATCTGCCATTACTTTCAGGCTTACCCCGGGATCAGTTTTTTCTACGCTACAACCACCATTAACTAGCGCAATTCCAAAAAGTAGTGTTGTGGTACACGAATTTTTTGCATTCATATTCACGTCTGCCTCCGTTTTTGAATGGGTATGGTTAAACCAATCCAGATAGCTTCTGGAATTATTTTTCTCGATTTAAATGTCTACGTGCTTGCGACTGACGCTTTCGCTGGGCGACCATGTCCAGGGTTTTTATCTTATCCTTCGGTAGACCGATAAAATTGGAGCGCACTAGTTTTTCATCTGCCAAGGCATCAATGGCAAAACCTACTCCATGACAATGAACACATACTGTGCGGATCATTTTCTCGTTGGGACGGAGGTTGTCATTTAGATTATGCTCGGCACGAACCTTTACCACGCCATTATGCTCGTATCTCGTTCTTGGCATATGACAAGTTGCACAAGACACACCACTACCTGCTGCTGCACGCCCTGCCCGCTCCATTTGTAATAGACGAAAATGTTCTGAGTTTGGATAAGAAAGACTGTGTCGATCTGTATGACAGGACATACAAACCTCCACGTCTGATTGTTCCAGGGAAAGCGTATGCGGGTCATGGCAAGTACTACAATCTAATTTCACATTACCCATTTCATGATTCATCGGCTGACGGGCGAGCCCCGGCCTCATATGCGATAGTTTTTGCGGCAGCCGCATGCCATAACGGCTCTTAAGAAACCCCTCGACTTCATAGACATGGCAACGCTTGCAGGTGTCATAGCCTGGTTGGTCATCCCAAGACGCACGTTCAGAATTTCCTTCCGGCGCTGCGTGACAGATCATACAATCACCAACCTCGATGGCATGCACAGACTCTTTCCACTGCGCCAGAATTGAGTCAGGCAGGTGTTTATCAACAGGCAGCGGGTAGGTCGGTGCCTTATTCACTGCCCGGACAAACCCAGTCGCAAGACCCGTTTGTTCAACTCCCGTGATTGGAATAAGAGCGTTTTGAAGAACAGCGGGCTCATTTAAATGGCCCACTAAATAATCTTCATAAAGCGCTGCATTATCATGATAGTTATGGCAGCCCCCTGCAGCGCATGACTCTATAGAAAGACCTTTGTGAGTAGGGCGCTCTGTCTCGATATCGTCGTGGCAAAGCATGCAGAAATCATTCGGCACTGTAACACCGATAGCCCGCGTGATATCTGGCTTGTGCTCTCTATGACATGGCAGACAACTGCGTGCATCAATCAGTTCGACCTGGTCGAAATTTCTCGGATCGGTAAAGAGTCGCTTGGGATGAGAGTCCTCAGCATGACGCAGTTCATCGCCGTGACACTCGACGCATTTTTTTTGAATTTCGTCATTGCCGCCAAAAGCTGAGGAATGACAGGTCATACATTGTGTTTCTATTTGATAATGACCTGATGTCATCGATCCTGGAAGAAACAGTGTTTTGTCCTGCCCCAACAGCAAGTAGGAAAGAGAAACCGTAGTCAATATAGTCACAGCCAACCATAAACGCCATGATGCATATCGATTAGGTTTCTTATTCAAAAGTAATAAACGCTCACGATATGGAAACCAAGCAATGCGGGAAAAGGCAGAAACAATATCGCATGGGCACTTTTGAACCACGACCCAACGCCGTCCATCCTCTTTGTATTATGCTGAACCAATGTAGCCAAACCACCAACAAGGCCGAGCCCGATAAAAATCGTCAGCAAGATCTGATTGAAATTATTCCCACTATGCAACCCGGTATGAACAATCAATAACACCAGACTCAAGGCACCAAGCAACACATGCGCTGTTCGCCATGAAGAGAAACCGCCCCATCTAAAGCGCGACCAATATTTGCGCAAGGGCATAATCATATTAATCAATGCAAGTGAGAGCAGAGTGTAGCCAGTCACTTGCTTCCAATAGCTATCAAGCCATAATTTATCAACAGACCATTGAAGGGTCATGGAGTCGCTAAAGGGAATAGGCGACGCAATCATAAATACAATGGCGATTGCCACCGTCAATATAGCCGCAGCAAGCAGATAAATATTTGCACCGTTTGATTTACTGACTGGCAATCCCAATAGGGACGCCATATTCTCACGGCACGTACCGCATACCGAGGAGGCACCCGTACCCTCAACCAAGGCATCGACCGTGTTAAAGCCTGAATTGATGGCCTCACTCAGCATACCGCGCGTGACCCCAGTGCAGTGGCAAACCACCATATCTTGCGGCCATTTTGAGACTGGTTTAAGCGCCTCTCGCCATAACAAGCCGGTCTTTCTAAATCGATGCAAATGCCACCAGTTTGGCTGCCATTGTTGTTGTATAGCCTGCTGAATTTGGCTTGCTTCAGTGAAGACACCGATTGCAATCACTCCAACCAAGATGTCACGATGCAGCACTAGTTTTCGATAATGATCGTTTTTATGCCATACGTGGTAATTCAGTATCTCGGGATCAAACTTGTTCAACTGCCCCATACTAATGACATCTATATCAACCACCTTAAGGCGCATCACGGGCTCTGATCCCTGGTAACGTTTATTGCCACCAAGCATATTATCGACCGCGTATACTGCCTGCTCGAAACCCGGCGCAACCAAGCCTGATGTTTTCCCTTGAAATTCAGCACAGTCGCCAATCGCGTAGATGTTTGGGTCTGTGGTTTGCAAATGATCATTAACCACAATGCCGCGCTGAACTTCCAGACCACTGCCGACGGCCAAATCGACATTGGCGGATACCCCAGCCGCAACGACTACGGTATCTGCCTTTATTGATCTGCCGCTTTCTAAAAAAACACCAGCGACCTGCTTATGCCCCACCAGCTCTGTAACACGGTCAGAGCTTATAATCTGAATGCCCTTGGCGTTGATATAGTTGCAAAGAATACGACTTGCATCCACGTCCAGTCTGTTGTGAAGTAGATAGGGGCCACGCTCTATAATCGACACGTGGTTGCTAGGGCTTGCCAAGGAAAATGCCGCCTCAATCGCTAATGGCCCACCCCCCAGTATTACGGTGCGAGTCATATGTGAGCGCTGGCAAAGTAAACGTAAAGTGTCTTGCATGCTATGGAAGGCATACACACCGCCAAGGTAAATTCCAGGAATATCAGGTAACCACGCGTGCGAGCCAAGCGCTAATACCAGTTTAGAATAAGTTTGCTCATTGCCCTTGGCATCAACAACCGTACAACTCGATCTGTTGATCCTCAGCACTGAACACTGTTGCCGCATTTGTACAAATCGATCAGCGGGAATCTTGATCTCGTTTCCTAACCCTTCGCGCGATGCTTTTCCTGCAAGGAACTGGGATAAACGAGCCCGGTTGTATGGCTCATCCGGCTCATCGCCGTATAACACTAGTGGATAGTCATGCTCTCGCCGGAGTAGTTCTTGTGCAGCGCGAATACCCACTACCCCCATGCCGATAATTACAATGGGCGCGACGGACTGCTGGTTATTTGATTCAGCTTTTACAACTTCTTTAGCATCAGTCTCAGCGAGACTGCGAGTTCTACTAGTGAGTGTTTCAGTAGTATGCATCCGACCCCCGTTGCCTATACGCAGTTAATGAACACTTAAGGAAATAAATAATTTTTCCTCAGGTGTTTAGGGAACAGGATCTAAGCAATGAGTCGCATGATCGCATCAGCAAACAAGAAGATGCGCTTTAAACAATGCGAACAATTACAAACATGACGCCCCTACGCCTTCTCACGAGCCACCCCCATTGTTATCCGAAGCGAAATGGAATTTAACCCCGTCGCTCAGAACACGATGAGAATAAAAAACAATCACCCATGGTATTTGACTTTCCCCCAATAACATCTTCAACCCTATGAGTATAAGATTTATGATGGCGTAAACTGATTATAGTCAATGGATTCAGTTTTCCCAGAGACGGTGGTCATGCCTATTAAGCAGAGATCAATGCATTTGAAATCATCCGAAACATTTTTTTACGAGTTCAATTTTTTCACATGGTGTATTTCAGAATTATTTTATTAATTAAGGAAGACATTATTTAACCAAAAATTACGCTGTTAAATAGCTATGTCAATATAAGAAAACACAATCACTTCCAAAACTGTTCATAATTATCAAACAATACACATATCTAAAATCAATGTTTTCTAACCTTGATTAACACAACTGACCGACTAAAATATTATCTGACCAAGGCAGTTATATATTCAGGCATATTGCTTATCTTTCTTTAATAATTTTATTTAATACTGATTATTCCCTAGGGGGCCTTATGAACAACACGTTTCATCATGAGACACCAGCGGAACAATCAGACATTTGTGGATTAAATAAAACAAACTCTCATGAAGCATTACATAATTCCGCTTTCCATCAGAGGCTACGGCAAGAGGATTTGATTCTGATTGCTCAATGTAATGAAGATGCTCTTCCAGCTATTATGACTTCCTTCCATGATTCTAGAGCGACCATAAGAGCGACCGCTGCGGCACTTGCAAGTAGCTTACAGATAGAAAATGATGAACTCCTATTAGATGCACTTTGTGACGCACTATTTGATACTGATGTAAATGTTCGTGAAATGTCGGCATTAAGCATAAGCGAGATGCAGCCATTATCATGTCGCGTGATTAGTCGGCTCATTGAAAGTCTAGAATGGGAAGGCAACACCTGGGTGCTCATTCATGTTTTAACGGCTTTAAGAAAGGCAGGTAAAAATGCGATTGATTCAGCACCAACAATTATCAATCTATTATCCGGCACATCCATACCCATTTGTATCCATTCTGCAAAGGCATTAGGCTCTATCGGAAAAGAAACACACCTTGCAGACCTTTCTTTGACGAATGCCTTGAACCATCCTCATGAAGCCGTTCGACAAAGCGCACAACAAGCATTGAATCAAATAGGATAGGCAAACACTAATCCAAGAAGAGCGGAGATAGCGGTATACAGTTCTGTCCATCACACATCTAAACAATCAAAATATAGACCTTTGTGAGTATATCTTTCTCACTCCACATCGCCAGGAAAATCTTCATAAATCTCAAATATGAGCATACTTTCTGACACTGCATTCAGATTGAAATACACGAAGAATTATTATTCCGTAGACTTTCACGACAAACTTCTCATTAATAAATTTGGATGAATTGCGTTCCTGAGGGGATTACCTGTTGATTGACTTTCAGCATCCAGATATTTATGTAAATTATTAAGACAAACAGCAGCTCTAAACCTCAAATCCAATACGGCCCTGCAAACCGCCCGAATGTAATGCAAGCACGGTTTGGCCAGGCTGAAAACGGCCGGCAACAATCAGATTATAAATCCCGAACAGCAGCTTGCCTGTGTAAACCGGCTCCAGTGGAATCCCGTGCGCCGCCTCAAAACGGTGTATAAATTCCAGCAATTCAGGCTTGATTTTGGCATAGCCGCCAAAGTGATAATCTAAATTTATTTGCCAGTTTTTATATTGTCGATAACCACCAGCCGACAACAATGTCCTGACCTCATCGCGTAAAAAATCGGCACCTTTCAACACTGCCAGCCCCAAGGCCTGGTGTTTACCCTGTAAACCGGCAATCAAACCTGATAACGTTCCAGCCGTACCACAGGCACAGGCAATCACATCAAAGGGCTGATCAATATCATCGATAATCTCGGCACAGCCCTTCACTGCCAGAGCATTACTGCCACCTTCCGGGATGAGATAAAAGTCACCAAACTCTGCCTTTAGTCTTTCAATAATTGCGGCAGAGTTCTTGAGCCGATAATCAGCACGATTGAGATACGACAATTGCATACCGTGATCAACGGCAAACTGCAGGGTGGGGTTGAGCGGCTGATGTTGCTCACCTCGAATCACACCAATGCTCTTAAAACCATATTCAGCGCTCGCCCCAGCCAGGGCGTGAATATGGTTGGAATAAGCACCACCAAAACTGAGCAAGGTATCAACACCCTGCGCACGTGCGGCCAGCAGATTGTATTTAAGCTTGTACCACTTGTTGCCAGAGATAACAGGATGGACTTGGTCTAGCCGCTTGATTAGCAGTCGCACACCGGCCTTATCAAGCACCGCATCGTGGACCTCCTGAATCGGAGTCGGCTGAGGCATCAGCAACATTAAAGCGTTGGCGCCGACTCACCCGGCTTGGCCGCAGCCAGCCACTGTACAAATTTGCTACAACCCGGCTCGCCCTCTCGTGGTGCCCAGCCGGCAAAGTCTTTGTCACTCAAGGCTGCGTATGGGCCTTGCTTTACCTCAAAAAAAATCGAACCTGATTCCAAAGCCACGACGCAATGCCAGCTATTGGGCGGAATCTCAAAACCATAAACTGGCCCGCCAGGCAGCAACTCTTCACGTCGCAACACATTGCCCTGCTCATCAAACAACAAGGCCGCCAACCGGCCACGCACCACCATGAAAAACTCCCATTTCTCCATTTCAGGATGGCGATGCGGTTGCACATAGCTAGCCGGCTCGATGGCGATAAACAGCCGCTGCACCGGATCATCAAGGCTTTCATGCACATTAAAATTAGCGCGCAGTCGCGGCGAGGCCCTGGCCTTGTCTGCTAGTTCATCGAGTAGATGTTCATCAAACAGTTTCATAACCATCGTTCAATCACGCCGAAGCTTATCTGAAATGGCAATCGGGGTTGGATAACGTTGCACTATAAAGTAAGAAGAAAAGACAAAGGTCAGCATGGTGCTCAGCTGAATCAGATATGAGGCCTCAGTACCAATCACGCCCAGCTGTAGCGCCAGCACCGCAATAAACAGCGAAAACTCGGAGATCTGCCCCAACCGTACCCCCACTTCCAAACCGACGTCGGCCGGTTCGTTATAACGCTGTAACAACACCTTGAAGATAAACGGCTTCAAACCCAAAGCCAGAATGGCGATTACCAGGCTGGGCAACAGCACCGCACCCAGCATGGCCAGATCAAAACTGGCGCCCAGGGCAAAGAAAAAGATCACCAAAAAGAAATCCCGCAACGGCCGCAGGTTGTCACCTATAAACAGTGCAATCGGACTGGTGGCCAATGCAACACCGGCGATAAAGGCGCCCACCTCGGCCGACAAACCCAATACCGAGGCCAGCTCGGCCATGCCCAGACACCAACCAATAGCCATCAGAAAAATGTATTCGTGGATGCGGTTAAAGCGGCGAATCAGTTTGATCAGCACAAAGCGTTCAAACAAATAGGCGAAGGCAATCAGCCCCAGCAAAGATAAAGCCAATTGCACCAGTTCCAGCCAGGGCAGGCCTGCCTGCCACTGCGCCGGCAACAGCATTAGGATGATGATGGCGATGATGTCCTGCAACAGCAGGATACTGATAATAATCTCTCCGGTATGCTGATGATGTAACACCGTTGTTGGCAACAGTTTCAAACCAATAATGGTGCTGGAAAACATCATCGCCGCACCAATGATGGCCGACTCAATCAATGTAAAACCAAATACTATGCCGCAGGCAAGGCCGAGCAAAAAAAACAACAGCGAACTGATGCCCGCGATGATGCTGGTCTTGCGCAACATCAACAATAGTTTTTGCGGCGGCAGATTAATGCCAATCAGGAATAATAAAAAGATCACCCCGATATGGGCGATCTGCTTGATCACCTCGGCATCGTCCACCACCCCCAACATCGACGGCCCGACCAACACCCCCAACAAGATATAGACCACCAACAGCGACTGGCGCGCATACAGGGCCAGCGTCGCCAGCAGTGCCGCGCCGGTAAAAATCACAAAGATATAAAAGACAATTGATTCTATGGCCATTTCTCTATGTTAATTTGATTGCAGTTCAAATAACAGATAGGCGACAATATCCATGCCGTTCAAAACGATTCAAAGCAACAAATGAAACCCATCAGCATATTTCGTCACAGTGCCTCTGAGGGCGCAGGCTATTTCAGTGACTTCCTCGAGCTTCACAACATCCCGTTTCGCATCATTAAACTGGATGAAGGCGAGGCTGTGCCCAACTCACTCACAGAAACCTCGGCCCTGGTGTTTATGGGTGGACCGATGAGCGTCAATGATGATCTTGACTGGATAGAACCGGAACTCAGACTCATACGCCAGGCCATCGCCAGCGACATGCCGGTGTTGGGCCACTGCCTCGGCGGTCAGCTAATCTGCAAGGCCTTGGGTGGCTACATCAGCGCCAACCCGGTCAAAGAGTTGGGCTGGCTACCCGTACACAAACAAGGTAATCCAATTGCAAATGACTGGCTCAGCGGGCTACCCGACAGTTTCAACGCCTTTCACTGGCATGGTGAAACCTTCAGCATCCCGGCAGAGGCAACCAATATCCTCAGCAGCCAGCACTGCCCCAACCAGGCCTTTGCCATCGGCAACACCTTGGCAATGCAGTGTCATGTAGAGATGAAACCAGAGATGGTGACCCACTGGGCCAGCCTTCACGCCGCCGACATCGCGATTGCTACAGACACCATCCAGAGCTTTGAACAACTTAACGAGTCACTAAATAAAAGAATTGCGACCTTGCAAAGTCATGCCGACCAACTCTATCGCCGCTGGCTGCAACCGCTGGTCCAGCTCTAATCCATGGCTACGGTTTCCGTCATCATCCCCAGCTACAACCGCGCCCACACGCTAAAACGGGCGCTGGACTCGGTGTTGGCACAAACCCGAGCGGCCGACGAAATCATTGTCGTCGATGACGGCTCCATAGACGCAACCGAAGACCTGATCAAACATCACTATCCGCAAATCATCTATCTGAAACAGACTAACCAGGGCGTCAGTGCCGCCCGCAACCGTGCCATCGAGAAAGCCACAGGTGAATGGCTGGCACTGCTGGATTCTGATGATGAGTGGCTGCCTAAAAAATTGGAAACACAGCTGGCGCAGCTCAATAAACAACCCGATTACAAGCTAATCCACAGCGATGAGATCTGGATTCGTAACGGTGTCCGCGTCAATCAGATGAAGAAACACGCCAAGAGCGGCGGCTGGATATTCGAAAACTGCCTGCCTCTGTGCGCCATCTCGCCGTCGGCGGCCATGATCCACAAAGATTTATTTACAGAATTAGGTCTGTTTGACGAAGAACTGCCTGCCTGCGAAGACTACGACCTGTGGTTGCGCATCACCGCCCGCTACCCAGTACTGTATTGCGAAGAGCCGCTAATACTCAAATACGGCGGCCACGAGGACCAGCTGTCGCAACAACACTGGGGCATGGATCGATTTCGGATTCGGGCGTTAGTGAAATGCCTAAATGACGAATCACTAGAACACGACAATCGCGCAGCCGCTCAAACGATACTTAATAAGAAGCTCAACGTTGTTCTAAAAGGTGCCAGAAAACATAACAACCCAAGCCTAATCAATGAGCTAGAAACCCTCCTAAAGGAAAGCCCATCCACCTAAAACACAACAACAAAGAAGCACTAAAGCCTCTCTATAATCAACCGATATAGCGTAGCGAGGGGCGCTCCTAATATACGCCTGAAATAACAGCCAGAAAAACAGGCGCAAAGTCATGACAATCAAATTCCGCTTAATACTCATAGCCTTCACCACTACGCTTTCACTGGCGACGCTGCTGCTATTCGGTAGCTACACTGCCCATAAGACCGAAGCGTTAGAAGGCGACGCAATCAAGGTCGCTCATATCGAAACAAATATGCTGCTTCTGCGTCGCCATGAAAAAGACTTCCTGGCCCGCAACGATCTGAAGTATCAGGAAAAATTCAACACCACCCTGCAACAAACACTGGCCGATCTGGATGAGTTGAACCAGAATCTTGATGAGCACGGCATCGACAACATGTTGACAAAGATAAACAGCCAATTCCAGCAGTATGGCGACATGTTCAACCAGCTGGTTGGCCTACAACAACAGATTGGCCTGCACGCCAAAGATGGTTATTACGGCACCCTGCGAGGCGCCGTGCACAAAGCCGAAAGCCAAATCAAGACACTGAATGATTACCAACTATTGGCTGGCATGCTGCAACTGCGTCGCAACGAAAAAGATTTCATGCTGCGCCGTGACAGCAAATACGTCGATAAGCTAAGCGGCAATCTGGACAAGCTACTGGGGCAATTGAATGGCAGCCCTCATTCACCGACAGACAAAGCCAATCTTGCCAAGGCCCTGGGCCAGTACAAAACTGACTTCTTCAAGCTGGTGACCCTGGAAAAAGAATTAGGCTTAAACCATAAAACAGGCCTATTGGGTGAACTGCGTGAAACCATCCATCAAACGGAAACCTTACTAGACCAGACTAATAAGAACGTGATTGTTGCTATCGCTGCCAATGCCGAACGTACTGATATTACCTTCGTATCGGTTTCAGCCCTGCTTGCGGCACTCAATATCAGCCTGATCGTCTGGGTTGCTATGGGTATTATTCGTCCAGTGGAAACGCTTTCCGAAGTCATGGC
>CAMYNQ010000075.1 GCA_947259785.1 uncultured Chromatiaceae bacterium | reverse complement strand
CACCTAGACCTACTCAAGCGCATGCATAAAGCCATGCGCGATGCCGGTTTCGAGGCAACCAAGACCCACCACTTCCCACAACCCAGTTATCCCAGCGGCTGGTGGAGTGCCACCATGGCCTGCAAGGAAACCACCGGCCTGGATGGCTTTCGTGAAGATGATGTGCGTAACAAAATCTTCAAAACCCGTTATTACAATGCCGATATGCACAGGGCTGCGCTGGCACAACCGGAGTTTTGCAAAGATGCCGGACTCGGTTAAGGCCAAACAACAAAAAAGGCCGCCCCTGATATATCCAGGCGCGGCCTTTTTTCATTCTTACATCAAACACTAAAAACTATGAAACTATGAGGACTCGGCATTCCTTTTCTCACGCTTGGCCAAGAAGACGGCAAAAATCACCGGCAATACCACCACAATAACGATTGCAGCCGTTGCCAGCGTACCATTAGGGGTATCTGCCTTTGCTATTGCTATCACCACACCAATCATCAACAGGGTAGCAAGGGTATAACTAACAAACCGAACCAGTTCTTTCATGTTAAAAATCCTGCCATTGACATCAAATATAGAAGGGATTGTACATGATCTTGACCGCCCAGGGGCTGTGAAACTTGCAACCCTAGTAAATCCGGCAGAATTTCCCATCCATCTTGGCCCATTGGTATGCTAGCATCTACCAGCTGAATGAGGCCTGTTAACTCAACCAGCCCTCAAAAATGGCTATTTCAAAGATCTGCGCATGCTAATGGCCTGTTGTCGTTAAGAACCAGATAAGGATTAATCGCTTCAATGTCCATAGAAATTAGAAAAGGCACTGTTGCCGCTATCACCCAAGCCGAAGAAAAAAAGGCCAGCATCTGCCGTGTAGGTGATCATGATGTTGAATTAAACCGCGACCTGATTGACAAGGTAAATACTGGTGATGAAATTGCCATTGCCGGTAATAGCAACGAGCAGGGCATGAAAGCCTTGGCGGTCAACAATCTAAGTAAGAAAAAAATATCCTCAATTGATCCTACCAACATCGTTTTGGGATTGGGCTTTAGTGGTTTTATCTTTTTTGTATTTTTTGTCCTTGCCGCACAGAATTTTTCTGCTGGCATCATGTCCCTTGCAGCACTTAATCTAGCCATCTGTTTGGCAGGCTTGATAGGCGCTGGCATCACCATTGCCCATTTAATACGCCTGCGACAGTCATTAGCCAAGTGCAAATATCTCTAAAATTAATTCCTGCATAAAAAAAGCGAACCCCTCGGGGTTCGCTTTTTTTAACAACTGAAAACCACTACAAACCCTTCATCAGCTCCAAAACCTGCTCGGCATGACCATCGGCACTGACACCATACATAAGCCCAGCTAACTCACCTTGTTTATTGATAATAAAAGTTGAACGGACGATACCCATTTTCTTAACACCGTTCTTTTCCTTTTCCTGCCATACGCCGTAATTTTCACACAGCTCGCCCGAGGTATCCGCCAGCAAATCCATTTTTAGGCCATATTTTTCAATAAAGGCTTGATGACTCTGACAGGAATCCTTGCTGACGCCAATGATCATCGTATCAAGCGCAGCAAAGTCACCAATCAGACTGGTGAATTGATTCGCCTCAATGGTGCAACCTGTGGTGTCGTCTTTGGGATAAAAATACAAAACTACATTTTTCTTATCCTTGAAATCCGACAGGTTGATGATTTTATTGTCCTGGTTCGCTGAACTGAAATCAGGTGCGGTTTGATTCTTCTGTAACATTTACCTGTCCCATCATTATGTTTTAACCAAAATTCGGTGGCATGACCTTAGGCCATGTACGCTCTGCCCTCAAGCTTTATTCGACAAAAAAAAGCCCAGGCAGTTTCCTGCCCGGGCGCAAACACCAATCGCAATGGAGGGTTGGTGTTATTTACCAGAGGTAAATTCTGGATAGGCCTCCAAGCCACACTCGGCCAGATCAACGCCGTCGTACTCATCTTCTTCGCTAACACGAACACCCATGATGGCTTTCAGTGCCAGCCAAACAATCAAGCTAGCGACAAAGACCCAAACAAAGATGGTGGCAGCACCGGCCAACTGGCCCATGATGGTTCCGTTTGGCCCCAGAGCAACAGCCAACAGCCCCCAGATACCCACCACACCATGGACTGAGATAGCACCGACAGGATCATCGATCTTCAGTTTATCCAGACCCAGGATTGAGAACACAACCAGAACGCCACCGACAACACCAATAATGGTCGCCATTAGTGGTGTCGGCCAGTCAGGGCCGGCAGTGATTGCGACCAGGCCAGCCAGCGCGCCATTACAAGCCATGGTCAGGTCAGCCTTGCCGAACAGCAGGCGAGCAGTAATCAGGGCAGCCATCACACCACCAGCTGCAGCCGCGTTGGTGTTAAGGAAGACCATGGCAACAGCGTTAGCATTGGTAATGTCGCCCAACTTCAGCACTGAACCACCGTTGAAACCGAACCAGCCCATCCACAAGATGAAGGTACCTAGAGCCACCAGCGGCATGTTGGTACCAGGGATAGCATTGACTTCACCGTTTTTACCGTATTTGCCCTTACGTGCGCCCAAGACCAAAACAGCGGCCAAGGCAGCAGCGGCACCGGCCATGTGAACAATGCCTGAACCGGCAAAGTCAGAGAAGCCCAGATCACCAAGGTTATACAGACCGAAGACGTCGTTGCCGCCCCAAGTCCATGAACCTTCCATCGGGTAGATCACCGCCGTCATCACAACCGCAAAGGCTAGGAAGGCCCACAGTTTCATGCGCTCAGCCACCGCACCAGAAACAATAGACATGGCAGTTGCAACGAATACCACCTGGAAGAAGAAGTCAGAAGCGCCTGAATAAACAGAACCACCCTCAAAACCTTCTTCAGCAGAGGCTGCCAGAGCATCTGCCACTAGAGTTTCACCACCAGCGATGCCAGACAGGAACCAGCCGCCGCCGTACATGATCTGATAACCGCAAACCAGATACATGATGCAAGAGATCGCAAACAGGGCGATATTTTTGGTCAAAATTTCGGTGGTGTTCTTGGAACGCACCATACCGGCTTCGAGCATGGAAAAGCCCGCCGCCATCCACATGACCAATGCGCCACACACCAGAAAATAAAAGGTGTCCATGGCGTATTGCAGTTGAAAAATATTGTTTTCCATTATTTAAACCTCCGACAAACTTAAAGGGCTTCAGTACCGGACTCACCGGTACGAATACGAATCACCTGTTCCAGACTGGTAACAAAGATCTTGCCGTCACCAATTTTGCCGGTATTGGCCGCCTTGCTAATCGCCTCGATCACCTGATCAAGCAGCTCTACTGAGATGGCGATATCAATCTTCACCTTGGGCAAAAAATCCACCACGTACTCGGCACCACGATAAAGTTCGGTGTGGCCCTTTTGACGGCCAAAGCCCTTGACCTCAGTGACCGTAATGCCTTGCACCCCGATCTCCGAGAGCGCCTCGCGGACATCGTCCAGCTTAAAAGGCTTAATAATTGCTGTTACCAGTTTCATTACACTCTCCTTAAATGGAATTTCATCGTGGGGCGACACCCCAAACACCTGTACATTTTTATGCAGCTGTAACAGGCATAGAGCATTAGCCGTGCCAATCTTTTAATTTCTTATTTTTTAAATACTTAACTATCAACCACAATCAGCACAAGCAGTCCATGCACCATTTCGAATATAAGCAATTGCGATTACGCACCGGAATGGTGCGAATTTTTGGGCGTACAGTCATCAGCCAAATTGGCGTAAACTTGAGCCACCAACACGAAAGGAAGAACGATGCTTGAACCGAAAATGCTTGATGATCTGGCTAGAAAACTGGCCGACTCGATCCCCACTGGTGTCCGCGAACTGCAACAAGACCTGGAAAAGAACCTTCATGCCACCCTACAGTCAGCATTTGGCAAACTGGACCTGGTGACACGGGAAGAGTTTGAGGTACAAAGTACACTGCTAGCCCGTACCCGTGCCAAGCTAGACGCACTGGAAGCACAGATCGCCGCGCTGGAACAGAGCCAGCAGGACTAACAAAAAAATAAAATCAATTGCCAGCCACTCCCAGGCTGGCAATAATCAACCAATATGCGAACACAGTCAGACAAGGGGGTCTAATGTCACTCGCTGTTGTTTATAGCCGTGCCGGTGCCGGGATAGACGCGCCGCTGGTAACGGTCGAAGTCCACCTGGCCAATGGCCTGCCCAGCTTATCTATTGTGGGGCTACCCGAGGCTGCGGTAAAAGAAAGCAAGGACCGGGTTCGCGGTGCGCTATTAAATAGCCAATTCGATTTTCCGGCACGGCGCATTACCATCAACCTGGCGCCAGCCGACCTACCCAAGGAAGGCGGCCGCTTTGATCTACCCATCGCGCTCGGCATCCTCGCCGCCTCGGGCCAAATCCCCAAAGACAAGCTCGAAAATTATGAATTCGTTGGTGAGTTGGCCTTAAGTGGTGAACTGCGCGGCATTCGCGGTGTACTGCCAGTGGCGGCGCAGTGCCGCAACGCCAAACGAGAACTTATTCTGCCCGAAGAAAACGGCGCCGAGGCAACCCTGGCGGGTGATGTCATCATTCTCGCCACCGACCACCTGCTAAAGGTCTGCGCCCACTTCAATGGTTCTGAAAAACTACAGCCCCAACCGCCGATGACCATACCGCCAATACCTGACAGTATTGCCGATCTCAGCGACGTCCGCGGTCAACATCATGCCAAGCGTGCATTGGAGATCGCTGCCGCCGGCGGCCATTCGCTACTGATGGCAGGCCAACCCGGCACCGGCAAGACCATGCTCGCCAGCCGCCTGCCCGGCATTCTACCAAGCATGACAGAGGCTGAGGCGCTAGAGGCGGCAGCGATTCAATCCATCAGCCATGGTGGCTTTGAAACATGCAATTGGAAGCAACGGCCGTTTCGTTCACCGCACCACACCGCCTCGGGCGTGGCCCTGGTAGGTGGTGGCAGCAGTCCGCGACCGGGTGAAATTTCACTGGCCCACAACGGCGTGATGTTTCTCGATGAACTGCCGGAATATGATCGCAGGGTTTTGGAGGTGCTGCGCGAACCGCTGGAATCCGGCAAGGTGACTATCTCCCGCGCCGCCCGCCAAGCTGAATTCCCAGCTCGCTTTCAACTGATTGCCGCCATGAACCCCTGTCCCTGCGGCTACCTCGGTGACACTAGCGGCCGCTGCCGTTGCACCTCAGACCAGATACAGCGTTATCGCAGCCGCATCTCCGGCCCCATCCTCGACCGCATCGACATGCACATTGAGGTGCCACCGGTGCCAAAAGAAATGCTCTATGGTGAAGCCGCCGACAACAGTGAAACCAGCACCGAAGTCCGACTGCGGGTTGATAAGTCTCGCCAACGACAACAACAGCGCTCAGGTAAGGCCAATCATCAACTCAACAGTCGTGATATAGAAAAATATTGCCGCCTGGATCAGGACAATCGTTCATTGCTGGAACAGGCCATAGATCGGCTCGGGCTATCAGCGCGGGCCAGTCATCGCATCCTGCGCGTGGCACGCACCATTGCCGACCTGGATGAATCTGATGCGATTAAAACAAGCCATCTGAGCGAGGCGATTTCATACCGACGCCTGGATCGGCGCCAGAACTAAATCTCAACTAGCCTTGGGCGTCGTCCAGGAAGAACTTTCAAACCATTCATCGAGACTTTCTGCATCAATCGGACGGCACATAAAATAACCCTGCCCCAAATCACAACCAAGCGCCTTCAACGTCTGCCATGACTGGTCTGTTTCAACACCTTCGGCGATCACTTTAAGGCCCATGTTATGAGCAAGATCGATAGTCGAGCGGACAATGACCTTGTCACTACTATCCTCATCCATTTCCATCACGAATGAACGATCTATCTTGACCTCATCAACTGGCAGGCGCTTCAAATAGGCCAGTGATGAATACCCTGTACCAAAGTCATCGATAGATAACCTCACCCCCATTCCATCCAGCAATGACAGAATTTCCAGGGCCCGTTTCGGATCTGACATGAGCGCTGTTTCGGTCAATTCCAGGGTCAAGTATTTAGGCTCCACACCTACCTCACGCAGAGCAGTCTCGATAGAGACTGCCAAATCAGGGTCGCGCAAGCTCTGAGCCGACAGATTGATTGCAACATTTAGCATAATGCCTTTGTCATGCCATTGACGGATCTGTGCTACTGCTGTCTTCAGCACCCACTGGGTTAGGGGGTGGATCAGACCGGTTTGTTCAGCCATCGGAATAAACGAATCTGGAGGGATAAAACCACGTTCCGGGTGAATCCAGCGCAGCAGGGCCTCAACACCATAGACCTCACCTGTCTCGATAAAAATCTTGGGCTGATAAAACAGCTTCAGCAAGCCGTTTTGAATAGCGTGTTTAAGCTCGGTTTCCAAGGTCAACTCAAGCACGTTATGAGTATCTATTTCAGGTTCATAAAACGCATAGCCAAGCTGATTATGTTTGGCGTAATACATCGCCACATCAGCACGCTGGATCAAGTCGTTCTGCGTCTCACCGTGATATGGAAACATCACCACACCGATACTGACACTGACTTGTAAACTATGGCCTTCAATCATAAATGGCTCAGACAGTGCGCCACTAATGCGCTCCGCAACAGCTATCGCGCCTTGAGTGTCGATAACTTTCGGCAACAGTGCAGCAAACTCATCACCGCCTAAACGAGCAATGGTATCTGCCTCTCTCACGGCCGTGCGAATGCGCTCACCCACCTTCACCAACAGTTGATCACCGACATGATGCCCCAAGGTGTCATTGATATATTTGAAGCGATCAAGATCCATCACAAATAGTGAAAATGCCACCTGCTCACGCTGACACAACAGCAGCAATTGATTTAAACGGTCATACAATAATTCACGATTCGGCAACCCAGTCAATGAATCGATAAAAGCGATCCTTTCAAGTTTCTGGTGTGCCTCATGTAATTCACTGGTAAAGGCATTAAAACCTATCGCCAGCTGACTGATTTCCCGATTTCCATCAACCTCAATCTTCTGCCCAAGATACTGATTATTTTTTCGCAGCAAATTTAGTTGATTCGTTAAGCGTTCAAGTGGCAGCAAGGCGGCTTTTTGTAACCCATGCATTGCCAATAATATTGCAATCAACGTCACCAATGCTGTACCAAGCAGAATAAGCCATCTTGTCTGCCCAAGCTTCTGATGCAACTTGGATACATCAAAGGCCAGACTGACAAATAAATATTCTTTTCCAAGCGAATCTTTCAGGGCATGCTCAACAACAACCGTTGTTTCTGGATCTATATGCACCGGCCATAATTTAGACCGGTATGCCTCTGCATTGTTGAGGTACTTAATTAGCAATGGCATAGCAAAATGATGCTCAATATTTTTTATCTCAAGCAAGGGGTCAACAATAATTTGCAGATAGCCTTTTAACTTAACGCCGCCAACGGGTGCAATAACGCTCAGATATAGCTTGCCATCAATCAGGCACTGTTTAGAAGCAGGTTGCAGCCTCGCGCTTGCCGTTTCATCTTTAAGTTCTTCGAGCAATCCATTGCATGAAAAACTACGCCCATCCAGCGATGATGACTCAGCCTCAGCCCTAGCCACAAACTCAAACTTGTTATCAAAGACAATAAGTTGCTCAATATCAATCTCACCTGTCACCACGTAGTGGCGATAAAACTGATCTTCGAGATTTTTTTGCAATTGATCAGGCTGGTATTTATCCATCGCCTGGCGAAAGTTTTTATTAGTCTGAATGCTCAGCGCAAGCCTGGTCATTTTTTCTTGGACATTTTTTATTTGCTCCGCAACTTCTAGATCGACAATACTGGCAAGGCCCTTGCTCTGATTCTCAAGGGTAAGCTGACGATAAACATCACCGGTTACGATTGCTAAAATGACCGCCAATCCGCCCATCGCAAGAATGGTAAACACCACGCTTGAGCGCATTGACCAACGCTGGACATTTAAAAAAGACATTACATTCTATTTGTCCAAGCAGGGAAAATCTTTGGTTTTCGATTTGTTAAAGCCACCACGCAGCCAGTAACTTTTTTTGTAGCCACAAGCAACGGCCTTATTGGCACTGCACGCTTATAAACACTCACCGTTGGTAGCGATAAAAACACCAACAACGACAGCAATCTGCACTCTACAACTCCCTGCGACTGAAACAGTACACAGCCAGCCGAACGGAAAATGTAGAATTTAGGCTTTAGCAACACCACTTATCCAAACAAACCATAACTACCTCTAACATCGGCCTTATTTGGTTTTTATTGAGTCTAAAGTTAAGAAAAAGAACGGATTAACAGTGGTATGGGGGGCTGGATAAAATATAATCGTATGACAGACCCCAATAGGCCTGATGTGGTTTTGTGGCGACGCAGAATTCTATAATTACAACAACTTAAGCAAAAACGGCGTTATGTTTAATCCATCTCCCAGCCATCGCCGTAATTATGAGTAATCTCATCACCAGGGGCGATATCCTGCAGCGCTACCACAGTCAGATCATCGTAATAACAGGCGTTGGGTTCGGGGCAGTGATTAATAAATTTCAGCGGCCCATCAACCTTATAGCCCTCGCCTTCTGTCACCCACAACACATGCGGGCCATCTTTTTTGGCTGGCTTTGGTTTAATGGCGCCAATCACTTCACCCTGGCGAATCTTATTCTTGGCAAATAGACCCATGCCATGGATATGACTTTGTTTGACTTCAACTTTTTTAACCATCACAGCACCTTCTTAGCGTGTTTAGATTGAAAATGAATAGATAGACTAACCAATAAGCAAACAAAGCGGCAAATGCAAGGCGTCGAAAGCATTTGTGATTAAGGGGATGAAATATGGTGGCTACGCCCTGATTCGAACAGGGGACCCCATCATTATGAGTGATGTGCTCTAACCAGCTGAGCTACGTAGCCATTCTCGTTGGGCAGAAAACCTCCCCGGACAAGGAGTGCGAATTTTCCGGGTTTAAGGCCCTTTTGTCAAGATCTTGCGACAAAGACCCTAAACATTAAAGCGAAAGTGGACTACATCACCATCCTGAACAATATATTCCTTGCCTTCAAGACGCCACTTACCCGCTTCTTTGGCGCCTGCCTCACCATTTCCGGCAATAAAGTCTTCATAGGCGACGACCTCGGCACGAATAAAACCTTTCTCAAAATCGGTATGGATGACACCCGCAGCCTGTGGTGCTGTGGCACCCACTTTTACTGTCCAGGCGCGCACCTCTTTCTCCCCAGCGGTGAAATAGGTCTGCAGCCCGAGCAACTCATAACCAGCACGGATAACACGGTTCAGACCAGGCTCTTCCAGACCCATTTCAGCCAGGAACATCTCTTTTTCTTCATCGTCTAATTCAATCAGCTCAGATTCTATAGAGGCGCAAACAGCCACTACTGCAGAGCCTTCAGAAACTGCCAGCTCGCTGACTTGATCCAGGTAGGGATTATTTTCAAAGCCACCCTCGGCGACATTGGCAATGTACATGGTCGGTTTAATTGTCAGCAAGTGCATGTCGTATAACAAAGCGCGTTGATCCGCATCCAGCCCCATACTACGCACGGGTTTGCCTGCATCCAGCACCACCCTGATCTCTTCACACAGCGCTATCTGAGCCTTGGCATCCTTATCACCACCCTTGGCGACGCGTGCCTGACGTTGAATAGTTTTGTCGACGGTTTCCATATCAGCCAGGCATAACTCGGTATTGATCACCTCGATATCATCCAGCGGGCTAATCTTGCCAGCCACATGAACCACGTTCTCATCTTCAAAGCAGCGCACCACATGAGCAATCGCATCGGTCTCACGGATATTGGCCAGAAACTTATTGCCCAGACCTTCACCCTTGGAGGCCCCCGCCACCAGACCGGCGATATCGACAAACTCCATGGTGGTGGGCAAAACACGCTCAGGTTTGACGATTTCGGCCAGCTTGTCCTGACGCGGATCAGGAATCGGCACCACACCCACATTAGGTTCGATGGTGCAAAAGGGATAATTGGCCGCCTCAATGCCTGCTTTAGTCAGGGCATTGAAGAGCGTAGATTTACCCACATTCGGCAGACCGACAATTCCACATTTGATTCCCATGGTGCTATTCCTAGTTTATTTAATATCCCACTGTGTCAGCGAGCACATTAACGCTTTGGGGTTTCCAAAGGAAAGAGCTATTCTCCCCTTTATGCCCTTTAGGTATTTGGTCGTTGTCGGGATGGCAATCACGACAACGATCTAATAATTCACTTCTGTGTATGCAAGTCGTTCATGGCCTTTTGAAAATCACCACTTACTACCTGCGGCAAGACCGCCAGAGCCCTGTCGATAGATTCATCTATTGCCCGCTGCTCTGTAGCTCCGGCGCGACTGAGGACAAAATCGCTCACCTGTTTGCTATTACCAGGATGACCAATGCCGATGCGCAGCCGCATAAAATCTTTACCACCCATTTGAGCAACGATATCCCGAAGGCCATTGTGACCACCATGACCACCACCCAGCTTTAGACGGGCAGTGCCGGGATCGAGATCCAACTCATCATGGACAACGAGGATGTTCTCCAGTGGAATTTTATAAAATCGCGCTAATGCAGCCACTGATTGGCCACTGCGGTTCATAAATGTATTAGGTTTGAGCAGCCAGACCTGATTGGCTCCAATCACCACCTTAGCGATCTCAGCGTGAAACTTGTTTTCTAACCGAAACTGCTCACCCTGCTGCCGAGCAACCTGCTCTACAAACCAAAAACCGGCGTTGTGCCGCGTCGCCTCATACTGCGGCCCGGGGTTTCCCAGCCCAACAATCAAAGCGACAACAGCAGACAACGCCGGTCTCCTTCAGCTCTAACTATCTAGAGCTTATTCAGCAGCAGCTTCACCTTCTTCTGGAGCAGCTTCTGCTTCTTCTTCAGCGGCAGCGCTACCACGAGTGACAACAACAGACGCTACAGACTGGTCATGCCCTTCACCGTGAGCCAATTCAAGAATGACTACACCCTCAGGCAGTTTGATGTCTGACAGATGTACTGCTTCACCCAGTTCCAGCGCAGAGATATCAGCTTCGAGATACTCAGGCAGTTTGCCAGCAGGACAACTCACTTCAACTGTGGTCAACTGATGCGTAACAATACCACCGGCCTTAACACCTGGCGCAACATCTTCACCAACACAATGTACTGGCACATGAACCTTGATAATAGAGTTCTCATCAACACGCAGGAAATCCACATGCATGATGACGGGCTTATAAGGGTGCCACTGAATATCTTTCAAAATAGCCTTTTCAGACTTGCCTGCAATATTCACGTCCAGAATGTGAGAAAAGAAGGCCTCATGCTCAACGTGCTGCAGCATGACATTGTGCGCCAGACTAATACTCTGAGCAGGTTTATTACCACCATAGACAACGGCTGGAAACTGACCCGTACGACGTAGGCGGCGGCTCGCTCCTTTCCCCTCGTCTGCACGCGGCTCAGCATCAACCACAAAATTTTCAACACTCATTCTATTATCTCTCTATTACAGTTAATGTAACGCCTCACCCGCGACCAGGCTTGGCATGGTTCGCAACTCTGAAAACCAGAGCTACAAATTCTTTACTCCCCCCGCAGCATTTTGCTGCGCACATATGTGCATAGGGCTTCCAAAGGGGAGATCTATTCTCCCCTTTGGTTTCTAAAATTACTCTACAAAAAGCGAGCTAACAGATTCTTCGTTACTAATACGGCGAATAGTTTCTGCCAACAGCTCCGCCAGACTCAGCTGGCGAATCTTACTACAAGCCTGTGCTTCGGCGGTCAACGGAATAGTATCGGTAACCACCAACTCATCCAGCTGTGAAGTCTCGATATTGCTAACCGCAGGACCGGACAACACCGGGTGCGTACAGTAAGCCACCACTTTTTCAGCACCACGCTCTTTCAGGGCGTTGGCAGCTTTGCATAGTGTCCCGGCGGTATCGACCAGATCATCAACCAAAACACAGGTACGACCATCAACATCACCGATGATATTCATTACCCGCGCCACATTGGCTTTAGGACGACGTTTATCGATAATCGCCAGATCGGCATCATCAAGCAACTTGGCTACGGCACGGGCACGCACAACACCACCGACATCAGGCGAGACCACCACGATATTATCGCCAGCCTTGTGACGCCAAATATCACCCAGCAGAATCGGCGAAGCATAAATATTATCCACCGGCAGGTCGAAAAAGCCCTGAATCTGATCAGCATGCAGGTCAACCGTCAAGACACGATCAGCACCACTAACAGTAATCATATCCGCCACCACACGGGCAGAGATCGGCACACGTACCGAGCGGGAGCGCCTGTCCTGGCGCGAATAACCAAAATAAGGAACAACCGCGGTAATACGCCTGGCCGAGGCGCGGCGCATGGCGTCGATCATGACGCACAGCTCCATCAAATTATCGTTGGTCGGGGCGCAGGTAGACTGGACAATAAAAACATCGCGGCCGCGAATATTCTCCATCACTTCAACCATGACTTCGCCATCGCTGAAGCGACCGACGACAGCCTTGCCAAGCGAGGTTTCCAAATATTTGACCACCGCTTGGGCGAGCAGGGGGTTGGCGTTGCCAGTGAACACCATCATCCTGTTGTCGGACACGGATTTAACCTCTCTTGCTCTTATGCTCACTGGAAAATATGGCTGGGGTGCCAGGATTCGAACCTGGGAATGCAGGGATCAAAACCCTGTGCCTTACCACTTGGCGACACCCCAATATTTAAACTGTTCTCTCGTCTGAATGCGTCTCCAGGGCCAGCCGATCCAACAGTGGAGATCGATTTAAACCCTTGGCAACAAAACCGCGCCATTGGCTGGGCAACTGTTGCAATACGTGGCACGCATCCGCCTCGTTGGCAAACGGGGCAAACACACAAGCACCGGTGCCACTCATTCGGGGCTGGCTATATTGGCACAACCAATTCATGGCCTCATCTACCTCCGGGAAGCGCTTTCGCACCACCTCTTCGCAGACATTTCGACCTTGCCCTTCGAGAAAGGCAGGCATTTTGAGGCTTTGTGCCTCCCGTGTCAATTCCGGAACGGCAAAAATTTCTGCCGTAGACACATGACAAGGAGGGACTAGCACCACAAACCAGGGTTCATCCAGTTCGATCGGCTGCAGATTTTCGCCCACACCCTCGGCCCAGGCCGCCTGACCACGGACAAACACCGGCACATCGGCACCCAGCTTCAGACCTAGCTCAGCAAGCTGATCGACCGACAAGCCTAAGCCCCATAGCTGATTCAAAGCCACCAGCGTAGTTGCCGCATCTGAACTACCTCCACCAAGACCACCCCCCATGGGTAGCTGTTTGTTGATACGAATATCCGCGCCCAACGAGGTGCCGGTTGCCTGCTGCAGACTGCGGGCGGCACGAACGGTCAGATCGTCAGCCTCAGCCACGCCAGCAACCTCGGTCAGCCGCCGTATCACACCATCTTCACGAACAGCAAAATCGAGCTCGTCACAGCAATCGACAAACTGAAACACTGTCTGCAGCAAATGGTAACCATCGGCACGTCGGCCCGTGATATGCAAAAACAGATTGATCTTGGCCGGCGCGGGCCACGGCTTTGTCGACATTAAACCTCCGCCTCTAGCTCTGATGCAGGCAACTGCCAGCTATCGATCACCAACCTAGCCCGCAGCCGTGGATTTTCCAACTCCAGCTTGCGCGGCAGTTCAAGCCCGTCGACATCAAGATAATCCCGATAACGCACCTGCCAGCCGGACTGTTGCAGAGATTCTAGACGACCAACCTCATTGAACGCGTGCTGACCAACTGAATTCGGCACTAGCATTCCCAGCAACCAAAACTTAAGCCCTTGCACCGGCATGTGCCAACCCAGCTGCTGCTGCATCAAGGCCTCAGCCGAATCTGCCGTCAGGGCTGAATGCTCGGCCATTTCAATGACTGCGTAACCATCATGTCCAAACAGCCGTGCCGCCCCCTGCCCAAAGGCGCCTGACAACTGAATATCATAACTGTCACCATCCTGTTGCCAGCGCAGCGCAGCACTCCAGCTTTCGTTATTCGCATCCTTGATGGCCAACCGACCACTGAATGACCAACGCTGCAATTGCGCCAACTGCTGCTGGCGTTCAGGCCAATCAAATTGTGGCATCGAGCTAACCCGCGGCGCCGTGGCGCAACCACTCAAGCCAAACAGAACCACGCCAGCAAGAAAAACACCCAGAACCTTTTGGCCCCGGGTGATTGACAAACACCAAGACATTATTG
>CAMYNQ010000074.1 GCA_947259785.1 uncultured Chromatiaceae bacterium | reverse complement strand
TTCTTAAACGCAGAACCACAGTATGTTGGAAAGAAGTCCAGAGCAATCGTACCTTTACGGATGCAACGCTTCAGGTCTTCTACTGAAGGCTGCTCGCCTTCGAGGTAGGCTTCCATCAGATCGTCGTCTTGCTCAAGCGCAGTTTCAACCATCATTTCATGATATTCATCTGCTTTGTCTTGATACTCAGCGGGAATATCTACGATTTCGTATTTCATTGGATCGCCAGACTCATCCCAGATCCAGGCTTTCATTTCCATCAGGTCAATAATGCCCTTGAAATCATCTTCGATACCAATAGGCAGAGTCATAATCAAGGCATTGGCGCCGAGTACGTTTCTAACCTGATCAACTACGCGGTAAAAGTCTGCACCCATACGGTCAAGCTTGTTGACGTAGATCACACGGGCAACTTCTGATTCATTGGCATAACGCCAATTGGTTTCTGACTGAGGCTCTACACCACCGGAACCACAGAAAACACCTACACCGCCATCAAGTACCTTCAATGAACGATAAACCTCGATAGTAAAGTCAACGTGTCCAGGGGTATCGATGATGTTGAAACGATGATCATCCCAAAAACAGGTAGTGGCAGCAGACTGGATAGTAATACCACGCTCCTGCTCCTGCTCCATGAAGTCAGTGGTGGCTGCGCCATCATGCACTTCGCCCAGTTTATGAATCTTACCGGTGAGCTTAAGGATACGCTCGGTAGTTGTGGTCTTACCCGCATCTACGTGAGCGAAAATACCGATGTTTCTGTACTTAGTCAGATCAGTCATGTTTCTACTCTAAAGTTGATATAAAAAAACCATTTGGCCCGGCGCGAAACCAGACAGCTTAAAAATGGCCGCTATTTTACCCTAAAATTCTCGAAAAAACAGACAAATAGAGCCTCACCAGATAATTTCTCTTAACAAACCTAATCTTTCTCCCTATCTAACTGTTTTATATGAAATAAGTTTCAAATAAGATTCTCGCAGAAAGATGATGACCGTCACTGGCAACCGTCGTATCAATCTCGCCAACATCCATGTTTGCAGCCATACTACAGATTCAATTAACCAAGGAGGGAGAACGAATGAGACATTTGCTGCAATGTGGCCTGCTATGCTTTGGACTAGTCTCATCAGCACAGGCCAAGGTGATCGCTGAAGAGATTAATTACCAATCTGATGGCACAACGTTGAAGGGCTATTTGGCCTACGACTCTACAACCAAGGACAAACGCCCCGGTGTGCTAGTGGTGCATGAGTGGTGGGGGCACAATGAATATGCCCGCGAACGGGCACGCAAACTGGCCAAATTGGGTTATGTCGCCCTGGCAGTGGATATGTACGGCGATGGCAAACAGGCGGCCCACCCTGAAGATGCGCAAAAATTTTCCTCAGAGATTGCCAACAACATGTCGGTAGGAAAAGCGCGCTTTGAGGCAGCCATGGCGGTACTGAAAGCACACAAGGCGACCGACAACTCAGACATCGCCGCCATCGGTTATTGCTTTGGTGGCGCCGTGGTATTGCAAATGGCACGCGAGGGACTCGATCTGGATGCAGTAGTGAGCTTTCACGGTAGCCTGGGCACTGCAAAGCCTGCCCAAGCTGACACAGTTAAAGCCAAAGTGATGGTGGCCCATGGCGCAGCTGACCCGTTTGTAAAGCCGGAACAGATTACTGGTTTTATGGACGAAATGAATCAGGCCGGGGTTGATTATCGCTTTACTGCCTATGGCGGCGCGGTACACAGCTTTACCAACCCAACTGCTGATAAGTTTGGTGAAAAATTTGATCTGCCACTTAAATATAATAAGCAAGCAGATGAGGATTCATGGCGCGATATGCAGATTTTTTTACAACAGGCCTTTACTGATTAAGATGAGTACCTAACTGGCAGAAAAATATCGCTCATGCATTGTGCGTTATGGCTCTGCCAGCTTCTTCCCGCTTTTCTATCGCAACCTGCATCCGCTCACTACGGCGCTTGAGTCGCTCCAGTTCCTTGGCAAATTCTTTACGTTGCAGGTCCTCAGTGATCACTTCCAGCTGTTTGTCCAAATCCTGAATTTGGGCCAGCAGCTTTTTATATGCTTCACGCGCCTCTTCCAGCGAAGCGGCATCCTCGGCAATATCAAACACCACCTCTTCTGCCTTACCCGCTGCTGTCTCAACATGCTCATCCAAGCTATGTTCGGGTATAAACTGTTTTTCAACTGGATAGGCACGTGTATTCATAAAACTGGGAGAAACAATCTCAATCCCACTATGATGCAGGTGGTCGAGCATTCTTTTATGCAGAGTAGAGCGAAAGGAAAGTAATTGTTTAACCTCACTTAACAGACCACTAACCTGGTAGGCAACTGAGTAGTCCCCCAGTTTGGTTATCAATACGAATGGATCGGTCAACCCCGTCTCCTGTGCTGCCTCAAGCAATGCCCGCTCGACATCTCGACGTGAGACATCATAACCAAGTGTTACCTCCGCCGAAATAATTGTGCCTGTGGCATGAATCACCTTGGTGGGCTGTGTCACCACAAAGAGATTAGGCAGGGTCATCAGGTCACGGTCTGTCGTTTGTATTTCTACATGCAAGAAGCCCATTTCAGATACCCTGCCGAAATTTTCGCCTATACGAATAAAGTCGCCAATCTTGAAACTTCGCAGACTACGCAGCATGATCCCGGCCATGGCATTACCGACAAAGGTAGTTGAGGACAAGGCGATAGTGGCTGACAAGACAATCCCGATCAGACTCAGCAGCTGGCCTCGAGTCGATTCACTGAACGGCAGTACCACAATTACTAACAGAATGCCGACAAAGGCAATGGCCAGTTTGATCAGATAAAGGCGATAACGATATTTTGGTTCTGCCTGGTAATGACGTACCAAAAAGAGATTACTGGTCATGACTCCGCCCACCACCAGGATTATGGTAACGATGGCGGGAACAAAATCGAGCAGGCTAAAGTCGGTCATTTATTTAACACTTAATAATTAGAACCTACAAAGATTAACAGAACGCCCTGTTAGTTAAGGCCATTTTTTTCAATATTTAATATCGCAGCAAAATGGGCCTGCGCAATCCGGTCACGCCCCTCTTTCGTCATTAAGTATTTTTTACACTCATGTTTATTATCCATGAAAAAATTTTCTGTCAGTGCGGCAGGCATCTTAGTGTTTTTCAGTACATAGAAGTTGGCCTCTTTATCCACATCACCATCTGAAATATCAGAACGCATCTTGATACGTGGAAACTCCTTCTTGAATTCCTGAAACAAAATAGTAGCAACTTTATCCGAGTTGGTAGTGCCAGGTGAGGTATAAACCTCGTAGCCTTTACCGCCTCCGGCATTGGCGTGAATGGAAATATAAATACAGCTACTCTGGTTGTGATAGCTATTAGCGCGTTTGACACGTTCGTTAAGGGAAATATCCTCAAGCTCAGGCACAATATTGACATAATTGATGCGCTCGGCAGTAAGTACCTCAATCAGGCGATTGACAATAGCGCGGTTAAACTCACCTTCATAGAGGATCGAACCATCATCCCAGCGTCGACTGCGTTTGCCTTCTGTCTGATAAAGCCCGTCAATGATGCCACCGTGACCATTATCCAATAACCAAAGATAGTTACTTGCCATGACAACCCCCCTTGTCGTTTATTAGTTATCACAACAAGCATAGCCAAAATAGTAACCGCTTTTCTAGGTTAGTTGCTGCGCCAATACCAACGCATCTTCACGGCCTTTGTGATTCGGATAATAATCTTCACGACAGCCCAGCTCATTAAATCCCATGGACTCATATAGTTTGATAGCGCGCCTGTTTGAGGCACGCACTTCAAGCAGCAGCATTTCGACATTATTCACCCTAGCCGTCTGCTCAAGTGAATGCAATAGCGACCTGCCCAGGCCCTTGCCCTGCTGATCAGGATGAATACAAATATTCAATACATGCGCCTCACCTGCCGCCATGGACATCAATGCATAGCCAACCATATGAGTGCCCTCTTCTAGCACACAGGCGTAATATTTACTTTTCAGACAATCGCGTAAATTACCTTCAGTCCAAGGAAAAGGATATGCGCGCTTCTCGATCGCCATGACAGACTGAATATCTGCCTCAGTCATGAGGCGCAGCTGGTAGGGTTCTACAAACATCGAGTTATTCGTTATTGAGAATCTGTCGCGCTAACAACAGGTCTTGCCATGCCTTGCGTTTTGCTGACGGCATACGCAACAGATAGGCTGGGTGATAACTGACGACCAGTGGTATTTTAGTTTCGCCATATTCAAATCTCTGACCACGCATGTCGCCAACCTTTTGATCTGACTTCAGCAGGTTTTGGGCTGCAATGCGACCAACGGCGAATATAAGCTTAGGCTGGATCAGAGCTATCTGTTGTTTGAGATAGATCTCACAGGCAGCAGCCTCTGCCACTCGTGGGTCACGGTCATCGGCTGGTCGGCATTTGACAATATTGGCGATGTAAACGTCTTCACGTTTCAGTCCAATCGCCAACAACATCTGATTTAAAAGTTTGCCCGACGGGCCGACGAAGGGCTCACCCTGGGCATCTTCTTCAGCCCCTGGGGCCTCACCGATTATCAACCAGTCAGCATTGCGGTTGCCGCTACCAAAAACCGTTTGCTGACGATGCTGACTTAATTCACAACGACTACAAACGCTGACCTCTGCCTGCAGGCCAGCCCAATCAGTGACAACGGCAGGTAACTCGATACCTTTTTCTGCAACCGGGGCTGCTGACTCAGCCTGGATAGTTGGCGAGACAACGGTTTCTGTTGACGTCAGTGTTTCATCAGCCGATTGAGATTGGCGAAGCGACCAGGATTGAATACCCATCGCCTCCAGATACTGGCGACGTTGCTGCTCTGTCTGCGCCTGCCCCACTCTTTTCAAACCTATAGCTGCGGGTGCGCTCTATCATCAACCGCCATAATTTTATTTACAGCATTAATGTAGGCCTTGGCCGAGGCAATAACGATATCGGTATCAGCGCCCTGGCCGTTGATGATCCGCCCGCCTTTTTCCAGCCGCACAGTCACTTCACCCTGTGAGTCAGTACCGTTGGTGACATTATTGACCGAATAAAGCTGCAGATCAGAACCACTGTTAACGATTGATTCAATCGCCTTAAATGCAGCATCCACAGGACCACTACCTTCTGAATGCGCCTGCCTTTCTTCGCTATCAACACTCAAGGTAATGCTGGCATCCGGCCTTTCACCTGTTTCAGAGCAGACTTTCAAGGCAACAAGCTTAACGTGCTCATTCTCAGCCTCAACACTTGCATCTGTCACCAGGGCTTGCAAGTCATCATCATAAATCTCATGTTTCTTGTCGGCTAAATCTTTAAAGCGCTTGAAGGCATCATTGAGTTCTTCTTCCGCCTCGAAGCTAATGCCCAACTCATTCAAACGGGTACGAAAAGCGTTACGACCTGAATGTTTACCCAATACCATGCGGTTGGTACTCCAACCCACATCTTCGGCACACATAATCTCATACGTCTCACGATTTTTGAGCACACCGTCCTGATGGATACCTGACTCATGGGCAAAGGCGTTGGCACCAACAATGGCCTTGTTAGGCTGCACCGGAAAACCGGTAATCCCGGAAACGAGACGGCTGGCAGGAACAATCTGTGTTGTATCCAAACCAGTATCACAACCAAAAATATCCTGGCGTGTACGCACGGCCATTACGATCTCTTCCAGTGAGGCATTGCCGGCGCGCTCACCCAAACCGTTTATCGTACATTCAACCTGGCGCGCACCATTCATCACTGCCGACAAGGAGTTGGCTACGGCCAAGCCCAAGTCGTTATGACAATGGACCGAGAAGACCGCCTTGTCAGAATTTGGAATTCGCTCAATCAGGTTTTTGATCAAACCACCAAACTGGTCTGGCACGTTATAACCAACGGTGTCAGGAATATTAATGGTCGTCGCACCAGCATCAATCACAGCTTCAATAACACGACACAAGAAGTCCAACTCTGAACGACCCGCATCTTCCGGTGAAAACTCAACATTGTCGGTGTGTTGTCGAGCGCGTTTAACCGCCTTCACGGCCTGCTCCACCACCTGATCAGGCGACATGCGCAGCTTCATCTCCATATGAATTGGGGAAGTGGCTATAAAGGTGTGAATACGTGCTGAGTTGGCACCTTTGAGTGCTTCACCGACACGATCTATATCCTTATCGAGCGCACGTGACAACCCACAAATAGTGCTGTCCTTAACTGCATTGGCAACCGCCTGCACTGATTCAAAGTCCCCTTGACTGGCAATCGGGAAACCGGCTTCGATAACGTCAACACGCATCTTTTCCAACAACTTGGCAATGCGAACCTTCTCGTCCTTGGTCATGGATGCACCGGGGCTCTGTTCGCCATCACGCAAGGTGGTATCAAAAATTATTAATTTGTCACTCATGATTCTTACTCCAATCCTGATGCTGATATTACAGCAGGGCCATATCAGCAGTAAACGGCAGCCTTGACTACGCGTTTAAAAAATTCGGTTTTTTAGGGTGGCCGGATATGGCCAAATTATTTATATGCCCGAAGGCAGTAGACGTAGGCCTAGCAGCAATAGGACATCGCTACCGGTTAGAGAATGAAGTTTGAATTGTGATAAGCAGTTTTTCATCATGATTCCATGTCGTCGTATGAAAACTATATATGCACTACTTAGTTATTTCAAGCATTAATCAGATGGTGTTTTGCGATCTGCACGATGCTGGCGCAACTGCACCAAGGTTAAAACTATACCCGAGACCGCATAAGCCAGCGCAATCAAAAACAACATAATTGGAGGGTCCATTGCCACCAGACCAAAGATAACCACCACCAAAAGAATCCTAAAGAACGGCACCTTACCCTTTAGATCTTGATCCTTAAAACTGTTATAACGCACGTTGCTGACCATTAGCAGGCCAGCAGCTAAGGTCAGGATGGCAGCCACCCAAGCAAAATCCTCGCGAACCCATGCAGCATCATCGCCCCACCAGACAAAACCAACAATTAGCGCCGCAGCCGCCGGACTAGCCAAACCTTGGAAATAACGTTTGTCAGCAATTCCTACCTGAGTATTGAAACGCGCCAGACGCAAGGCAGCACCCGCGGCATAGATAAAAGCTGCGGCGAAACCTACCTTACCCAGTGGCACCAATGCCCATTGATAAATGACTAAGGCCGGCGCCAGACCAAAGGAGACCATATCCGCCAAGCTGTCATATTCCTTACCAAAATCACTCTGGGTATTGGTCATACGGGCGATACGACCATCCAACCCATCCATAAACATGGCGATAAATACGGCGATTGCAGCCGCCTCAAAGCGACCACTCATGGCGGCAATAATGGCAAAAAAACCGCCAAACAAACCTGCCGTGGTAAACAGGTTTGGCAGAAGATAAATTCCACGACGACTTTTCTTTTCCTCTTCCATAATCGACGCTAGCCTACTCCATTACACCAAAACAAAATATAGAATGTTACATTTTATAACTGTAAATACAAAACAGGGATTGGGCCTAAGCACCAATCCCTGTCTTCAAGCAGAACTAAACTATTGTTAGTTCTTGCTCTTGTCTACAATCTTCTGAATCCAAGGCATCATTTCACGCAGCTTAGCGCCGGTCTTTTCAATAGGATGCTCAGCATTAAGGCGACGCATGGCCGTCATTTCAGGGTAGCCAGCCTGACCTTCCTGGATGAACTGCTTGGCGTATTTACCTTCCTGGATGTTCTTCAACGCTTCACGCATAGCCCAGCGGGACTCTTCGTTAATGACGCGAGGACCAGTCACATATTCACCATACTCTGCATTATTAGAGATAGAGTAGTTCATATTGGCAATACCGCCCTCATACATTAGATCAACGATCAGCTTCAGTTCATGCAGACACTCAAAGTAAGCCATTTCAGGAGCGTAGCCTGCTTCAGTGAGGGTTTCAAAACCAGCTTTAACCAGCTCAACAGCGCCACCACACAACACAGCCTGTTCACCGAACAGATCAGTCTCACATTCATCTCGGAAAGTTGTTTCGATAATACCAGTACGACCACCACCAACGCCGCAAGCATAAGACAGGGCAATATCTTTTGCTTTACCTGAGGCATCTTGCTGAACAGCGATCAGATCTGGAATACCGCCGCCTTTAACGAATTCGTTACGAACAGTGTGGCCTGGCGCCTTAGGAGCAATCATAATGACATCCAGGTCTTGACGAGGAATAACCTGGTTATAGATGATTGAAAAACCATGAGCAAAAGCCAGAACAGCTCCTTGCTTCAGGTTTGGTTCGATCTCTTCTTTATACAGCTGGGCCTGGAACTCATCAGGCGTCAGCACCATAATAAGGTCTGCACCCTTAACAGCGTCAACAGTATTTGTTACTTTCAGACCAGACGCTTCTGCCTTGGCCGCAGAGGTAGAACCTTCGCGCAGGGCGACAGTAACGTCTACGCCAGAGTCTTTCAGGTTATTGGCGTGAGCATGGCCCTGTGAACCATAACCAATGACTGTAACTTTCATGCCCTTTATGATGGACAGATCACAGTCTTTATCGTAATAAATATTCATTTATTGTTTCCTTTTTACACTTAACTTTGTGAACTAAAAATTCGTTACAGAGACAGACTCTTATCGCCTCTTGAAATTCCTGACACGCCAGAGCGCACTGTCTCTATGATTTCTCCCTGGCCAACCGCTTGAATAAACGCATCCAGCTTATCGCCGGTTCCTGTCAATTCAATGGTATAGCTATTGCTTGTCACGTCGATGATATTGCCGCGAAAGATTCCTGCCAGGCGACTAATCTCATTGCGAGCCTCACTAGCTGCAGCCGCCTTAACTTTGACAAGCATCATTTCACGCTCTATGTGCGGGCCTTCGGTCAAATCAATCAACTTGACCACATCGATCAATTTATTCAATTGCTTGATGATCTGTTCAATAATTTGGTCCGAACCACGCGTTACCAGTGTCATGCGTGAAAGTGAGGGGTCTTCTGTTGGCGCAACCGTTAGAGATTCAATATTATAGCCACGGGCAGAAAACAAGCCAGCAATACGCGACAGAGCACCTGCTTCATTTTCCATCAAAATAGAAATTATATGACGCATCAACTTACACCAAAATCATTTCGTTCAAACCAGCACCGGCTTGAATCATTGGATAGACGTTTTCAGTTTGATCAGTAACAACATCCAAAAAGACCAAACGTTTTTTATATTTACCCATCGCATCTTCCATGGCAGGAACCAAATCCTCAGGCTTCTCGACACGAATACCAATATGCCCATAAGACTCCGCCAGTTTAACGAAGTCAGGAATTGCTTCCATGTAAGACATGGAATAACGGCCCTGATAGAAAAACTCCTGCCACTGACGCACCATTCCTAGTGTACGGTTGTTTAGGCAAACAATCTTGATTGGCAGTCCATATTGCAAACAGGTGGAAAGCTCCTGAATATTCATCTGAATACTGCCTTCACCGGTAACACAGGCAACTGTCGCCCTAGGGTTGGCAAGCTGAGCCCCCATCGCCGCAGGTAAGCCAAAACCCATGGTGCCCAGACCACCAGAATTGATCCAGCGATAAGGTTTATCAAATTTGTAGAACTGAGCCGCCCACATCTGATGTTGACCCACGTCTGAAGTGACGAAAGCATCACCCTTGGTGACGTTATAAAGCGTCTCAATCACATATTGAGGTTTTATAAGGCCAGAATCCATGTCGTACTTAAGGCAATCAACCGAACGCCATTCTTGAATCTGCTCCCACCATTCAGTCAACGCCTCTTTGTCAGGCGCCTGTTTAGACTCAGCTAGCAGCGCCATCATCTCTTTCAATACATTATTAACGCCGCCAACAATCGGCACGTCAACCATGACATTTTTTGAAATGGACGCTGGATCAATATCAATATGAATGATTTTGGCCGTCGGACAGAACTTCTCAATATTGCCGGTAACCCGGTCATCAAAACGGGCACCTATAGCAATCAGTACATCACAGTTATGCATGGCCATATTGGCTTCATAGGTACCATGCATACCGAGCATGCCGAGGAATTGCTTGTCGGTTGCCGGATAGGCACCCAGCCCCATCAAGGTATTGGTAATCGGAAAGCCCAGTTTTTTGACCATGTCGGTCAGCGGTTTAGCTGCTCGATCCAAAATAACACCGCCACCGGTATAGACCATCGGCCTTTTTGCAGATAGCATCAAATCAACGGCCTTGATGATTTGACGCTTATTACCTTTCACCACCGGATTGTAAGAGCGTATTTTGATACGTTTGGGGTAGTGGTATTCACACCTTTCAGCAGTAATGTCTTTTGGGATATCAACCACAACCGGGCCAGGGCGGCCAGTAGTGGCAACATAGAAGGCTTTCTTGACCGTCTCAGCCAATTCGTTTACATCTTTAACCAAAAAGTTGTGTTTAACACATGGGCGGGTAATACCAACGGAATCAACTTCCTGGAAGGCATCATTACCAATCAAGCTGGTAGGCACCTGGCCGGTGAAGACAACCATGGGGATGGAATCCATATAGGCCGTGGCAATACCCGTGATGGCATTGGTTGCCCCCGGGCCTGAGGTCACAAGGACTACACCGGGCTTGCCAGATGAACGGGCATAACCGTCAGCCGCATGTGTTGCAGCTTGCTCATGACGCACCAGAATATGCTCAACCTTGTCCTGTTTATAAATTGCATCATAAATATGCAGCACTGCCCCACCGGGGTAGCCAAACAGATATTCGACACCTTCATCCTCAAGACAGCGGATTAAGATTTCGGCACCAGTTAATTCCACCTTGATTCTCTCCTAAAAACCTTTCCTAAAAAGAGAAAAAGCCCGTTTAACGGGCAGTCGCTCTATTTCCAGTATTTTAAATCGCAAAGAGCCCAAAAACTACATGAGAATTCGTAACTTAGTCAAGCTCTTAGACTAAGCCGGCGAGTATAGCAGAGTTTTATTATCTGAGGCAGCATCGCAAACTTCAAAACGAGTCCCGTTAAAACTGAATACATCCCATACAAGCTGAGCTTGCCAGCCTAACCCGAAGCTACATACACACCAGAATATCTCTCAAGAATCACAGCCGTGACATATAAAAATCCAGCCAAAGGTATGCTTAAAACTTTAAGAAAACCCCAAAATTACGTCATAATTGAGCCTGGAGGCGCAAAACCCATGTTTTTTTGCAGGAAATAAAATCCACGGCCTTTGTCGAACTTAAAACTGCAACTGCTCGAAGAACACAACCGCCCTTACCCAACCCCCTAAACGAGCACACCTAGGCGCAACCTGTGGGCAAACTTTGATAGAAACCTATAAGAAGTTAGTGGCCCCACCCTAGCCAGATACACCTGAAGCAGGAATAGTCAAGTGAGTCATCAGTACTCGTTAAAGAGTTGTCCCGTCCATGGGCCAACTCCACTGCGTTCTTCGACAACTCATCTAGGCCTCGGCCGGGATCAAAACCTACGCTATCGCTTCGGTTCTCAAATGACTGACGGGGCTAGTAGCGACTATCCACTTTCTTCGAAAGCTGGTCACGTCTCTCTGGCCCCTACCGAGGGCTTGTGATACACCGCTCGCTATTCACATAGCTTCCATGTATCACGGCGAAACTGTTCTGACGTCTAACCAGCCTCGACGAAGTCAGCCAGAAAACCATCCACCTGTTCCCAGGCGTCCCTAGCCAAAGATTCATCATAGGTCGGGTACGCTGAGTCCATAAAACCGTGCCCAGCCGAAAAGCTATAGCTCTTGTAGATGATCAAAGTCTTCTTCACCAATAAACGATACTCCTCGATCATGCTCGGCGTAATCGACTCATCGTTCCGGGCAAAAATAGTCAGTAACGGTGCTTTCAAGCTACGCATCTGCGCCACATCAGCCTCAATTTTACCGTAAAGCACTACCGTACCTGCCACCTCTTCAGGCGCTGCAAGCGCTGCCTGGAAAGATTGCCAACCACCAAAACCAGCACCCAGCGTTACAATCTTACGCCCGTCTCTTTTTAAATATTTCAACCCTGCGATAGCATCAGCTTTGGCCCACTCTGGGTCAGTGGCGTTCATAATTTCTGTTGCCAACTCCATCTGCTTTGAAATACGACCATCGAATACATCAATGGCCAAGGCACGGTAGCCCTTTGCAGCAAACCGGTCGACCCACTGGCGAATTGAGCCATTAATCCCCCAGCGGTCATGCAGGATCAAAATTCCAATCGCAGCATCTTCGGGCCCAGCAACATAGCCTTGCAAACTAGTGCCCATCACCGACTTGATAGTAATGGTCCCAGCACCCGCATCAACCAGCGCAGTTTGCTGATCAGAATCAGCCGCATAGGCCGCAAATGAAATAAAACAGATTAAACTTAGAATTAGACTTCGCATCTTCGCTCCAGCACAATTTTGCAACCAAAATAACAACTAGCCGGCATACGCTCAAGGCAATTAAGCAAAAAACGCCCGCCAGACCAGCCAAATAACCCTATGATATGCTCGATACACTCAATTAACGTCCAGGAACACAGTCGATGACAAACCAAAACCAACCCGATTGGGACAAGCTGGCAGAGAAGTTTGATCTATTCCTACCCCACATTGCCCCCGTCGGCGAAGCATTGCTGACGGCACTGGAAGTCAATCCTGGCGACAAAATCATCGACCTTGCCTCTGGCACCGGTGAACCGGCCCTAAGCCTGGCAAAACGCAACCCCCACGCCCAGGTCATCGGCACAGATGCCGCCGCTGGGATGGTCAGGGCGGCGCAAAACAAGCTTAAGGCCGCGCATCTCGACAACCTGGAATTTACCTGTATGGCTGCCGAGCAGCTTGAATTTGATGATGCCAGCTTCGACAAGGCCATCTGCCGATTTGGTCTCATGCTATTTGAAGACCCGCTTCAGGGTGCCAAAGAGATGTTTCGTGTACTTAAACCTGGTGGTCAGTTTGCTCTGGCGGTGTGGAGCACAGCAGAAACCATGACCACAATGCATTGGGCCTATCAGGTATTCAAGGAACGCCTTGAAGAACAGGATCACCCTGCCCTTGCCAAGGTCACCTCGCTGGGTAAAGCCGGTGTACTGGAAGCTCTACTGCAACAGGCTGGCTTCGAAAACTTCAAAACCGAACGCAAACTGTTCAACTACCAGTTTCAGTCATTTACAGAATATTGGGATCTCATCGAGGCCTCGGACATCATGAAACAACAGTTCGATGCCCTGCCACAAGGGGAACGCGAGAATGTTCGCAATGAAGTAGCGCGTTTTGCCAGTGACTTTCAGACCAGCAACGGCCTGATAATCCCGCATGAATACCTGCTGGCAACAGGAATAAAATAGCCCGACAAAAAAGGGCCGCATCATGCGGCCCATATCAAGGTCTAATCTGGAGGTTTGTCAAAATAGGATCGATGCAAACACCCCCACAATGGAAACCAGGCAGGCAGCACCTAGAACAACGATCGTATCTGTATCACCCGAGCTTTTTTGCGTCATATTCTTCTCCTAAAAGATTAATGGTTAATAAACACACTTCACTTATGGGAAAAACAATCCAGCACCCATGAAAAACATAGAACAATAGTCAGGAAATACAAGCTGTATATTTAAAACTCAGTACTGCCTTAACGTTTTTAGCGGCGGCTGATTAATGACAAAACGCGTCCCCAGGGTGCCGGCAAGGCCCACACCGACTGCGCCGATCAGGCTACCGGCAAGCCACAGGGTTAATCCGGGGACATATTCGAGATCAAATATACGCCCTGCGACAACCATTCCCACAACCCCCGCCACAGAGGCTGCCACCAACCCGGATAACAAACCAAGACCGGCGTATTCAAGCATGATACTGCTAAGCAGCTGGCCTCGGCGGGCGCCAAGGGTTCGCAAAATAGCCGCTTCTCTAATGCGTTCATCCAGGGTGGCGTGAATCGCGGCAAACATCACCATCAAACCTGCTAACAGGGTAAATAAAAAAACGTACTCAACCGCCAGAGAGACACGTTCAATGATGGCCCGCACCTGGGCCAAAATACCTGCTACATCGAATACAGTGATATTAGGAAACTGCTGCAGCAGACGATTCAGCACTGCATGTTCCGCCTCAGATAAATAAAAGGCCGTGATATAACTGACCGGAAATTCCCCCAGCAACTGCGGCGGCGCCAAAACAAAAAAATTGGCGTTGAAACTATCCCAATTGACACTGCGCAGGCTCGAAATTTCAGCCGTTAGGCGCTGCCCGGCCGCGGAATAGGTAAGACTATCGCCCAAACCCAAACCCAACTCCTTGGCCAAGCCCGCTTCGACCGACAGCAATGCCTTGCCGTGCTCAGCCTCACCCCACCAACGCCCAGCAACAA
>CAMYNQ010000073.1 GCA_947259785.1 uncultured Chromatiaceae bacterium | reverse complement strand
TGGGGTTGCCGTCATCGATCAGGACGCCAAGATATGGCAGATCAACGAATCCGCCCGCCAGGCCCTGGACCCACCCGAGAGCTCAAAGCGCCTGCCGCTCAGCCAAGTCTCCGAAAGCTTGGCCGAGCAGTACCAACGCTGGCTGGCAGACCCAAATTACCAACCGGAACAGTTTTCATCGCCAAGCAGTGGTACCGAATTTCAACCGCGCTTCGCCAAGCTCAGCGAGGCTGGGGCTACACTAATATTTCTTTCGGACACATCGGAACTCACCCACCAGGCACAGCAGCTAAAACTTGCCTCGCTTGGCCGCCTATCCGGCAGCATTGCCCATGAAATACGCAATCCCTTAGGCGCCATTAGTCATGCCGGCCAGCTGCTGGCGGAATCGCCCAACCTGGACAAGCACGACCTGCGCCTAACCGAGATCATCAAGACAAACACCAAGCGCATGAACCAGATCATCGAAAACGTCTTGCAACTCGGCCGCAGAGACCGAGCCATCCTCGAGGATATCCAACTACAAGACTGGCTCGCTGGGTTTATCGAAGAATTCTGCCGCAGCAACAACGTGAATGCTGAACAGGTGCAATTCAGCCACCCCAGCGAACCAACCAATACCGAATTTGACGCGACCCAACTGCACCAGGTGTTGTGGAACCTCTGCCAAAATGGGATGCGCTACAGCCTGCAACACAGTCACAAACCTGATATACAAATCGCGCTGCATGCCGACACACCCACCCCCTACCTGGATGTGATTGACTATGGCCCCGGCGTTGAGCAAAATTGCATCGAACACCTGTTCGAACCCTTTTTCACTACCGCAACAAAAGGCAGCGGCCTAGGCCTCTACATTGCCAATGAGCTGTGTGAAAACAACCACGCCCACCTCAGCTATCATCGCGCAGATACGGGCGGCAGCTGTTTTCGCCTAAGCTTTGCCGATCCGCGCCGCAGGAGAACCAATTCGTGAAGAAACAATCCATTGCCCTGATCGTCGATGACGAACCGGACATTCTCGAACTGGTCGAGATCACCCTCAGCCGCATGGACATCATCACCCATACCGCAAGCAACCTGGCCGAGGCCCGCAAACGCCTGGCCTGCAGCGACTATGATCTATGCCTCACCGACATGAAGCTGCCCGATGGCAACGGCCTGGATCTGATCACACACATCGCTGCTGACTACCCCCAAACCCCCGTCGCCATGATCACAGCCCATGGCAACATGGAAGCCGCCATCACCGCCTTGAAATCCGGTGCCTTTGACTTTGTCTCCAAACCGGTCGACCTACTGGTATTGCGCAAGCTGGTCAGCACTGCACTCAAGGTCAAACCCAAAGACAAGGCCACTCGAGAGCGCCGCAGTCGCGACACATTGCTGGGAGATTCCGAGGTGATGCGCAAGATCCGCAACAAGATCACCAAGCTGGCCCGCAGCCAGGCCCCGGTGTATATCAGCGGCGCCTCGGGCAGCGGCAAAGAGATGGTCGCCCGCCTGATCCACGATAAAGGTCCACGCGCCGAATCGCCGTTTATTCCCGTTAACTGCGGCGCCATCCCGGAAAACCTGATGGAAAGCGAATTCTTTGGTCACAAAAAGGGCAGCTTCACCGGTGCCGACAGCGACAAGATCGGCCTGTTTCAGGCCGCCGATGGCGGTACCCTGTTTTTGGATGAAGTAGCTGACCTACCGCTGCACATGCAGGTCAAACTGCTCCGGGCCATTCAAGAAAAATCGGTCCGACCCATTGGTGCAGCGCAGGAGATCGGGATCGACGTACGCATCCTCAGCGCGACCCACAAAGATCTCGCCATACTGGTCGCTGACAACGAATTCCGCCAAGACCTATTTTATAGAATCAACGTCATCGAACTCAACGTACCCAGCCTCAAAGAACGTCGTGAAGACATCCCGCTATTGGCGGGGCATTTTCTCAACAAGATCAGCCAACAGATGCAGCTGGAAGCACCCACGCTTTCAGACACTGCACTTTCATCCCTGCAGCGCTACAGTTTTCCCGGCAATGTGCGGGAACTGGAGAACATCCTTGAGCGGGCACTCACCCTCTGCGAAAACAATCAAATAGAACCGGAAGACCTCCAGCTACCCAGCGAGACTGAGACTCAAGCAACCACGCAAACAGAGAAACCCCTAGACTCCTATTTAGATGAACAGCAAAAAGATGCCATCCAAAAGGCATTGGAGCAAAGCAAATACAATAAAACCGCGGCGGCAAAATTGCTGGGGATCAGCTTTCGCCAGCTGCGCTACCGGCTCAAAAAGCTGGGACTGGACTGAGCGATCGACCATATTTGTCAGCTAGTGACAATTTTTGTCACTTTTTTGACCGCCTCCACCCCGCCTCAGGCTAAACAACAAGTTCAAAACTTAAGCATATGCTTAAAATTCCTTTTTCACGCCGCAATTTTGTGACAGAATCCCGTTTTACCAAGGATGGAACCAGGTCTAGTCTCGCTCGCGGCCTCCTCTCCTAAAAACTGGCACAGGAAGTGCTTTAACTATCGTGAGACAAAATGTTTGCCCCGGCACTAAAGTCGAAATCAAACAGACCGATATGCCTAAGCGACGAACACGTTTTAGCCAGGTTCTCAAGAAACTAACCTAAACTCAGGCGAATACAGGAGAAACACCATGAAGAAAGTACAACAAGGTTTTACACTGATTGAATTGATGATCGTAGTCGCGATCATTGGTATTTTGGCCGCGGTTGCGATTCCGGCTTATCAGGATTACACCTCACGTGCAAAAATCACCGAACCCGTAGCTCTGCTAGGTGGCCTCAAGACTGACATAGGCCATTACTACACCGACACAGGCAATCTCCCGTCACTCGCAGAACTTACTGCATTTGCAGGCGCAAAAGTGATCGAAGGCAAATATACCAGCACTATCGTAGGGGCCGCCGGCCTTTTTACCGCGACCTTGAAGGGTGGTATTGGCGCAAATATCAACGACACAACCGTATCATTAAGCTTTCGAACTGATGCCGATGGTGCTCTCCATTCAGTGTGTAAGGGTGGTGCCGCCGATCCTGTACCAGAAAAATATCTGCCACAATCTTGCAAAGCAGAGTAATCAGCTAACCAAAGTGCAACACCTGAAAGTACCCGGTATGCGCCGGGTACTTTCTGTTTAACCTCTACAAAACACCTTATCTCATGCCCGGCAACACCCTTTTGAGCCATTCGACCACCAGAGCGGCGCTCACAAGCCTCCTGATTTTTTGTTTCGTCATCATACTTTACCTCCCCGGGCTATCCGGCCCATTTATGCTCGATGATTTTGGCAGCCTACCAATTTTATATGACACGATAAACCAGCGGGGATTCTGGTATGCCGTATTTGATGGCGGCACTGGCCCAACAGGTCGCCCAATATCCTTTTTCAGCTTTGCGCTACAACACGCTCAGTGGGAAAATCCATATTATTTCAAACTTGTTAACGTAGTAATTCATGCTATCAATGCTGTTTTAATATTCTGGCTGAGCCATTTGGTTATAAGCCGGCTTCCTATTAAGACAAACTCAAACCTCAGCCTGATATGCCTATCAATAACTCTTATCTGGGCACTACACCCCATTCAAGTCTCAAGTGTTCTTTATGTTATTCAACGAATGGTATTACTATCCAGCACCTTTATGCTGATGGGGTGCATCACTTACATCTATGGCAGAATTTTTATTGAGAAAAGCAGGCTTCGCGAGGGTTACACACTTACAACTTTAAGCATAGCCCTATTTGGTTTACTGGCATTGCTGAGCAAAGAAACTGGCTTCCAGATAATACTCTACATCCTTTGCATAGAGGCCACACTATTCACCACTAATAACCTACAGAAACCGAAAGTATTTATTTATTGGCGGCACTTATTTATCACGCTCCCAATCATTTTATTCATGGCTTATTTGCTTAAAAGCCTTGACGGCTTTTTCACTAGTTACAACACACTTAGAAATTTCTCAATGGACGAGCGAGTACTCACACAAACAAAAATTCTTTGGGAATACGCCGCTCAAATCCTTTTCCCTCGCATATCGGAATTGGGCCTGTATCACGATCACTACCCCGCTCTTAAATCGTGGTTATCCCCCACCTCCATAGCAACCGTTGCTGCAACTTCAGGCCTATTTATCACTGCTTTCATTTTACGCAATAAATATCCCATATATGCCTTTGCCGCACTTTGGTTCCTCTTCGGTCACAGCATGGAAGCAAGCTTCATCCCGCTGGAACTCTATTTTGAGCACCGAAACTACCTACCCTCGTTCGGGATCATACTTGGTATGGTGGCACTTCTGTATTGGTTGTCAGCACATGTCCAATCAACAACACTAAAATACGTATACAAAACGTTGCTTATCCTACCCCCTGTATTACTCGCTGGTCTTACCTACCAACAAACAGAGCTTTGGGGTAACCGCCTGGAATATGCTCTAGTACAATCCAAAGAACACCCTGACTCAGTCAGGGCCAGGTCTTTAATGATCGCTGAACTATCAAAAACTAATCAGTTGGATGCCGGGTACAAAGAAACCCAAAAGATGAAGCAACAGTTTAAACTACCATCCGTCTGGTTAACTGAAGTCCAGTACGCATGTATAGGGCCTCGCTTCCCGCTGCCGGAACTAAGCGAATTTCTTGAACTAATGAACGGTTCAAAACTTGACCTAGCATCAGTTCTCAAGTGGTATGAGCTGGTTGAGTTGGCATTGGACGGCGACTGCGATGCCCTAACTCCGGACTATCTCTTTGCAGTCCTCGAGGAATTTGAAAAAAACCCCCGATACGCCAAACACGAACAAGGCCTAATTACCTCACGCGCAATGATCCATGGAGCATTAGACAAAGACCTTCCTAGCGCAATACAAACCCTTTTACCCGACAGTAGACTAAATCACGAAAACAGAATGCTACTAGCCCGCTATCTCGCAACGCTAGGTCTATATGAAGAAGCCTTAATTGTCCTTGATAACGCAGACAAATCCCTGTCTGGCTCATTCAAGCATAAAGTAAAACGAAAAGAATCGAGCGAATTACGAACCATAATCGCACAAGACTTAGTCAATCAGCAGCAGAATGTTGAACAAATCTTATAAAGTAACGATACTATCTATCTTCTGTCCATTTACTAATAGGGGCGTAGTGCCCCGGATGCTAATATTTAGAACAACTGATATTTAATATGCCAAAACTAACCATTGTTCTACCAGCAAAAAATGAAGAGACAGGCTTAACCACAACAATCCCAAAGCTTAGCCGGTTATTTCCTGATGCAGAAATTCTTGTCATTGACGATGGTTCCAGCGACAAAAGCAAGACTATCGCCGAATCGTTTAATGCCACAGCAATCTCCCACCCGTACTCCATGGGAAACGGAGCCGCTATCAAAACCGGTGCCCGGCATGCCAATGGCGACATCATCGTATTCATGGACAGTGACGGCCAACATCGCCCCGAAGATATACCTGCGCTTCTTGAAAAACTGAATGATGGTTATGACATGGTCGTTGGTGCTCGCGATGCTGCGGGACAAGCTAACGTCGGCCGGCTTGCCGCCAACGCCTTGTACAACAAACTGGCCAGCTGGATGGTCAACCAAAATGTCAAAGATCTCACATCTGGTTTTCGTGCTGTACGCGCAGAAAAATTCAGGGAGTTCCTCCACCTATTACCAAATGGCTTTTCCTATCCAACCACCATCACTATGTCTTTTTTTCGCGCCGGCTATCCTGTCTGTTACGTGCCGATTGATGTACTAAAACGTGAAGGAAAAAGCCATATCAACCTTGTTAAAGACGGCATCAGGTTTTTTCTAATCATCTTCAAGGTTGGGACCTTGTACTCTCCGCTGAAGCTGTTTCTACCGATCAGTATGATCCATTTTCTACTCGGTATGCTGCACTACACTTACACCTTCATCACAGATGGCCGCTTTACCAATATGAGCGCTGTACTGATATCCACCTCGGTGGTCATCTTTCTGATCGGCCTTGTCTCCGAACAAATCACCACCCTGATCTTTCAGACCCGAGATCGCCATAAATGAAGGTACTTATCGACATCGGCCATCCTGCTCATGTCCATTTCTTTCGTAATCCCATTAAGCTACTCCAAGCGAAAGGTCACGAAATTATTATCACCAGTCGTGACAAGGAGTTTGCCCTGGATCTGTTAGATGAGCTCGGACTTCAGCATCATCCGCTATCGGCGCTCGGCAAAGGCGGCATCGTCGGCTTAGCCAAAGAATTGGTTCAACGAGACTGGGCCTTATACAAGGTCGTGCGCGAAACCAAACCTGACGTCATGGCCGCCATTGGGGGTGTATTTATTGCTCACGTTGGCCGCCTGACCAATACTCCCTCGCTGGTGTTTTACGATACTGAAAATGCGACCCTGCAAAATGCGATTACCTACCCGTTAGCATCGGCTGTTCTGGTGCCGCGCTGCTACGAGGCCAAGCTACCCCAAAAACGCCACATTCGCTATGACGGCTATCATGAACTCTCTTACTTACATCCGAGTTACTTTCAAGCTGACCGCGAAACCGCCATTGCCAATGGCCTGGCCGAACAAGGCGATACCTTTTTTCTGCGACTGGTGTCCTGGCAAGCCAATCACGATATTGGTGAAAACGGCTGGACCCCGGAACTACTACGCCAACTTATCGGCAAGTTAGCCGAAAAAGGCAAAGTACTGATCTCATCTGAAACGCCTCTACCGGATGATTTACGACAACACGCTTACCAAGGCCAAGTGAAGGCTGTCCACCACGTTATGGCCTATTGCCGCGCCTTTATAGGCGAGAGTGCGACCATGGCCTCCGAGAGCGCGGTGATGGGAGTGCCCGCGATCTATGCCGCAGAAACAGGCCGGGGTTATACCAATGAGCAGGAACAACGTTACGGTCTGGTAACAAATCTGACGCAACTAGATTGGCGTTCATTAAATATCGCTGTCGACGACATACTGGCCCATAGCCCTGACCATTGGCAAACGGCACACAAACAACTCATGAACGATACCATCGATGTCGCCCGCTTCGTCACCGAGGCTATAGAAACCTTCCCAGCCCCCCTGAACGACTATCAGGCCAACCTCAACAACTGATATGTGTGGCATAGCCGGTTGGTTTAATCAACAGCTCAATAGTCCAAACCAACAACGGGAACTCCAGGCGATGGTACACGCTATCGCTCATCGCGGACCGGACGGTCAAGGTACTCAACTTTTCGATCATATTGCCCTGGGCCATAGTCGCCTAGCCATCATTGATCTTGATAGCGGCCAACAACCCATGGCCAGCCACGATCAGCACTTCACCATCGTATTTAATGGCGAGATCTACAATTATCCACAACTGCGCAAAGAGCTCATTAACCAGGGGCATCGCTTTCACAGCCACTCCGACACCGAGGTCATCATTGAACTCTACCGCGCTCACGGCTGGCAGGGCTTCAACAAACTGCGCGGCATGTTCGCTTTTGCGCTCTGGGATCATCATGAACAAGTCGGCGTATTGACGCGTGACAGTCTGGGGATCAAGCCGCTATTCATACATCAAAATAAAGAGCAACTCAGCTTTGCTTCCGAGGCCAAGGCCTTGTTGGCACGCGACAATATTCACTCCGAACTGGACTGTAACAGCCTGCACCTGTTATTAAACTTCCGTTATCTGCCGGGTGATCACAGTCTGTTCAAGGGTATTCGCCAATTACCCGCCGGCCAGCTGCTTGAATGGCGCGCTGGAGACATCAGGCAGCACCGCCTTGACCCCGAGCCAGCCGGCCAGGCAAACTCAACACTGGATGCGCTTGAGCAGTCGGTAAAGGTCCACTTCACGGCTGACGTCGAAGTTGGCGCCTATCTCTCCGGCGGACTGGACTCGGCCAGCATCGTCGCCCTGGGCAAAGACTTTGCTGCTCATCGACTACGCACTTTCACACTCAAAGCGGGCGACGACCCCAACGAAGCCCGCTACGCCGCCAGAACCGCCGAGTTATTGGATGTGGACAACAGCCAGTCCGAGATTCAGGCCGATCTTGTCAAAGAGCTGCCCCAGCTCGTGTGGCACTTAGAAACACCCAAGATCAACGCCCTGCAGGTTAGTCTGTTGGCACAAATGACTGCACGCGAGGTAAAAGTGGCACTCTCCGGCCTGGGCGGCGATGAATTGTTTTATGGCTACAACGCGCACAAGATCATGCTCCAGGCCCAGCAGGCCAGCCGTTATCTGCCCGGCTTTGTGTCGGCCGGACTTGGTGGAATTGGCGCCCAGGCCATCAATACCCTAAAAAAACCGGTCTGGACCGAACCGGAACGGGCACTACGGATGTTACAGTCGTTGGGCGACTGGCCCAGAGTCTACGGCCTGCTGCGCAATGTTTGGGATCAGCCCAAACTCCGAACACTCATCTACGGCCCACGCATGCTCGACTCTCAACTCGACAATGCCTTTGGATTCATCGAAAATCATTGGCCCAGACGCAGCGAACCGCTTGAGGCGATGGCCGAATTTGAGTTTAGAAATAAAATGGTAAATGATCTATTGTGGCAGGAAGACCGCGTCAGCATGGCCGCCGGGCTGGAAGTCAGGACACCCTTTGTTGACAGCCAGTTTGCCCAACATGTTCAGCGCATTCCCCGTGCTCGCCTGATGCCTAACAAGCAACCCAAGGGTTATATGCGAGAGATGTTAAAGCTCCTACTGCCTGATGAAATTTTCCACCGCCCCAAGAGCGGCTTTCAGGTGTCCTCGCCCGATTTTTTTCACCAACACCTCAAACCGCTGGCCGACATCTACCTCGCCCCAAGCAAGGTCAAAGAATATGGCCTTTTTAATCCCCAATTCATTCAGCATGTGCTCGAACTGCCGACAAATAAAGGGATGCGCTGGCACTATTTCATGCTCTATTTTATGCTACTGGCGCATATATGGCTGGAACTGTTCGAAATGGATAGAACAGCGCCAAAACCGATTCATGCCTAAACGCACCAATCATCAATCAGAAAGTGGATATGCAGCAAGACATCGAAGGGATTCTCGACCAGGTATACAGCTGGAGTAAAAGCCAGGGACTGAAAGGCCATAACAAACACGACGGCCTGAACAGCCCGATACTCCGTGCCACGCTGGGCTGGGGCAAGTGGCCCCGCATGATCGCCATTCAGGGCGTAATGCGCTTCCCCATAAATCTCCGCCCCTGGTTATTGACACCCAAGGTCTACAATCCCAAGGGGCTTGCACTATTTACGATGGGGCTGCTGGACCGTTATCGTCTCCACAAAGATGAGCAATATCTTAAAGAGGCAGAAGAGATTCTAGCGCTGCTTAGCAGAATCAATTCACCTGGCGACTGGTCTGGCACATGCTGGGGTTACCACTACCCATGGCGCGATCCCGGCTTTTACGCGCCGACCAACACCCCAAACGCCGTAGTTTCATGCTTTGTCTGCGAGGCCTTTCTGGATGCCTACCGCCTGACTGGAAAGCAACGTTATCTCGATACCGTAGCGAGTACGATTGAGTTCTTCCTCAAGGATCTGAGCAAACTTAAAGACGAGCCGGATGAATTGTGTCTGGGCTATATGCCACTACCTATGACCATGCGGGTCATGGACGTTAGCATTCTCATAGGCACTGTCATTGCCCAACATGCTGCACTGAGCAAAAACACACAACACAGCCAAACCGCGGAACGCCTAGTGCGTTATGTTGTCAATCAACAGACTGACTATCACGCCTGGTGGTATACCGACCCAGCGAGCGACTCCCATATCACTCATGATAATTATCACACCGGTTTTATTCTTGATGCATTACAGCGTTATATGGATGCCACCGAAAATTACCAATGGCAAATGCATTACGAACAGGGTCTAAAATACTATGCAGAGAACCTTTTCAATAGCGATGGATCGCCACGCTGGATGAATGACAAAGACTATCCACATGACATTCATGGCGCCGCACAAGGAGTATTAACATTTTCAGACCATATTGCCGATTACCCCACATTAGCAGATAAAATCACCCGCTGGAGCACAAGCAATATGTACAACGCAGTCGGGCGATTTTACTATCAAAAGACCAAACACTTTACCAAACGCTTTACGCTGTTGCGCTGGTGCAATGGATGGATGTTTAGGGCGTTGTCTCACTACCAACTATCACTATCCGCCGACAGACCGAGCGTAACAAATTCAATAGAAACGGAAACACGATGAGCCGGTCAAAATTAATTCGAAACGAAGCCACCCGTGCCCTGCTTTCGCCTCTGACCAACGGCGTAGCCTCGCAACACATTAAACCAACGATAGCAACGGTATATCTGACAAAAAGCTGCAATTCACAATGCAACTTCTGCGATTTCTGGAAGAATGACAAAGACCCTAACGAACTCACAAGCGAACAATGGGGGGTTGTGTTTTCACGTCTGAAGGCTTTTGGCGTAGGCTTTATGGGAGTTAACGCCTCAGGCGAAATGTTTTTCCGCCAGGATGCACTCAAGATTCTTCAGCATTTACGCAATATTGACATGCCGTTTGGAATAAACTCCAACGGGCTGCTATTGCATGGTAAACGTGCCAAACAACTTGCTGAGCTGCAACCTAGACAGGTTACCATCGGCATGGATGGCTATGGCGACGAGTCTTATCTGGAGACTCGTGGCGTAAAAAATGGCTTTACCAAAGTCTGTAAAAATATCAAAGAGATGCAGACGTTGGGCTTAGACAGCATTGGCTTTGGTAGCGTCATGATGATCGAAAACATGAATGACTGGGTTAAACTGGCTGAATACGCACTTGAACAAGGCCTTTCAGGCATTCGCTTTACAGCTTTTCACGACAACTATTTCAATCCTCAATCACAACCGACCGGTTCTCGTTATGCACAACCCGTTATTCAGGAACGTGTATCTACCGAAATAGAAAAGCTCATTGAACTTAAACGAGAAACGGGGATTGTTAAGAATAGTGAGGCCTACCTGCATCAAGTTATTGAGTTTTATAAAGATCAAGAAAACTACTTCCCCACGCCCTGCCTTCAAGGCTCAAACCGGATTGAAGTGGATATCTATGGCAATGTGACATTATGTTCTTTTGTCACTGATCCACTAGGAAACTTAGTGACACAGGACATGGATGAAATTTGGAATTCTGAACTACATAAAAAAGCGCGAGATGACGCCTATTATGGTCGTTGTCCAAAATGCTTCCTGTCTTGTTATGGTGAAGAGAATATTCGCCTTTCATCTTCTGGCTTTTTACCCACGTTAAAAGATACGCTTAAGCGCAGAAATAAATTACTTAGTCTAGGTTAACATCGTGCTCAGCGTAACAAATTACCATCATTGTTTTTCTGTACACGGATTTTTTTACGAGTAAGCATCCGTGCGATAGCATGGTCATCCACGGTAGACTTAGTAAGTAATCATTCAACTGAAATCTAGAAAATACATAATGCCCACAAAAAAAACACAATACCAGGAAGAGCGATCATTCTGGGACCAAAAAGGCCAAGCTGTATATGTATCATTATCATCTTTTGACCAAGCACGATTAATCAACTGGACAAATTGGCACGGCAACGGCAGAGTATTAGACCTTGGCGGAGGATCTGGAATGATTAGCAGCCTACTTCACACGAAAAAGAATAGCGATATCGTGTGTGTAGATATCTCCCATAATATGCTTACTTATTCACCAGTGCCTGCAGTCCAAGCAAATGCTCTCTCATTACCTTTTCAAGACGAATCATTTGACCTGATAGTAGCTGCCGCTTTTTTTCACCATTTACCTGGTATGGAGGGTCAACTTCTAAATGAATGCTACAGAATCCTCAAGCCAAATGGCCGCCTTGTCGGCTACGACCCTAGCGCCAGCTGCATTCAAAACAACCTATTTATGCGGCATAACAAATTAAGACTAAAAGTCTTCAGCCCAGACGAAAAGCCGATATTACCTGAGCGAATAAGAACCCAATCTTTGGATGCAGGCTTTAAACAATTTAATTACTTCACGTTTTCGTTTAAAAATTCCAAGCTTACTATATTTGAATTCATACAACGTTATATCCTCGCCCCATTTTCATTTGGTCCTCTAAAAATGTTTCTGGATCGATGGTTTTTTTGGGAAGCCGTTAAATAACTCCAGCAGGGAAGCCATGTTAAAATATTACCAATCGGGTAAGGGCTAGGCTTGTTGTCGAAATGATAGTTATATGACGAGTTACAAAGTACGTTGCTTTTTTATTGCTGACAAGGCTCACAGACAGTATCGCATTGGTAGTACAACGCTAAGCGCGCTTGAGGAGGTAGTGGAATCCAATTGCGCACTAGTTGAAGCGCTTAAAGCTGGCACTGGGATACTGAAAATTATCTTAATCAAGGCGATCTTCAGCCAGCAGAAAAACAGCTAAAGCAGCGTCTAAATCAAGGCGCTTGGCAACTTTGCTGGGGATAAACCTGAAACAGATTGCTGAGCGAGTGAGCCACAGGATGATTAATTAAGAGAATATGCAACTATTTTCTGAAGAGCAGAAGCACCTTGCGAACAAGCGTTCAAGCTAGAGTCTCTTTAAATTCAAGTAAACGCGGTTAAGCCGATGGACACAATATTGGTAAAAATTAGGGTGGCGCTCGGTATCAGCTTGCTAGTATTTCTTACCTGGTACTTTGACCTTGCGTTGGATGCAGTTAATTTCACGGATATCAACCTAGGCTGGCTCACCTTGGCTGCATTCTCGATAACACTCTCGGTTGTAATCGGCGGGTTCAATCTCAACCTGTTTGTTAGTCAAGAACGAACAGTCCCATTCTTACGTTTCCTTCCCATGTTCTGGGTATCTTGGGCGTTTAGTTTAGTCGTCCCCGGGCAACTCGGTGATATTGCGAGCCTTCCTGTGCTACTACGTAAACACGGTTTTGATTGGCATACTAGCTTAGGGCGTATAATGTTGGATAAACTGTTATCTCTCTTGGTTATTGGTCTGTTGGCATTATGGGGCATATTTACGTTATTGAACATTTTCAGCTTTAAAACAAGCGAGATCTCCTGGGCAGTTTGCATTTTTTTTACATCGATCATTCTCATCTCACTTGGCCTGAATAGGTGCTGTCAGCTATCGGTAAAATGCGGAAAATGGCTTAATTTTATCTTAAAGAGTTATGATGAACTCAGGAATGTCATAGTCGCTTATCCAACAAGAGTAGTTGTGAACTTTATATTGACGTGGCTAAAAGTGTTTCTGGTTGGCGTATCCTATTGGGCGATGTTTGCCGCATACGGATATAGTGACTTATCCATATGGCAAGTCATACCCCTGATGGCTGCTAGCTCGCTCGTCGCCTATCTGCCAATTAGTTTTAACGGATTAGGTACAGTGGAAATCGCGGGGATCGTGTTGTTCTCCATTCTCGGGATCCCTGAAGCCACAATTCTTGCGGTCTACTTAACGCTTAGAATTGCGGTGTTATGTCTAGCCTGGGTACCTAGCTCAATATTTATTCTATATTCCCGCTAGCCCGCATTTCTCACCGGGAGCGAGATGATCGCATGCACAATTGGATTCAAGAGATGTTTTCTGAAAAAGTTAGATAACGGTGTACGCTTCCAGAGAGTTTGAAGATCGACTGGAAAAACACATGTAACCCTAAGGCTGGTCTCTCCGGGTCATTTGCAAACTCCGGCAGACAAACCAGTTATTCTCATCCGTCTATTCAACCGACTTCTTTGCATGCACCCAAACCCCCGCCCCCATATCCGGCCTAGACCATTGCCCCAACCAAGAAACAAAATCCAATAACGGAAACACCAGGGCATAAAAAATCTTGTTCCGCTCCTCCGCCCCAGTAATCATATAGGAAAGATTATTACTAAGATTTTCAAGAAAACCATAACTATACCCACTATCCAACACCTCAAAACCAGCTCGTTCAACACGCTCTGTCAACTGCGGTAAGTGATAGCCAGGTCTCACGTGTCCTGGGACGTCGAAATTTTCCTGCCACTTAAACACAGGCCAACGGCGATAGAAATGGGGAACATGAACAAACAATGTCCCTTGATCCTTCATCGACACATGATAATTAGCAAGCACACGTTCATCGTCTTCGATATGTTCAAGGTTATCGACGGATACAATCAAGTCATATTTATCCGTGGCAACGTAATCTAATAGGTCTGCGACTGAATGATGGCAATTCTGCAGACCAACCGCCTGGGCCAAAGCGATATTTTTTTCCTGTGCTCGGGCATCACCATCGATTGCATCGACTTGGGCATTCTTGTATCGCCGCGCTAAATAGCGGGAAATAACCCCTCGCCCGCATCCCCCATCCAAAATAGTTGATGCGTGTTCAGGTAAAAGTTTACTGATGCGCCGCAGCCGAATTCTTAAGCCAACAA
>CAMYNQ010000072.1 GCA_947259785.1 uncultured Chromatiaceae bacterium | reverse complement strand
GCTCAAGGACATTTGTCTAGCACAACGGGAGAGTCCAGACTGGTGAACCACGCATCTGCCATCTTGGTATAACCCGTGGTGTTTGGGTGCCTGGCTATACCCGTTACGCCTATATCTTCCGAAAGATCATCTGGATAGGTAAGCGCGCCGTGCTGATCAACAATGATAATATCATCTCCATTCGCGATTCTATTTTGCGCCATGTTATATACAGCTGCATTGAATGTGGTTACATAGGGTTCGATAGGGTTTAGGTCAACAATGAGCGCAAGGAGAACAGTAATAGGATTGCTATTTGCGATTTCCCAGTTTTCGATTTCAATCAGTATATTCTCAACATCAGCGGCACTGGTTCCTAGCAGGGCATTAGTACCTGCATGTAACAAAATGATATCTGCCGGATTAGCATCTAGCCAAGCCTGCACCCCATCATCGCCTACTTGAGGAGTTTGCCCGAAGGCAATTTCAGCCGCCGTCCAGGCGGGACGGCCTTCGTGCTGCGCATCACTAAATAAATTGTTGCCCTGAAGCAACGAACCAACGAAATCAAAAGTGTAACCTGCGCTATTCAGGCTGTCATAGAGTGATTTGCGATAACCAATGATGTCCGCATCGAGACCCAAATCGCGCATAAAGTCGTTCGCAGTGGGGCCTATCCACATTTCACCCATCGTAATCGAATCACCCAGTGGCATGATCTTTTGATCAACAATAACTATTTCTGTTGCGCTACTGGATGCCCCTTCAAAGTCTGTAACGTGAAACTGAAAACTATCTTGCCCCCGGTGACTACCCGCACCCTGAGCAGGCACATAGGTATATTCACCACTGGTCATATCAAGAGTTATCGTAGCGTTCTTTGTTGTTATGATTGGACCCGCACCATCCGCACCATCCGCCCCGAGTCGGTAGGTCAGTACCTCAGCCACATCTGGATCGGTTACACTGAGCGTACTGTTTAACGCTAGTACCTGAGGCGTAGTACTGCAACTGCCCGTGGCTACGGGAGGATCATTTATTGGGGTGATAGTGATCGCGACAGAAGCGATATTGGAGTCTAAGGCCCCATCAGTGGCTTGAAAGGTAAAGCTGTCATCACCGCTGGCATCCGGATCTGGCGTGAAACTGTATGCACCTGTTGTTGCATTAGTTATGGTCGCAGTACCTAGACTGCCATTACTAACAATAGTATAGGTCAGCAGCGGGCTCTCTAGGTCCGTAGCTACCAACACACCATTTGCGGAAGCGTCCTCATCAGTAGTCAACGCGCCATCTTCAGCAACTGGAGGGTCATTTAAGTCAGTGATGGTGACCGTGACCGTAGCAATATTGGAGTCTGACAATCCATCATTCGCTTTAAAACTGAAACTGTCGTTGCCATTGACGTTTGGGTCAGGCGTGTAGCTGTAGGCGCCGGTCTCTGTATTTGTAATAGTCGCGGTACCTTTACTGCCGTTGCTGACAATACTATAGACCAACACTGAGTTCTCCACATCGGTGGCCTCCAATGCGTCGTTTTCAGGAATATCCTCATCCACAGTCAGCGCCCCATCCTCTGCAACAGGGGCATCATTAACCGCCGTGATAGTAACCGCGATCGTGGCGATATTAGAATCTGATAGACCATCGTTAGCTTTAAAGCTAAAACTATCACTACCATTGGCATCCGGATCAGGTATATAGAGGTACCCCCCTGTCGCAGCATCTGTGATCGTTACCGTACCTTTGCTACCGTTACCAACAACACTGTAGGTTAACGCTGGACTGTCAACATCGGTGGTCACAAGCACGCCGTTCTTTGCTGTATCTTCAGCAATAATCAAAATGCCGTCCTGGGCGACAGGGGGGTCATTTACGGAAGCAATGGTGATAGTAACCGTGGCGGTATTAGAGGTTGAAAAACCATCAATAGCACTGAATGTAAAGCTGTCACTACCGCTGGCATTCGAGTCAGGCGTATAGCGGTAAGCGCCCGTCGCTGCATTTGTGATAGTGACCGTGCCTTTGCTGCCATTGCTAACGATACTATAACTCAACGCCGGGCCATCCACGTCAGAGGCTACTAGCAAGCCGTTCTTGGCTGAATCCTCGTTCGTCGTCAGCGTACCGGCCTGAGCAACCGGAGGGTCATTAACGGCATTGATAACGACCGAGATAGTGGCGACATTGGAATCTGCCAAGCCATCATTGGCTTTGAAGGTAAATGTACCGAGGCCGTTGGCATTTGGATTAGGCGTGTAAGTGTATGCACCCGTCGCTGGATCTGTAATGGTGACCAGTCCTTGGCTGTCATTATTGACAATGCTATAGGTTAGCGCAGGGCTATCCAGATCCGTGGCCACAAGCAAACCATTCTTTGCTTCATCTTCAATAGTAATTAGTGTACCCGCCTGAGCAATAGGGGCATCATTAGTGGGGCTGATATTGACAGTGATGGTGGCAATATTTGAATCTGACAAGCCATCATTAGCTTTGAAACTAAAATTATCGCTGCCGTTGGCATTCGGATTAGGCATGTAGTTATAAGCACCGGTCGCGGCGTCGGCAATAGTTACAGTACCTTGTCCACCATTGCTGACAATAGTGTAATGAAGTATTGGACTATCGACGTCGGCAGCTACTAGTACACCATTTGCTGGAGCATTCCCATTCACTGATAAGGAACCATCCTCAGCGATAGGTGCATCATTGACAGAAGAAATTGAGATCGTGATTGTGGCGACGTTGGAATCAAATAAACCATCGCTAGCCTTGAAACTGAAACTGTCAGTACCAGTTTCATTCGTATTTGGCACGTAGTTTACACCACCCATTGTGGTATCGGTGATGGTTGCAGTGCCTTTGCTTCCATTGTCAACAATACTATAAGTAAGTGGGTCATTGTCGGCATCACTTGCAATAAGGGTCATTTCAGCTGAAACATCTTCAGCGACCTGCAAAGATGCAGAGGAGGCGGTTGGTGCCGTTGAACTGGTTCCGTTACCACCGCCACAGCCCGCAAGGGTGGCCATGAAAAATAGAACGAACGCCCATTTAACAGACCGGGGGATAATTCGAATACGGCCTGGAGCCAAATTTCCAGGCTTTACATATTTGAAAGCAAGCGGTCGCAACTTCTGCTCCCTTGATTAGGAGGGTCGGCACTGCATTGGCAGCACCGACCTATGCCTGCCTAACTAGACTAGTCAACCCACTGAGTCTAGTTAAAACACATTATTAAAGATCTTGTACGCAGCGGAAACCAAGAGAAAAATTCCCGAAGTCGTCAGGAACAATAAAGAAGGTATCCACGGTACTTTCTGTACTACCGAGCGCGAGATAATCACTTCCCAGCGCCACCGCCATCATATCGTTTACTGTGTTGGCGGTACCGATAGCTAAAGAGCCTTCAAGAAGGATATCTGACGTTAACTCCCACACATTGCCTACCATGTCGTAAGCACCGGCCGCAGACACGCAGTTAGCGGGTTCACCTGTGTCTCTCACAGCTGCAGCGCCACCTAATGGATTATGACAATCCGCTGCCGCACTACCATTGCCAGACGCTGTTCCGACAGCCGCTATCAGCCACTCTGAAATGGTAGGTAGTCTCTTGCCTACATTGGCACAGGCCATCGCTGCCTGGTATTGAGTGATGTCATATGCGGGCTTTACACCGGTTACACTGCGAGCATATATATTTGTGCAATCAGTTGCCACACCATTGCCAGCACTGCCGGCATCGCCAGTGTCTGAGCAGGCGTTGTAAATAGCATTCCCAGCACCAGATATCTGGGTGCCACCGGTTGCGGCATCCCAAACACTGGCCTCATATTTATCGACGCACAGCGTGCCGGATGCCACCATATCGCTGGGACAAGTACTAGCTGCCTGAAGGGCGGCTATGTCAGTAGCGTTGGTCCCTATGTCAGTAGCGTTGGTGGCTATGTCGGCAGTGTTGGTGGCTATGTCAGCAGTGTTGGTGGCTATGTCAGCAGTGTTGGTGGCTATGTCAGCAGTGTTGGTGGCTATGTCAGCAGTGTTGGTGGCTATGTCAGCAGTGTTGGTGGCTATGTCAGCAGTGTTGGTAGTGACGGCGCTCGCATCAGCCTTGCCAGCGATAGCGGTTGCGTTGGTGGCTATAGCGGTAACATTAGTGGCTATGCCGGTAGCATTGGTAGCTATGTCGCTAGCATTGGTGCTTATGCTGGTAGCGTTGGTGGCTATGCCGGCAACGTTGGCAGTGACGGCACTCGCATCAGCCTTGCCAGCAATTGTAGTGGCATTAGTGGCTATGCCGGTAGTATTGACAGCAATGCTAGTAGCATTAGCACTAACCGCGCTTGTATCTGCTTTAGTGGCAATCGTTGTAGTATTGGCAGTAACCGCACTTACATCAGCTTTGGTGGCAATCGCAGTCTCATTTGCAGCTATATCTTCAGCATTTGTAGTGATCCTACCGTCGTTATCGTCCACAGCTGTTTTGACAGCTGAAAAATTCTCGTTGACCTCAGCGGCAACCGCTGGAGTGCCAGAACTAAAGTCATTCGGTATGGTTACACTTCCTGCCAAGGCTGCGCCACTGGAAGTAGCCAAAACTGCCAATACAGTTAAGTTTATCAGTGAGTTTTTCAAAGCTATACCCTCTCAAATATTTTATATACAGGCTGTTTGTTCAACATTGAAAAGTGCTGTATCACTTACGACCAGTTGTCCTGATCCCATTTCATGCTGTCCCAGTTGGAGTTATCAGCCGGCTCTGAATCGCCGCCACCTCCACCACAGCCAGCGAGCAGAGAAATAACTGCTACAAACAGAAGAACCCTTATGTTGGTGAGTATTTGATTCATAATCCCATCCTCATATTACAACTACATGCTACAACCTACGGGAATAATTCCCGCCCAGCGCCCACACATATTCAACGCGCATATCTTGTGCCAGCACTTACTTTTCAATAACTTACTTGATACAGCTCCTAAAACAGGATAATTACTGTAAACTTTTCTGACACGCCCCAATCTATTGGCCTAAATTGGAGTTGCGCAAAACTCAGCCACCTTCACCAGAACTACCCCTGTTATCCAACCTGACTGAATTGCCACATATAAAACCACATGCAATTCCTGATAACCATAGTCGGATTATTTTAAATATATGCTTGGCAATAGAACCACTTCCTGACCCTGAAAAACCACAGCTAAACATTTATACAAACGATAATAAAAAGACTAACTCAGTCCCTCTATTGGGGCAAGTAAATCGATTGTTCCCCTGGTCACAAAGACTCCCCCCCTAAGGAAGAGTGCCTTGATTGCGCGCGCAGCTTTCCAAACTTCTTCTAAAGGTAAAATGAATTTCGCACTATGAACAAATATCGACATATACTAGTGATTGGCAATACACCCTTAGACAGGCTAACGAGAATGAATTAATTATTCGTCATGCATGTAAACGAAAGCCAATTACGTTACTGGGTACTTCGTGAGAATAATGGAATATAGCTTATCCAAAGCGTAGAGATTTAAATGAACCAGTCCAACAAAGAAAATGAACTGATTACATTAATTGAACAGCCACGAGGGTGGTCACTACCCGATTTCAAAGAACTAGCCGCTTACCGGGACTTGTTTTACTTTCTGGTCTGGCGCGATATCAAGGTTCTCTATGCACAGACGATTTTAGGGTTTGCCTGGGCAATACTTAACCCGGTCATTCAAATTCTCATTTTTACTATTATCTTTGGCCATGTCGCCGAATTATCTACCGATGGAATTCCCTATGTCCTGTTCTCCACCGTCGCCATCATTCCTTGGACCTATATGTCAGAATCGATGAGTGTTTCAAGCCAAAGTCTTGTAAACCAACAAACGATGCTTGGCAAAGTGTATTTTCCGCGAATAATTTTTCCAATCACACCGATACTGGCCAAAATGGTTGATTTCTCTATATCTCTAATCGTAGTAGTTGGCGTTATGATTTATTACCAGGTAACCCCCACATGGAATCTCATCTATTTTCCATTTCTTGTGATATTGATGATGATGATTCCGGCAAGTCTCGGTATGCTGCTATCAGCCTTGGCGATTCGTTATCGAGATGTCAACTTCGCCATGCCGTTTGTCATCAGAATGCTAATTTATTCAGCACCAATTTTATATACCGCCTCCTCAATTCCTGAACAATATCGCCTGATATATTCGTTAAATCCCATTGTTGCAGTCGTTGAGGGCTATCGCGCTTGCTTATTAGGTACTCCGATGCCGTGGGAATACATAGTCCCTGGGGCGACAGTAGCAACACTTCTCCTGCTGTTTGCGATGCTCTACTTTAGGAAGATGGAACGCGTATTTGTGGATGTGATTTAGAATTGGCCAGACAAAAACGCCAGATTGAGATATCGAACTTATTAGGAGGCCACCCCGTCGAATTCGGTTTCCCACTTCAGCATAGGTCGAACAGCACCGGGTAAGCTGTGCATCCAATCACCTCTCGATACCTCTCCCTCCATTGGATCAAATACCTCAAAGCAGATGATGTCATCTTCATCAAACAATGCTACTGAGCGTGGCTCTAGCGCCACCATTGAAGTAGTAACATAGTGAGTTCCTTCACTCAGATAATTACCAGGCACCCATACTGTTGAAATGTATATCCCTTTTGGTCTTTTCTTTCTTCGCCATTTTGGGTCTGTATCGATTGTCATAAACAACTCTAAGCCCTCATCGTTCCTCAAGAGAAAATGAGGCAATAGAACATAGCCACCATCAATAACCTCGAATGTCACTTCAAAGGCAACAGCTGAGCGAATATCAACCAAATCAGTGGTCCGCCCATCTTCTCCTTTAATCCTGACGCTTCTCAGTCGAGCAATCTCATCTCCAGGTGCAGTACGCAAATCACTCCAGCTTCGCTCAGACATAGCTCGGGCGCCGCCATGCATGTATTCATTGACAATCTCTCGTGCAGGTCCATCTGCAACAATTTGTCCATTTTCCAGCATGATAACTCGTTCACATAAACGCGTTATGGCTGCCATATTGTGAGAGACAAAAAAAACAGTTTTACCCGAAGTTCCAACATCCTCCATCTTACTCAAACACTTTTCTTGGAATGCGGTGTCGCCAACGGCGAGCACCTCGTCAACAATCAAAATTTCAGGCTCCAAATGCGCAGCAACTGAAAAAGCAAGACGAACGACCATCCCACTCGAATATCGCTTCACCGGCGTATCAAGAAATTTTTCGACGCCTGAAAACTCAACTATTTCATCAAACCTGCTATCCACCTCTTTTTTTCGCATTCCGAGAACTGTGCCATTCAAGTACACATTTTCTCGCCCAGTAAGCTCCGGATGAAATCCAGTACCTACCTCTAAAAGGCTCGAACTGCGACCTCGTATTTCAATACTCCCGCGAGCAGGAGGCGTGATCCTCGACAAAACCTTTAGTAGAGTCGACTTACCCGCACCGTTGCGACCAATAATGCCTACAACCTCTCCCTTCTTAACATCGAACGAAACATCGCGCAGCGCCCATAGAATGTTTGACGCGCCATTCGCTTCAGGGTTATCAAAGTCAAGATCAGAAAAATCGTACAGAGAGTGATACTTCTTATAATTCTTAATTGGACTCCGGATCATTTTCGCAAAAGTCGATACTAGGGAGTCCTCCACCTCCTCCTTGACCCCAAGTCGATAGACTTTGGTGACATTGTTAACCCGTATAGCTACATCACTTGAAGACATTTAACACTAAACCTTATTCAGAAGTAGACATGCTTTTATGCTTAGCGAGTATAATTGCATGTGCTTACTAAACATCATACTTCCTAAGCCACGCCTAAAACAAAACCACAACCTGTCGTGGTCACGTTGACGATAGAACCTAACAATCCCAGGCATAGCCAGTCGGCTCATGGAATTGACACCCTTAGCCCTAAGATAGTCAGCGTTATATTATTGCGCCCTACTCATTAAAAAAGTGCCGCGTCTGTTCCGCCCGCAATTTGTCACACAATCGACCGACCGGTAACTCCACATCAGAATAACGAATCACCTGATCTTTTGGAACGTCTTTTACCATAGTACACCCCTCTGACAATCCCATGGGTAACAATCTTTCTTTAACGCATATGTCTGAGTTTTCGGTGACGCCATAGCATGCAAAGCCCCCAATTCTATCTAGCTGTTCGCCTTTCTTGAGGTCACATTTTGCTGTAGTCACTACATCAACAACCGGGCCGCCGAGCGGCGTAACGGCAGCATCCCCGAACAAAACCGCTCGAGCGACCGTCAACGGTACTTCAAAATGACAGATGTGGTATGGCGTATAAAACACATACAATGGTCCGTCACCCATTTTGTAATATTTCAAATATTCTTGCTGAATTGGATCATCCACGTAGCCGAGTATAAACACACCACCCCCTGGCTCAGCGCCCAGTACGTAGTCAACCAAGCCACCGTCAAGCAACTGCTCTATAGGAAAAAGGCCGGCCGCATCGTTCACGTGTTTACATTTAGGGCCGTACATACCCCGCTGCCCGACTTTAAACCCGGTTGCATTGGCAACGACTGCCATTTCCATGGATATCTTTGACCCATCAGCGAAAGAGGTCACCATATGCGGCTTTTGATGATAGGTGTCAGCATAGGATTTTTGCGTTTCAGGGGTTCTATAAGGATCTTGCAGGCCTTTCATATTCCCCGCCAGCACCGGGCGACACCCAATTGCTTGAACATAACGGAATAGATTCATGATGACGCCAGGCTGATCACCATCTGCGTTGGTAATCACAACGCCGGCCCGATCAGCGTAGGTTTTAAGCAAGGGCCCGATCGTCGCATCGAGTTCGGCATTCATGAGAACAACATGCTTCCCATGCTCGATGGCTGACATCACCACATGGGCTCCAAACTCTATCTGCCCTGTAACCTCAATTATCGCGTCTACAGCATTAGCTTCACACACCAAAAGCGCATTATCTGTGATACAGGAGCTGCCTTTATCTATGGCATCTTCCAGTGCTGATACACTATCAACGAACTCGACATCACTCACCCCAGCCTCTCGGTAAGCACGCTCCGCTTCAGATTGCGTACGATTGGCAATAACTACCAACTCCATACCCTGGATGGCGGTGGCAATCTGCAGGGCAATCCCCCGCCCCATAAAACCAGCGCCAATCATTCCAACCCGAACAGGATTTTTATCTTTCGCTCGCGCCTTCAATGCGCTATCAACAATAATCATATTGCCTCCCTGCCCAGCACAAACATCGTGGAACACTCATGTTGGCGCGTGGGATTATTTATAATACGACCAAGCCTTATCTTTCCCTGAAATGGTCAAATCATCGGTATAAGGCCAGGCTATATTGAATGCCGGATCATCCCAGCGCAGGCCTCGCTCTGCTTCTGGGGTATATGCTTGGGAAACTTGATAAAACACTTCTGAGTTATCCTGAAGTGTCAGATAGCCATGGGCAAATCCTTCAGGCACATAAAGCATATGCCTATTTTCTGCGTTTAACTCCACTCCCACCCAGTCCTTATAAGAAGAAGAGTCTGGCCGAAGATCGACAATCACATCAAATATGCTTCCCTGAGTACAACGAACAAGCTTTACTTCCTGGTAGGGAGCAACCTGATAGTGCATACCACGCAAAATATCTTTTTTATAATTGAAAGCGATATTGCACTGTAACAATGCTGAATTTAGACCATGCTTCGAAAACTCATTCTCGCACCAGACGCGTGCAAAAAAACCTCGATGATCCTCAAGTCGCTCCGGTTCTATGACATACGCACCATCTAATTTTGTCTTATTGAAAATCATATGTTTTTGTCGGCATTTTGTTGCTGTTCACACCCGGCTTGAAAGCGATCGATCTGGGCTTCCGTAATCGCTCTCATATTAATTCCCTGGTGAAAATCTCGATACCATTCAACCACCCACTCAAGCGCAGTCGACAATCTGAGTTGCGGCCCCCAACCCAATAGGCTTCTTGCCTTAGAGGTATCCAAACGCAGGCAGTGCGCTTCATGCGGATGCTGCGAATCATCCTGCTTCCACTGAGCGTCACCGCCCCAAAGTCCAGCCAGTTGGTCAGCGATCCATGACACGGGCTTGGCATCACCCATATCAGGACCAAAATTCCACCCCTCAGAAAAACTTTCGCCATGCTCAACCATATGCTTTAGGAGAACCATATAACCGTGCAGCGGTTCTAAGACATGCTGCCACGGCCGGATAGACGGTGGGTTTCGAATGGTCACCACTTCAGAGTCCATAAATGAACGAACAATGTCGGGGATAAGCCTATCTCTTGCCCAATCCCCTCCACCAATCACATTCCCGGCCCTGGCGCTCGCCAGCGCAATACCCGCCTCTTTAAAAAAAGAATTCCTATAAGCAGCGATGACCAATTCAGCACAGCCCTTGCTACTGGAATAAGGATCGTACCCCCCCATGGCATCGCTTTCACGATATCCCCAAACCCATTCTTTGTTTTCGTAGCACTTATCACTGGTGATCACCAAGACAGCCCGAACGGTGGAGGAAGCTCGAACAGCCTCCAATACATTAACGGTACCCATAACATTCGTGGCAAATGTTTCGACGGGAAACTCATACGAATGACGCACCAATGCTTGAGCCGCCAAATGGATAACAATATCTGGATTATGCTCTTTAATCAGAGCCTTGAGGGAGTCCACATCACGCACGTCGCCAACCACAGAGCGCATATTTTTCGAGACCTCGGCAACCTCGAAGAGGCTTGGCGAAGTCGGTGCAGAAAGCGCATAACCGATGACATTTACATTTAATTTTTGCAGCCACAAAGCCAGCCAGCTACCTTTAAAGCCGGTATGACCCGTAATCAATACTGTTTTGCCAGACCAGAACGCTGGGTTCATCTACCACACCTTCCAAGGGGCGTGACCGGATTCCCACATCGCCTCAAGATCCATCCTATCCTTTAAGGTATCCATAGGGTGCCAAAAACCTCGATGCATATAGGTGGCTAATTCACCTTCTAACGCCAGCCTCTCCATCGGTTCCTTTTCCCAAAATATTTCATCACCGTCGATATAATCGAACACTTTCGGAGACAGAACAAAAAAACCACCGTTGATCCAACCCTGATCCCCCATTGGCTTCTCTTCAAACACCGTTACCTTGTCATCAACGATATTCAGCGCACCGAAGCGCCCAGGCATCTGGGTAGCCGTTAACGTAGCAAGAACATTGTACTTAGAATGCGTTTCGATTAGACGGGTGACATCGACATTCCCAACACCGTCGCCATAGGTAAAGCAGAAGTCCTCTTCACCCAGGTATGAACGCACACGCTTGAGGCGCCCACCTGTCGCAGTCCTTTCTCCCGTATCAATCAAGGTAACCCTCCAAGGATCAGTACCATTCTGATGGACTTCCATATCGTTGGAGCGCATATCAAAGGTAACATCCGACATGTAAAGAAAGTAATTGGCAAAGTACTCTTTGATCACGGAGCCTTTGTAACCACAACAGATAATAAAGTCTTGAATCCCATGAGCAGAATAGATCTTCATGATATGCCAGAGAATCGGCTTACCGCCGATTTCAATCATCGGCTTGGGCTTGAGCTGGGTCTCTTCGCTAATCCGTGTCCCCAAACCACCCGCGAGAATTACTGCCTTCACTGCACACCCTCTGTTTTTTTAGAAGCGTTGAAACTAGAATACCGCACAGATAAGTAAAATACTTGCTGCGCTATTGGCTGAGCTCCTTTATGAATTCCCGTAGCAACCACCACCCCTGCCGGGAACCTAGTTAAATTGTAGGCTAAAAGTTTTTCAACAGCTACAACTGAAACTTTCACCATCCTTATTTGGTATCTGTCACAGGAGCTAGAAATCACGCCAGCGTATCTATTTAAATACCACTAAAATATAAATCCCTAGAATGCTAATCGACTCTGCGGAAGACATTGGCAATGGTTCAATTAAACTATAAACATAAAGACCATAACGCAACGAGCCACGGCATTATTTCATGTAAAGTTACCATTACAAAACAGCGCGGAAATTACTCATCCAAGAAACATGAGGAAGCCAAAATTCTGCGAAAACCAAAACCCTTCGCCAGTTGCAAACTCAGTGAAGTACTACCGGTCGCACCCAACGCGTCCGATTCAGCAATCTGCGCTGGTAATAATTCACTAATAATTAGTAAGATAAATTAATATACATTTTTACCCGTTAGACCCTTTAAAACGGTTAGAAAAACTATCTTTAGATCTAGGCCGATGGACCAATTACGGATATAGGCCAAATCGTATTCGACGCGCTTTTCCATCTTGTCCAAAGTGTCCGTTTCTCCACGCCATCCTTCCACTTGCGCCAAGCCAGTGATCCCAGGCTTAACTTTATGACGCAGCATATATCCATTGATCAAGCCACGATAAATTTCGTTATGCACAACAGCATGAGGGCGCGGCCCGACAACCGACATCTGTCCCTGCAATACATTTATAAACTGCGGCAATTCATCCAAAGAGGTATGACGTAAAAATGAGCCAAACCGAGTGACACGATAATCCCCTGGCTTGACCTGGGTTACCTCATCACCATCTTCACATACCGCCATGGTACGAAATTTCCATACTTCAATCTTGTTGCCCCTCAATCCATATCGATGCTGCTTGAAAATCACAGGACCTGGAGAAGTAAGCTTTATCCCGATTGCGATAAATATCATCGGAATAATAACTACCGGAAGAATTATGCTGGCCAAGATAAAATCTTCTACGCGTTTAAGCAGACCATCTACACCATAAAACGGCGTCTGAAATACCCCAATTATTGGCAATTCCCCAATACTCCCCCAGCCGGAACGCATCAAATCAGAAATAAAGAAATCGGGAACCAAATAGACCGAGGCCGTGGTATCAGACAGTTTGGAAATCAGCTTTTTAATCCGAGCCTCAGCACTCATCGGCAAGGTGATATAAATGATATCCACCCCCCCAGCCTTGGCATGCTCAATAAGATTATCCAGATCACCAAGAATCTGTACAGGCTCATCTACCAACGGCCGCTCTCCAGCTGGCTTTCTGTCATCGTAAAAACCGATTGGTTGCAATCCCATCCAGGGCGCATCGATAATTGTGTGCGCCAGGCGCGCTCCCATATCCCTGGCGCCAACAATGGCCACAGTACGCGTATTAATACCTCGTTCCCGAAGCATTCCCAGAATTAGGAGAATAGCACCACGTAGCATAATTGCACTAAAAGGCGCCACGACAAACCAACTTAAGATAATTCGCCTGGAATATTCCGCGGAAGATTTGGTGGCATAGGCCAGAAACAGGAGACCAAGCAAGACTGACAGCCAAACCAGCAGCACTCTAACAACCTCTTGACGTATTGATGCCCCACGCCACGACCGGTAAAGATCATATGCCTGGCCAAAGAATAGAAAAAGACCGATCGCGGATGCCGCAACAAGACTATACAGGTCCGACCATCCAAAACCGTTAAGCTGGACAAGAATCCACAATGCCCCCCCCACAATTGTGGCGTCTGCAAGCCGATAGAAAGAACCAAGCCTAGAATAGTTGGAAGGAAGAAAGCTTTCACTGTAGAGCATAATTGAAACTCCCTCTATATTCTTTCTAAGGTGAATGTGTTTTCCTCACCCTGTGATCCAGGCTCGATCCCACAAAACCTGCGCCTCAAGCACCGAGCCCAGACAGACATAGGTGTTTTTACAAAGCGATGAGGCGCAATAAATGACATGCACGTTCTACGCCAGCTGCAGCAAGTTCATATTTGATTAAAACGTAAGCACCTGCATTTAAAAGGTTTTATTATTAACCAAGCACCTTACTGAGAGATAAAAAATTTAGGCGAACTCTTACAACATATCAAGGTGTAAATTTTACTGACACGCAAATGCTTCTCTAGTTGCGCGCCCCTTCTTTCCTTAAAAATATATTGAAACGCAATTGAATTCACTCTCTAGCGAATCCCAGAAGAAGCCGTGTTTATGGAAGAGAGAGGGAGAGTGAAGAGGGCGAGCTCCAGGGCACAGCTAAGATTTCCAGACACTACCATTTTTGACCGGCCTTGCTGAAACACTGAGCCGCCTTAAGCCACCTAAAGCCTTGGCTCAAGCGAGTCTTTGGTACTCGTTAAAGAGTTGCCCCGTCCATGGGTCAACTCCACTGCGTTCCTCGACAACTTTTTAGGCCTCGGCCGTCCTCGTCACCTCGCTATCGCATCGGCTCTCAAGTAATGGGATGGTTCATCCCGCACTTTCAATAGGAGCTAGTATTTCAAACTGAGCCCCCATCAAACAACGCGAGGAATAGCCATGAAAACACGTAATTCTGAGCAACACATCAAAATAATTGGTATTGATTTAGCCAAAAGCAGTTTCCAAATTCACGCGATAGCTAAAAATGGACATAAAATCACCAACAAAAAGATGACGCGCAACAAGCTAAAGTCATACATGATTAATTCACCTGCTTGTCTTGTGGCAATGGAGGCCTGTGGTAGCGCACATTATTGGGCAAGGCTATTTCGCTCATATGGGCACAAAGTGAAATTGATTGCGCCTCAGTTTGTTAAACCTTTCGTCAAATCCAATAAAAATGATGCCGTAGATG
>CAMYNQ010000071.1 GCA_947259785.1 uncultured Chromatiaceae bacterium | reverse complement strand
GGGAACATGCCAGCTAATGATATTTTTATACATCAGCCACAGACCACCGCCGAGAAAGGCGATGTTGATCCATTCCCAGCCGCTGCCAGCGATGCTGCCGAAGATAGGGCTGGCAGTGATCTCTTGCATGGTTTTGTCTAGACCTAAGTTAGTCTTGAGGGCGTCGAGTGGCGTGGCCATGGTCAGGGCATCGAGTTTAATGCCGGTCGGTAGATTGCCACCAAAGACGTAGGCCAGTGACTGACTTAGTGTCAGGTGTGCTTCACTCAGCGACAGCGGCGCTGGCCAGCTAGTCATTTCGCGTGGAAACGAGATCAACAACATAACGTAGCCGACCATGGCTGGGTTAAAGGGGTTAAAACCCAGGCCGCCATAGAGATGTTTGGCGAAGATGATAGCAAAGGCGGTGCCGATCAGTACCATCCACCAGGGAGCGAGTGGCGGTAAGGCCAGGCCAAGTAATAGCGCCGTTACCAGGGCGCTGCCATCGGTCAGAAACATCTTTACCGGTCGTTGTCGTAGTCGTAACATCAGCGCTTCAGTTGCGAGTGCGGTGATAGTGACCAGCAAGACATTGATAATCACGCCCCAGCCAAATAGCCAGCTGTAGAGCAGCACGCCTGGGATCAGAGCATATGCCACGCGCAGCATTACCGTGGTAACGGTAGAGGGGCCGTGGAAGTGGGGTGAACTGGGCGTATTCAACAGCATGGCGTTATTTTTTTTCGTCCTTGGCCTGTTTTCCAGTCATCATTTGTTGTGCCTGGGCGCGACGGCTTTCTGCAATCTGTTGTGCCTTGGCACGCATATCATCGGTGTTATTGATTTGTTGCTGTTGCGCCTCGGTCAGGTTTTCAGTGTTTTTTGGCTCACTGCCTTGGGCGTGTTTTTTGGCCTTGGCGCGCGCCATGGCTGCTTGGATCGCAGCTTGCTTGTTACCATCGGCACCCTGGGCGGCAGCCTTTTTCTTGGCTAGACGGGCGGCCTTTTCGGCCTTTTCACGCTCGATGCGTGAGAGGCGGAATTCATGCCGTTGTCGTGCCTGATCGGCCTTTTCCTTTTCCCGTTCCTGAGCCCATATCTCGGTTTTGGCGTAACGATAAAAATGTACCAGTGGAATATTGCTTGGGCAGACATAAGAACAGCAACCGCATTCGATGCAGTCGAACAGGTTGTATTCCTGGGCGCGGTCAAACTCCTTGGATCGGGCAAACCACTGCAGTTGTTGTGGCAGCAATTCTACCGGGCAGGCATCGGCGCAGGCGCCACAGCGGATGCAGGGCATGATGTCAGACGGTGGGGTGACATTGTCCTTGGTGGCGGCGAGGATACAGTTGGTAGTTTTGATCACAGGTATCGCCGTGCTGTGCATGGCAAAGCCCATCATCGGTCCACCCATGATAATACGGTCGACATCGCTACGCAGGCCGCCACACTGATCCAGTAGATGTTGCATTGGTGTGCCGAAAGGGACTTCCAGATTGCAGGGCTTGGCGACACCTTCACCGCTGATGGTAACGATGCGCGAGGTTAACGGTTTGCCTAGGTCGATGGCATTGTGTACCGCTGCTGCTGTGCCGACATTGTTTACCACGATGCCGATTTGCACCGGCAGGCCATTGCTGGGAACCTCTTTGTTCGTTAGTACCTTGATCAGTTGTTTTTCACTGCCTTGTGGATAAAGGGTCGGTACCAACACGGTTTCGATGTTTTCTTCATTCTTGCAAGCCTCGCTCATAGCGGCATGGGCCTCAGGCTTGTTGTCTTCGATGGCGATTAGTACCTGCGTGGCCTGCAGGGCGTGGCGCATGATTTTGGCACCGGCAATGATTTGCTCCGGCCGTTCGCGCATCAACATGTCATCGCAGCTGATGTAAGGTTCACACTCAACACCATTCAGTATCAGGGTGTCTATTTTGGCGCCGGCCGGATTGAGTTTGATGTAAGACGGGAACCCTGCACCACCCAGGCCAACGATGCCCGAAGTACGGATCAGGTTACGCAGTTGGCTGGCGTCCATTTCGGTGTAAGTGGTTTCGGCCGGGCCATGTTCGATCCAGCGATCCTCGCCATCTGTTTCAATGACGATGCAGGTGGCATTGAGGCCGGATGGATGTGGGATGGGCCGTTCTTCGATCGCGACAATGGTGCCGGAGCTAGAGGCATGTACTGAGGCGCTAACATAACCTTCCGCGCGGGCGATTTTCTGTCCCTTCAGCACATGGTCCCCCACTTCGACAATGGGCACAGCCGATTCGCCGATGTGTTGATGCAACGGCAGAACCAATTGTTTGGCCAGCGTTGCCGGACGGATTGGCTGCGTGGTTGAGATGTCCTTGTGCTGGGGTGGATGAATGCCGCCCTTGAATGAAAATAGCTTGCGGATCATAGTTTGGTCTCCGCGCTGGTTTCGTCAGGGTAGGGCCACTTCCAGTGGAAGATGTCTTCAGTTGTCGGTACCATTTCGATGCAGTCAACCGGACAGGGTTCCAGGCATAGTTCACAGCCGGTGCACTCAGATTCGATAATGGTATGCATCTGTTTGGCGGCGCCGAGGATTGCATCTACCGGGCAGGCCTGGATGCAAAGTGTGCAGCCGATGCAGGTGTCCTCGATGATGATTGCCACCATTTTTGGTTTTTCTTCACCGACTTCTGCATCCAGTGGGATAGGGTCGCGGCCAAGCAGGTCGGCCAGGGCGATGATGGTGGTTTCGCCACCCGGTGGGCAGCGGTTGATTTCAGCCCCTTCATTGGCAATGGCCTCGGCATAAGGGCGACAGCCAGGGTAACTGCACTGGCCGCACTGGGTCTGCGGTAGGATGGCATCGATCTGATCCACCAATGGATCACCCTCAACCTTGAAACGTACCGCGGCAAAGCCGAGCAACAAGCCGAAGACGAGGGCGAGGGCGGTGAGCGCCAGAATTGCAGTCAACATTCCTAAACCTTCACTAAGCCAGAAAAGCCCATGAAGGCCAAAGACATCAAGCCGGCGGTAATCAGGGCAATGGCTGGGCCGCGAAAGGCCACAGGCACATCAGCGACGGTAATGCGTTCGCGCATAGCGGCAAACAGGATCAGCACCAGGGAAAAGCCCATTGCGGCGCCAAAGCCGTAGACAGCGGATTCGATAAAACCGAACTCTTCCTGGACATTTAGCAGGGCCACGCCGAGCACGGCGCAGTTGGTGGTGATCAGCGGCAAGAAGATGCCCAGCACCTTGTACAGTAGTGGGCTGGTCTTGTGTACCACCATCTCGGTGAACTGCACTACCACGGCGATCACCAGGATGAAGGTAATGGTGCGCAGGTATTCCAATCCTAGCGGCGCTAGCAGGTACTCATTGGCTAGGTAGCTACAGACGGATGACAGAGTCAGCACAAAGGTGGTGGCCAGGGCCATGCCGGTGGCTGTTTCCAGCTTCTTGGAGACGCCCATAAACGGACACAGGCCAAGAAACTTGACCAGGACAAAGTTGTTTACCAGCACGGTGCTGACGAGGATCAGGGCGTATTCGGTCATATCCGTTTTCAATCAAAGGTTAGCGCTGAGCCTGCGTGTAATCGGTGGCAGGGAAAGGGCAGGTTACCTACTAATAATACCTTGGGTATATTAGTTATCCTTTATCTAAAATTCAACATTCAAATCATATACGTTATATGTTTTGGTTATATTAAACTTGTGTTATTTCACTTTCATGCCGGGCTGGGCGCCTTCGTGCGGTTCCAGTATCCACAGCTCTTTGCCGCCGGGGCCGGCCGCAAGCACCATGCCTTCAGACACACCAAAACGCATCTTGCGCGGCGCCAGGTTGGCCACCATCACGGTCAGCTTGCCTTCCAGCTCTTCTGGAGCGTAGGCGGATTTGATGCCGGCAAAGACGTTGCGGGTCTTTTCTTCGCCGATATCCAGGGTCAGTTGCAGCAGCTTGTCGGCGCCCTCGACGTGGTCGGCTTTGGTGATACGGGCGATGCGTAGATCGACTTTGGCAAAGTCGTCAAACTGGATAAATTCTTCTGTTGGTTTGGTCATAATTTTTTCTTCTTTATTTTGTTGTTGCTCACCGTGACGGACTGGCGATGGTGGCTGTGCCTTGAGGCTCTCGGCGCTCTCGGCCAGCATGGCATCGATCTGTTTCTGTTCGATACGGGTAATCATGTGTTTATAGGGTTTGATCTCATGGCCGAGCAGTAACGAGTCGGTATCAGCCCATTGGAGTGGTTCGCTGTTGAGGAAATCCTCAACCTGCTTAGCCAATTGCGGCAGCACCGGTTTCAGGTAGATGGTCAGCAGGCGGAAGGCGTTGACGATAGATGTGCAGATCTGGTGCAGGTTCTGCTCTTGACCTTCTTGCTTGGCCAATACCCAGGGCTTGGTTTCATCGACATATTCGTTGGCGATGTCGGCTAGGGCCATGATTTCGCGCATTGCCTCGCTGAACTGGCGGGCCTCGTAGAGGGCGGCGATGTCGGCCTGTTTGGCCAGGATGCTTTCCACCATGGTCTGACCGGCTGGGTCGAGTTCGCTGCTGAGCTGGTTATCGTAGCGTTTCTTGATGAAACCTGCCGAGCGTGAGGCGATGTTGATGTACTTGCCCACCAAGTTGCTGTTAACCCGGGCGACAAAGTCTTCCAGGTTGAGATCAATGTCTTCGATCCGGTCACTGAGTTTGGCAGCAAAGTAGTAGCGCAGATAATCCGGCTTGAGGTGATTCAGATAGGTCCGTGCCATGATGAAGGTGCCGCGTGACTTAGACATCTTTTGGCCATTGACGGTCAGAAAGCCGTGGACGCAGACCTTGGTCGGGGTGCGGTAGCCACTGAATTTCAGCGTTGCCGGCCAGAACAGGGCGTGGAAGTAGAGGATGTCCTTGCCGATGAAATGATAGATCTCGGCTTCAGAGTCCGGCTTCCAGTAGCTGTCGAAGTTCAGTCCCTTTTGGTCGCACAGGTTTTTGAAACTGGCCATATAACCAATCGGTGCATCGAGCCAGACGTAGAAATATTTTCCCGGTGCGTCAGGGATTTCAAAACCGAAATAGGGCGCGTCGCGGGAGATGTCCCAATCTTTCAGACCGGACTCAAACCACTCGCTGATCTTGTTGCTGGCCTCGGTTTGCAACGGCGCTTTATCACCTGATTCTAATAGCCACTGCTTGAGGAAGCTTTCGCACTCGCCTAGTTTGAAAAAATGGTGCTCCGATTCTTTCATCACTGGCGTAGCGCCAGAGACAGCAGAATAAGGCTTGATCAAATCGGTCGGGCTATAGGTGGCGCCGCAGACTTCGCAGGAATCGCCATACTGATCTTCGGCTTTGCATTTGGGGCAGCTGCCTTTGACGAAACGGTCTGGCAGAAACATCTCTTTTTGCGGGTCGTAGAGCTGTTCGATGGTGCGGATGTCAATCAGGTCATTGCTTTTGAGTTGACGATAAATGGCTTGTGACAGCTCACGGTTTTCGTCCGAGTTGGTCGAGTAATAATTATCGAAGGCAATGTCGAAATCTTTGAAGTCAGTAAAGTGTTCGTTGTGGACACGTTCGATCAGCGCCTCAGGGGTGATGCCTTCCTGTTCGGCGCGCAGCATGATGGGCGTGCCGTGGGTATCGTCAGCGCAGACATAATGACACTCGTTGCCTGACATGCGCTGGAAGCGGCTCCAGATGTCGGTTTGGATATATTCCACCAGGTGGCCCAAATGAATGGCACCGTTGGCATAGGGCAGGGCGCTGGTGACAAGGATTTTTCTTGGTTTTGCTGACATCTGGCGACTTTGATCCATTGCTTGTCTAAATCGATCAATTATACCCTAAATATGAATACTGCTGTGATGGCTGCTTTAAGGTGAAATGTCTGTAGAACTGTGGGGTTACATCCCCTTTAAATCAAATCCAAAGCGCTAATCCTGAGTCTGGAGATGTGGTAAATTAGGCACCGATTTAGAAACGAAGCATTGCTAAGAGGAAGAATTGATTATGTCCGAGTTAACCAAGTCCGCAGTCGAGACAGTCTTGCAACAGATTGTCGATCCGAACACCAATGCTGATCTGTTGGCGGCCAAGGCTGTTAAAAAAATTGATATTGATGGCGACAAGCTTGCCGTGCAGATTGAGTTGGGCTATCCGGCCGACAGTTATCTGGCCGCGCTTGAGCAGCAGGTTACAGAGAAGCTCAAGCCGCTTGCCGCTGATGTCAGTGTTACTGTCAGCTGGAAGGTGATGGCTCGTTCGGTGCAGCCGGGTGTGAAGGCTTTTGACAATATCAAGAATGTTATCGCCATCGCCTCGGGCAAGGGGGGGGTCGGCAAATCCACTACCACCGTTAATTTGGCGCTGGCGTTGGCCAAAGAGGGGGCCTCGGTGGGTGTGCTGGATGCCGATATTTACGGCCCCAGTCAGCCGCGCATGCTTGGCATAGAGGGGCGGCCTGAGTCTGCCGACGGTAAGACCATGGAACCGATGTTAGCTCATGGTGTTGAGGCGATGTCGATTGGCTTTCTGATCGATGAAGAAACGCCGATGGTCTGGCGTGGGCCGATGGTGACACAGGCGCTGGAGCAGTTGTTGCGTGATACCAATTGGGGCGAGTTGGATTACCTGTTGATCGACATGCCGCCTGGCACTGGCGATGTACAGCTGACCTTGTCGCAAAAGATTCCTGTCAGTGGGGTGGTGATCGTCACCACGCCGCAGGATATTGCCTTGCTTGATGCCCGCAAGGGTTTGAAGATGTTTGAGAAGGTCAATGTCAAGGTGCTGGGTGTGGTGGAAAATATGAGTACTCACGTCTGCAGTCAGTGTGGCCATGAAGAGCATATCTTTGGTGCTGGTGGTGGTGCACAGATGGCTAAGGATTACGATATTGATCTGCTCGGTTCGTTGCCGCTGGATATCAATATTCGCCAGAGTGTCGATACGGGCAAACCCAGTGTCGTGGTCGCCCCTGATGGTGCTGTGGCTCAGGCTTATGGCGGGATTGCTCGCCGGGTGGCGGCTAAGTTGGCGCTACAGGCCAAGGATTACAGTAGTAAGTTTCCTAATATAGTCATTCAAAACACCTAGGTTTTGGGGCGGGTTTAGTGGTGATGACGGGGTTCAGCAGGTGACTGTTGCCCCGGAAATCACTACAATATGCCGCTTTGCAGCAAACCGGAATTCAAGCGTATGAGCATTAAGTCGGATAAGTGGATTCGCCGCATGGCGGAAAACGAAGGCATGATCGAGCCGTTTGAGCCAGGCCAGATTCGTGAAGACGGTGGTGAGCGACTTATCTCATATGGCACCTCGAGCTATGGTTATGATGTCCGTTGCTCGGATGAGTTCAAGATCTTTACCAATATCAATTCGGCCATTGTTGATCCCAAAAATTTCGATGACAACAGCTTTGTCGATGTGAAGTCAGATGTCTGCATTATCCCGCCCAACTCTTTTGCCCTGGCGCGGACGGTAGAATTTTTTCGCATTCCCCGCAGTGTGTTGACGGTTTGCCTGGGCAAGTCGACTTACGCTCGCTGCGGCATTATTGTTAATGTCACCCCGCTAGAACCTGAATGGCAAGGGCATGTAACCTTGGAATTTTCCAATACCACACCGCTGCCGGCCAAAATTTACGCCAATGAAGGTGTGGCGCAGATGCTGTTTTTTGAGTCAGATGAAGTTTGTGATGTCTCTTACGGTGATCGTGGTGGTAAATATCAGGGGCAGACGGGCGTTACACTGCCGCGTGCTTAATTATTTTTGGCCGGCAGACCAATGACAGATTTTAGCGTTAGGGTCAGTACGATGCCGTTTTCTTCCTGCACCATTTTGACGGGTAGATAGCTTAATTCTTCCGCACACCAGAGTATGGTGTCGCGCTTGCCGGGGCGTTTCAGCTTGATGGTCTTGAATCGCCCCAGTTTCGTTCGTAGGGTCTCTTTTCCTAGATTGCTGAAGCTGTAGGTTTTTAGTTTGCCACCATCGGCAACCAGGTATTCAAGTGATTCTTTGCCATTGGATAGATCCTGCATTACTGCCAGGTGATAGAGCAGTTTGTCCAGGGTGCCATCTGATATTTTCATTGACCATGGGTCATTGTTGATGTCATTAGTGACGCGCATCTTATCCCAATCAAAACTGAGTTTGACGTGGCGCTGTTTTTTGCTGCCTTTGCGATCGTAGGAGTAATTGATCGGTCTTAGCTGTTGCTGGTGATAGGTCCACTCGGTTTTTTCCAGTAGGGTGCTATCAGTAAACCAGCGGGCATAACCGACCGGCTCTGAATAGGATTCATAGACATAATTGCCGTGGTCGTTTTTATAAAGCTTGCGCTTCATATCGGCCAAAGTCAGCGGCCCCTTGGTCAGGGTGTAGGTGACGGTAAATGATTCTGGAAGCGTATTTCCTGCCCGGGCTGGTTGAGTCAATACCACGCAGGACAACAATAGTAAGCAGATGAGACTGGAAATTTTTATTTGTTGCTTAGGTTTCATTCACGCTTTTTTCTAATTGAGCAATGGCTGCGCCATCCAACATGGCTTGATTGTCGTTTAACTGCAAACGAGCATCGGCAAACCAGCCAATCGCCTCGGGATAAATTTTGTGCTCCTCTTCCTGCACTCGTCTGCGCAGTGATTCGGCTGTGTCGCTGTTATTAATTTCAATAATTGCGCGATTAACCACCGGGCCGCCATCCAGTTCTGGGGTGACAAAATGGACGCTAACACCATGTTCTTTGACGTCGGACTCAATGGCGCGCCTATGGGTGTTAAGCCCCTGAAAGTTGGGCAGCAGTGAAGGGTGAATGTTTAGCATTCGTCCTAAATAGTGGTTCACAAACTCATTGGTGAGTATGCGCATGAAACCGGCCAGCACGATTAGTTCCGGTTCGTAGCCATCGATCAGTTTTTTCAAGGCACGATCAAAGGCCTGGCGATTGGCGAACAGGTTGTGATCAAGGACATGGGTTGGGATATTGGCCCGCTGGGCGCGTTTCAGGCCAAAGGCATCGGCCTTGTTGCTGATGACTGCTTTGATTTCGGCATTGATCTGGCCGCTGGCGCAGGCGTCGATGATGGCCTGCAGATTGCTGCCGCTGCCGGATATCAATACCACCAGCGGCAGTGGTGTTTGTCCTGCCTGGGTCATGTTTTAGTCTTTCAGAACGACAGTTTCGTCTGCGTTGCCAGCATCTTTTATAGTGCCGATGTGCCAAGCAGTTTCGCCATTATCGCTTAACGATTTCAGTGTTGCGTCCAGGTCTTTAGCTGCAACCACCACTGCCATACCAACACCACAGTTAAAGGTGCGGTGCATTTCGTGCAGGTCAATATTGCCTTGCTGTTGCAGCCAGTCGAAGATGGCTGGTGCTTGCCAGGCACTGATAGAAATCTCCGCCTGAGTCGCTTTAGGCATGACGCGAGGCAGGTTTTCCAGCAGGCCACCACCGGTGATATGGGCCAGGGCATGGACATCGATTTTGTCGAATAGCTTAAGCAGTGGTTTGATGTAGAGTCGGGTTGGTGCTAGCAGGGTTTCACCCAAGGTGCTGTCGCCAAAGTGGTCATCCAGTTTGGCGCCGCTGACCTCGATGACCTTGCGAACCAAAGAATAACCATTGGAATGCGGTCCGGAGGAGGCAATGCCGATGATGACGTCGCCGGCCTTAACCTTGCTGCCGTCGATAATCTTGCTCTTTTCTACCACGCCGACGCAGAAGCCGGCCAGGTCATAATCTTCGCCTTCGTACATGCCGGGCATCTCGGCGGTCTCCCCGCCTATTAGGGCGCATCCAGATTGCTCACAGCCAGCACCTATGCCTTTGACTACGGCAGCAGCAGTTTCAAGGCTGAGCTTGCCGGTGGCGTAGTAGTCGAGGAAAAATAGTGGCTCGGCGCCCTGGACGATCAGGTCGTTGGCGCACATGGCCACCAGATCGATGCCGATGGTGTCGTGTTTACCCATCTCCATGGCCAGCTTCAGCTTGGTGCCAACGCCGTCGGTGCCGGAAACCAGTACCGGTTGTTGGTAACTCTCAGGGATCTCGAACATGGCGCCAAAGCCACCCAAGCCGGTCATCACGCCAGGGCGCTTGGTGCGAGCGGCAATCGGTTTGATGATGTCGACCAGCTCATTACCCGCTTGGATGTCGACACCGGCATCACGGTAGCTGAGAGGTGTTTTATTAGGATCCTGGGAAGTACTCATAGATGTGATTCGCTCTTTCAAAATATCCGCTGGCGCAAAGAAAGTGTATTATTTTAAATGATCTTGTCGTCAACGGCGACATATAATCAGTATCTTAAAATATTTCTTCTGGCCAGGCCTTATTTTAGGCCGGGTCGGTGATGGTTTGACGGAGTAAAGCTTGGCTACAAATTGGATAAAATATTGTCTTGGGCTGATAGTGGTGTTGCAAGGCATGCTGTTATTACAGCCAGCATACGCCCTGGAAGTCGAGGGCTTGTATCAGGCCAAGGTGCCGGTAGCGGGACAGACGCGCGAGGAGCGCCTGGAAGTCTATCCGGCTGCGCTGGCTCAAGTTGTGGTGAAATTGACGGGTAATCGGGCTGTGCCTGCGTTGCCGAGCTTGTCAGGTTTTATGGCGCGGGCAGTGTCTCTGGTGCAGCAGTTCCATTATGAGGAATTACCGACAACCCCCCTAGCCCTGATTGAGGAGGGATACAAGCGGCAATTGGTTGTGAGCTTTGATGGCGAGGCCATTAGCCAGGCCCTGATTGATGCCGAGGTGCCGTTGTGGGGCCGAACTCGATCCGAGGTAATGGTATGGCTGGCGATTGAAGATAGAGAGTCGCGTTATCTGCTGGCCGCCAATACTTCGCTTGAGTTGGAATCTCATTTGAGCGAACAATCCAGCCGCCGTGGATTACCGTTGATACTGCCGTTGATGGACCTCGAAGACCGGAGGGACTTGGGCTTTGCTGATGTTTGGGGTGATTTTCGTCAAAATATTATGAGTGCCTCGCAACGTTATGGAGCGGACGCAGTGTTGGTGGGGCGCTTGTTTCGTTCGCCTCAGGGGGTATGGCAGGCGCGTTGGAGTTTGCACCAGGTCGTGGGTGCTGTCATCGAGTCTGATTACTGGAGCAGTGATGGTAATGACCAGCTTGAGGCGCTGACGTTAGGTGTTGATGGTGCTGCAGATTTTGTCTCACAACGCTATGCCCAGCTTTTTAGTGCCACCTCGGCAGATAGTATTCTGCTAACGGTCACTGGCGTAAGAGATCTAGGCGGTTATGCTCGGGCGATGAAGTATCTGGAGTCGTTGGATATTGTCACCAATGTTGAGGTGGATAAGGTGTTTGCCGATCAGGTGTTGTTCAGATTAGCTCTCCGTGGTGATACGACTGGTTTGGAACGGGCGGTGTCACTGGGCGATACGCTGATTCAGTCGCAGGATGCGGTTGAAATGCCAGGCAACGATGTGGCCAATGGACGGGCTTTTGTCTATCAGTTGCTGCCATGAGTCTTGGTATTAGCTTGGGCCTGAAAGACCTGCCTAACCTGATTAGTATTGCCCGGATTCTGTTGAGTCTGCCGGTGGCTTACTTGCTGCTTGAGCTGCGTTTTACCGAGGCGCTATTGTTGTTTTTTGTTGCCGGAGTGTCGGACGGACTGGATGGTTTTCTGGCCAAACACTTTGGTTGGCATAGCCGCTTGGGTTCGATTCTCGACCCTCTGGCCGACAAGATTCTGTTGGTAACCTCATTTCTCTGTTTGGCACTAGTGGATGTTATTCCAATCTGGCTGATGATGATGGTGTTTGGCCGTGATCTGATTATTATCATTGGCGCGGCGGCATTCCATTATTTGATTGGTCAATACGAAATGGCACCGACCTGGATCAGCAAGATCAACACAACACTGCAAATTATTCTGGTCTTGGCTGTGGTGTTGTCCCACGGTGTCTACACATTACCTGCCGAGCTGTTGATGTGGCTGGTCTACGGCGTCTCTGTGACGACGATCCTGAGTGGTCTGGATTATATCTGGATCTGGGGGCGTAAGGCCTACCACCTTAAAAGCGAACAACACTGATTTATTATATCGATGACTGATTCAAAAAAATGGTTCACCCTGATCAGCGTTGCTTTGCTGCTGGTGCTGTTATATCTGTTGGCGCCGGTGCTGTTCCCGTTTCTGGTCGCAGCAGCCTTGGCCTATCTCGGCGATCCACTGGTTGACAGTTTGGAAGCGCGCAAACTGTCGCGCAGCGTCTCTGTTATCACCGTTTTTTGTGGTCTGTTTTTGGGCTTGTTTATTGTGTTTGCCTTTGTTGTGCCAGTTCTACAACAGGAGCTGGTGGAGTTGTTGAAAAAACTGCCGGCTTATATCGATTGGTTGCAAGGTGCGGTATTGCCCTGGCTGCAGGCGCAGTTTTCAATCGAGACTCCTGCCTGGGACCTGGAAAGTCTGAAGCAGGCGATGAGCAGCCACTGGCAATCGGTGGGCGGTGTTGCGGCCGGGTTAATGGGGTCGGTGTCACGCTCGGGTCTGGCACTGCTTGGCTGGTTCGCTAATTTGGTGTTGATCCCGGTGCTGACCTTTTATTTGTTGCGTGACTGGGATCTGTTGGTGGCGCGCATTCATGAACTAATTCCGCGCCGTTCTGAGCCAACTGCCGTACGCCTGGCAAAGGACTGTGATGAGGTGCTGGGTGCCTTTATGCATGGTCAGCTGTTGGTGATGCTGGCGCTGGGGACGGTTTATTCCATTGGTTTATGGTTGGTTGGTCTTGATATGGCTGTTCTTATTGGCATGTTGGCGGGCATGGTCAGTTTTGTGCCTTATCTAGGTTTTATCCTCGGCATGTTGGTGGCCGGTATTGCTGCATTGATGCAGTTTCAGGACGCCATTCACCTATTCTATGTGTTGCTGGTGTTTGGTTTTGGCCAGACGCTGGAATCGTTTTTACTCACGCCTTATCTGCTGGGTGATCGCATTGGTCTACACCCGGTGGCAGTGATTTTTGCAGTGATGGCCGGCGGGCAACTGTTTGGCTTTGTCGGTGTTCTGCTGGCCTTGCCTGCAGCGGCAGTGATGATGGTGTTGTTAAGCCATGCCCATGAACGCTATGTCAGCAGTGAACTTTATACAGATAAACAGCAGGACTGATTGATGTCGACGATCAATACAGTGGAGCAGTTGCCGCTGGGCATGTGGCTGCGTGAAGGGGCAAACTTTGAAAATTACTTTGCCACTGCCAATAGTCAGTTGTTGGCAAGCCTGAAAAACAGTGATGAACAGTTCGTGTTTCTCTGGGGCACTGAATCGATTGGTAAAACCCATTTGCTGCAAGCCGCCTGTCATGTCGCGACGGCTAAAGGGGAGGGCAGTGTCTATCTGCCCATGAGTGAGGCGGAGCAGTTTGCCTCTGAGATGCTTGAGGGGCTAGAGCAAATGTCACTGGTGGCGATTGATGATGTCGATGCGATTGCCGGTGATAGGGATTGGGAGACGGCGTTGTTTAATCTGTATAACCGAATCCGCGATACCGGTACGGGCAGATTGCTGGTGGCGGCGAACAAATCTTTGCCTGAACTGGGATTGGTGTTACCTGATCTCCAGTCACGCCTCAGTTGGGGGTTGGTCTACCAGGTGCAGGCCATGAGCGATGATGAAAAGCGCTTAGCATTGAAACAACGTGCTGACAGTCGTGGTTTTGAATTGCCGGACGAAGTGGCCCATTATTTATTGCGTCACTATAAACGGCAGACCTCAGCCTTGTTCGAGTTGCTGGAACGATTGGATCAGCAATCCTTGGCTGAGCAGCGCCGCCTGACCATACCATTCGTTAAACAAATTATTGAAACTGAAGAGTAGCAACGATGGATTTAGCAAAAACTGTCACAGAAAATGTTCGCACTGCCCTGGCGGAAGACATAGGCAGCGGTGACTTGACTGTTGCCTTGATTCCGGTTGAGGCCATGGCTAGTGCGGTGGTCATTAGTCGCGACGCAGCGGTAGTTTGTGGTCGTCCCTGGGTGGATGAGGTGTTCGCTCAACTTGATACTCGCGTTGAGCTTGACTGGCGGGTGAAAGAGGGGGAAAAGGTTGAACCCGATCAGGAGCTATTTCATCTCAGTGGCAGCGCCCGCGCCTTATTGACTGGGGAGCGGACAGCGCTGAATTTTCTGCAGACGCTTTCTGCTACGGCCACTGAAGCGAGCCGATATGCCGATGCTGTTGTTGGGCTGAAGACTAAAGTTCTCGATACTCGCAAGACCATCCCCGGTCTGCGTGATGCACAAAAATATGCGGTTAGCTGTGGTGGTTGTTTTAATCATCGTCATGGTCTCTATGACGCCGTGTTGATTAAGGAAAATCATATTCTCGCCGCCGGTTCAATCACAAAAGCGGTAACCAAGGTGCGGCCTTATGCCCAGGGTAAGCCGGTTGAGGTGGAAGTAGAGAGTCTAGCGGAATTGCGTGAGGCACTGGCCGTTGGCCCTGATGTCATCATGCTCGATAATTTTAGCCTAGAGCAGATCAGCGAAGCAGTGCTCATTAACCAGGGGCAGGCCAAGTTGGAGGTGTCAGGTAATGTTTCTCTTGATGGTTTGCGGCAGCTGGCGGAAACCGGGGTTGATTACATTTCTACCGGCGCTTTGACCAAACATGTTCACGCAGTCGATCTCTCTATGCGCTTTT
>CAMYNQ010000070.1 GCA_947259785.1 uncultured Chromatiaceae bacterium | reverse complement strand
GGGTGAGCTTGGGTGTGGCACGTCTTTCCGTAGCGAGCATCACTGTGATCATCACTTTGTTAGCGCTCTCCTTTATTAGTATTCCTTTGGCGTTTAGTGCTGGCATTTTTATGTTTGCCGGCACGGCTGTCGCAGTCGGTTTGGGGAAGTGGCTGCAGACGACAATGCGAGAGGCGCGTCGTCGGCGGGCTTATTTAGCAGCCAATGTTACCGAGAAGATTTCTGCCTTAGGTGTTGTGCAAGTGCATGGTCAGACACGCCGTGAAAAACGACGTGTACGGCGTCAAAGCCGGCGCCTGGTACAGGCTATGGTGGCGCGTGCACGTGCTATAGGTTTGCTGCGTGGCATTGTGGAGCTAACCAGCGCACTTGCTAGCGGTGTAGTGCTGTTGCTCGGCGCTGTGTTAGTGGCAAAAGGGCAGGCAACCCCGGGCACGGTGGTGGCGGCAATGAGCATTGTTGGCCTGTTAACCCCAGCGCTTAGAGACATGGGCCGGGTACAGGAATATTGGCATGGAGCTGTCGTGTCACGAGAGAAGATTGGCAGCTTTCTCGAGATGAATCCGCTGGATAAAAAAGCTACGCATAGAAAGACACGATTGAAAAAAGGTCCTGGAAGCATTTCTTTCGACGAAGTCAGCGTGACGGGAGCATTGCATGGCTTTAGTGCTGAGGCAAAAGCAGGTCAGGTAATTGCCCTGGTGGGGGCGAATGGTTCAGGAAAGTCTACCTTGTTGGCTTTGGTGGCGCGCTTGATGGATGCTGAGCAAGGACGGGTAATGATTGATGGTCAGAATATCGCCTGTGTCTCTTTGGCTTCATTAAGGCGATCAGTCGGATTGGCCTCTCCTGAGATTCCTTTGCTGCGCGGCACCATTGAACGCAATCTTCGTTACCGCCTGCCAGGTGCATCTAAAGAGAAAGTAGCTGAGGTGCAATATTTATGCGGTATAGAAAGTTTGTTGGATGAACTACCAGATGGAATTAATACGCGGGTAACAGAAGATGGTGCAAATTTATCTTTAGGTCAGCGCCAACGGCTGGCCTTGGCGCGAGCATTATTAGGCAAGCCAAGGATCTTATTGTTGGATGAAATGGATGCCAACCTTGATCAGTATGCCGGTGATGCTTTGCGCTCAGTTCTTAATAACTATGAGGGAACTGTGATCATGGTAAGTCATCGGCCTGATTGGGTGGCGATGGCTGATACAGTCTGGCACCTCAGGGACGGTCGTTTGTTGGAGCAAGGTCCACCTGGAGTATTGTTGCAAGGTGATGGGCCAACAGCTTCTTTGTTTCAGCGACCTAAGCTGGTCGTCAATGCAACGTAAAAGAATTTTATTTGGCTTCTTACTGATGACAATTTTATCTTTGAATCTCGGGTCGGTAGCTATGAGTGCTGAGCTGCCTCGTTCAAAAGTACAGAAAGTCGAACGGCAAGGTTTGCTCGACTATTATCTGTATCTGCCAAAACACGTGAATGAGTCGACGCGCGTGTTGGTATCTGTGCATGGTATTTCGCGTAATGCACGAATACATGCACTGCGTTTTGCTTCACTGGCAGAACAATATGGTGTGATTGTGGTGGCGCCTTATTTTAGTGAGCATCGATTTCCAGATTATCAACGTCTGGGGCGATCCGGTCGAGGTCAACGGGCTGACAAGGCCCTGAATAATATGCTGAGTGATGTGGCGCGCTTGACAGGTGTCACGACCGATAAAGTTTATATGTTTGGTTATTCAGGCGGCGCCCAGTTTGTTCATCGATATATGATGGCTTATCCAGAGCGGGTGGCGTCTGCTGTGTTGGGGGCTGCAGGTTGGTATACATTTCCTGATGACTCTATTCAATTTCCTTACGGACTCAAAAGCAATAAACGTTTGCCCGATCTTCGTTTTGAGCAAAAGCTCTTTCTTCAGGTGCCTGTAAGCGTTTTGGTTGGTGATGCTGATACAGAGCGGGATGCAGCGCTACGAAAATCAGAGCGGCTTGATTCAATGCAGGGTACAACTCGGCTTGAGCGCGCTCGGCGCTGGGTGATGGCGATGTCTGCTTCGGCAAAGCAATACGGTCTGGGAACAGAGTATCGTGTATCCATACTGCCTAACAGTGATCATTCGTTTACTCGTTCGATAAAGCATGGTGCGATGGCAGAGCATGTTTTTGATTTTTTGTTTGAACCTCAAATTGACCAGGAGAACGCTTCATTATTTAGCGCTCGCTATGCAGAAAGTTTATCTCGGTGGTTTCCCTTGGCAGGCGAAGCCGTGCCGCAAAAAAGTTAATTATAGTTTTTCTATTCACTAAATATGAATATCTCTTGTGCGGAAAACTCTCCCCGTTTAATTTTTTTAGGTGGAGTGTTGGTTTTTTTGATGTCGGTCTCTTTTACCGTTCGTTCAGAGGGGCTGGATATCAGTGCCAGGGATGGTTTGAGTTACGAGTCATCAGGTGGAAACTTTGCTATTAAGCTGGGTGGGCGTTTGCATTATGACGGTTCGCAGGTCTCTTTAACTAGAGGCGAGGATATAGAGGATGGCTGGGCGGTGCGGCGTAAGTACGCCAAGCTTGGTTTGAGTTTGTATAAAGTCTGGCGTTTGGGTTTGCAATATGACTTGAAGTCGGAAGCAAAACCCTATGAATCTTTATGGTTGCGCTATGGTGGGTTCTCGGCGTTTAAGATTACCTTAGGGCAGATGAGTAATGAACCCTTTAGCCTGGAAGAGTCCACCAGTTCCAACGTGATGCCATTTATGGAGCGAGCATTGCCTAATGCCTTAACGCCGAGTAATAACGTCGGTGTTCTTTTGAGCACCTCAGGGTCTGGTTGGTCGGCAGCAGGCGGTGCTTTCTGGGAAACTTATATTGAAGACTCTGACCCTTTTAATGACGATGAGGGCAGAGGTGTCACAGGGCGTTTTACCTTTTTACCAATAGACAAGGGTGATGATTTTTTACATCTGGGGCTATCGGCCTCCTGGCGTTGGCCTGATGATAGCAATCGTGTCCGCTTCAGGGCGCGCCCTGAAAACTACGTCGCTAAAAAGCGATTGATTAGTACCGGCAGAATTAAAAATGTAGAAAACTATTTGTTAACCGGCGTTGAGTCAGCTTATGTGCGGGGTGCGCTGACACTGCAAGCTGAATATATTCGAACCGATCTGTTTTTTATTGATAATACAAAAGCGAATGAGTCATTGGCTGGTGGCTATTTATACGCAAGCCTGTTTCTCACAGGAGAACAACGCTCATACTCGAGGTCTCGAGGGGTGTTTGGCGGGGTTGAGCCAAAAGGGCATCATGGGGCGTGGGAACTGGCAGGGCGCTACAGTTATCTGGATCTTAATGGCGACACTATCTTGGGCGGGCGAGAAGAGAATTTAAGCCTGGGACTTAATTGGTATGCCAATTCGCAGGTGCGCCTGATGCTTAATTACATTGAAGTGGATGTTGATGAGCATGCCGGTGATGTGGATCCCGTCTTTATTCAGATGCGTCTACAAGTAGCTATTTAGTCACCAGGTTTTTGTCTTTGCTTGATTGCAGTCGCAACATATCTTATTAAATCTGTTTGGCCCGGTGATATTCATATTCTGTAGGTGAATAACTGTCAGCAGATGCGGTGGTTGCTTATGTTGGCGAGTTTCATCGGCGCTAGGCAGAAACAGCAGTGTGCTGCTTGTTTTCTGCTTTACTGGTTGCGCTGGTGATATATCGCAACAAGTGCCAGCCGGCAAACGCAGTTACGGCATAGGGTATTTTTATTGAATAATTACCCCCATTGCTGGTCATGGTCGGCGTGTTTTTCATGCTTCTGCGCTTACATAGGGCAATGCGTAGTGATGGTTGTTAAGGTGTTAGCCGCAGGGGCCGCCATATACGTTAATGATTCTTGTTGGCTGCTTGGGTGGAGGCCAACGACCATGAGACCCCAATGTGACTGATTCAACAACCAATAAACATCAAGCTGGTTCACATAAGCTGGGCCTGAATGAAATCGCCGACCGGCTGTTTAATGACGGGCTGATCACCAAGGAGGTGCATGAAAACCTCCAGGTTCAGGCGCGCTTTCGTGGTGCGGCTAATAAACACCCTCTAACAGCGATAGCCGAGCAAAATATCAAGTCGGCCCAGTCGCCACACCGGCAATTGGCTGAGCACTTTCTGACTGAGTGGATGGCCAGTAAGGCCAATGTGCCTTATTTGCGTGTCGACCCGCTCAAGGTCGATGTTGCCTTAGTCACCACGGCCTTTTCCTATGCCTATGCCGAGCGGCATAAGCTACTGCCGGTCGAGCTGGCGGCTGATTATGTGGTGGTGGCGACGGCCCAGCCCTATGTCACCGATTGGTTGAATGAGCTGTCTCGCATTCTGCGTAAAGAGGTGAGGCTGGTGATGGCCAGCCCATCGGATATCAACAATTATCTGGTGGAGTTTTACACGGTGTCTCATTCGGTGCTGGGTGCCAGCGCCGATGATAGCCATGCGCCACAGGCCATTAATAGCCAGGAGATGCTGGAGCTGGGCAAGGCAGGCAACCTTGATGCCAACGATCAACACGTGGTACGCATCGTTGACTGGTTGCTGCAATATGCCTTTGACCAGCGTGCCAGTGATATTCATCTTGAGCCGCGCCAGGAAAAAGGCAATATCCGTTTTCGCATCGATGGCATGTTGCATACGGTCTATCAGTTACCTAGCCCGGTGATGGCCGCCGTGCTCAGTCGGCTGAAAATTCTTGGGCGTATGGATCTGGCAGAAAAACGTCGGCCTTTAGATGGTCGTCTCAAGACCAAGTCTCCCGATGGCAATGAGGTGGAGCTGCGCCTGGCCACCATGCCAACCGCCTTTGGTGAAAAGATGGTGATGCGAATCTTTGATCCCGATGTGTTGGTGAAAAATTTTACTGATCTTGGCTTTAATCATCGCGAAGAGGCTCAGTGGCGGCAAATGCTGAGCCAGCCCAATGGCATCATCCTGGTGACTGGCCCGACCGGTTCGGGCAAGACCACTACGCTGTATTCGTCGTTGAAACATCTGGCCAAGCCAGAGTTGAATGTCTGCACCATCGAAGACCCGATTGAAATGGTGGTGCCTGATTTCAATCAGATGCAGGTGCAACACAATATTGATTTGAATTTTTCCGATGGTGTGCGGGCGCTGTTGCGGCAGGATCCTGATATCATTATGGTGGGTGAGATCCGTGACCTGGAAACGGCCGAGATGGCGATTCAGGCAGCCCTGACCGGTCATCTGGTGCTTTCCACCCTGCATACCAATGATGCCGTCTCGGCGGTCACCCGACTGTTGGATCTGGGCGTGCCGCATTACATGATTAGCGCCACGCTGTTAGGGGTGGTGGCACAACGGCTGGTGAGAACGCTTTGCCCGCACTGCAAGCAACCGATCGAGGCCGATGTTGAAATGTGGAATAGCTTGAGCCGGCCGTGGAAGGCGGCCGTGCCGGAAAAAATCTATGGGCCTGTAGGCTGTCTTGAATGTCGTCAAACGGGTTATAGCGGTCGGATTGGGATCTATGAAATGTTGCTGATGTCGGGCAAGATTAAGCGCCTAATCAGTTCAGACGCTTGTGATATCGGCGCTGTGCGCCAACATGCCCAGCAGGACGAGATGCGGCCCTTGCGCATCAGCGGCATTCAGAAAGTCGCTGCAGGTCAGACTACATTGGACGAAATTTTTCGGGTGGCGCCGCTGTATAGCGAAGATTAAGGGCTAACGGGATTTCCTGTGCGTCACTGACGGTGAATTAATGTTTGCCTTACCTCTTGCCGCCGTATCGCCATGAAATTAAAGCCTGGCCGGCAAATAAACACATTGAGCCGCAATGATCGCTATGTGTTTATTGTTATTTTTAAAACCATAAAAGTTGTTTATACTTGCCGGTGTGTGTTTTTTATTGGGTTAGCGTAATGTCGGCGACAGTGTTTGCAGTTTCCAACCAGAAAGGTGGCACTGGAAAAACCACCCTTAGCATGAACTTGGCGGCAGGCTTGGCCAAGCGAGGCCGCACCCTGGTGGTTGATGCCGATCCCCAAGGCTCTGCCGGACAATGGGCCAACCTTGCCTCCGATGATCGGCCTTTTCCGGTCTCCGTGATTGCGGTGGCGGGTAACTTGGCGCGTGAGGTAAATCGTTTTCGTCAGGATTATCAATATGTCGTCATCGATTGTCCGCCTACCCTGGAAACAGAGACCACAAGGTTGGCCATGACTGTCTCCGACAAGATTCTGGTTCCAGTATTGCCGTCACCGATTGATCTTTGGGCGAGCGTTCGTTTGAGTGAAGCGCTGGAGCAGCTCAAATTCTCCAATCCTCAGTTGCAGGCCTATATGGTTGTGAATCAGGTTGAGCCACGCAATGCCTTGTCGCGGGCCATGCAGCAAGCACTGGAAGAGTTCGATATTCCGGCCCTAAGCAGTGTTATTCGTCGGCGTGCTGTATTTCGTACCTCGGCCATCGAAGGCGCAAGTGTGTTTTGCTATGGTAAACGGGGCCTGGCCGCGGCCGAAGAAGTGAATTCCATCATCGAAGAGGTGTTAATAACATGAGCCAGAATATGGGTAGCAAACTGGCCGCGAGCGTGCGCGGCGCAAAGCAATCGCAAGTGGAGACTGAGAAAAAAGAAGCAGAGGTAAAACCCGCGGTTAAAGAGATTGAAGAAAAGTTGGTAACGCCTATTATTTCTTCAGCTCGAGTGTGGCCTGATTAGTAAATAGCCTGGATGAAGTGAAATCGAGCATAAGCTGCCTCGATGGTTCACTTCTTCCGGACTACATAATTAGATTTGTTTGGTTATCAAGCCCATCGCTACATTCTCATCATCCCAAGGAATCTTCACCTGGTGACCACTGCCGGGAGCGACATTCATGCTGCCGTTGAAAAGGTTTTCCATGTGCTCCAGCTTGATGTGTTGGTTGCCAGATGGTAGCAACACTTCCAGGTCGTCGCCGACCGCGAATTTGTTTTTCACATCCACTTCCATCATTCGCTTTTCTTTGTCGTAACCGATGATCTCGCCTACAAAGGTCTGTTGGTTGCTCTTGGAATAACCGGTCATGTAGTTTTGATGTTCGGCGGTGTGGTGGCGTTGGTAGAAACCGTCGGTGTAACCGCGGTTGGCGAGGTTTTCCAGAACGCCCAACAGGTTGGGATTAAATTCACGCCCGGCAATTGCGTCATTGATGGCCTGTTTGTAGGTCTGTGAGGCGCGAGCGACGTAATAATGTGATTTGGTGCGGCCTTCAATCTTGAGTGAGTCTATGCCCATTTTTGTCAGGCGTTCGACGTGCTCGACGGCGCGCAGGTCTTTTGAGTTCATGATGTAGGTGCCGTGCTCATCTTCGAGGATGGGCATATATTCGCCGGGGCGGTTTTTCTCTTCGATCAGATATGGGCGATCGGCGAGTGGGTGACGCGGGATGTCGCCGCAGCTCGACAGACCGCTGCTGCTCATGGCCGCCATGCCGTCGAATTCAATCTTTTGGATGTCGCCAGCATCATCTTCGCTGGCGTTGGCAACGCCATATTCCCAGCGACAGGAGTTGGTGCAGGTACCCTGGTTGGGATCACGGTGATTGAAATAACCGGACAATAGGCAGCGACCGGAGTAGGCGATGCAGAGTGCGCCGTGGACAAATACTTCCAGTTCCATGTCGGGGCAGCGCTGGCGGATGTCTTCGATCTCATCCAGCGACAGTTCGCGTGACAAAATAACGCGTTCCAGGCCCATGGCCTTCCAGAACTTAACCGCCTGAAAGTTGACCGTGTTGGCCTGCACTGACAGGTGGATAGGTATTTCAGGCCATTTCTCGCGTACCAGCATGATCAGGCCCGGGTCGGCCATGATCAGGGCGTCGGGTTTCATCTCGATCACCGGGGCCATGTCCTTTATATAGGTGTCGACCTTGGCGTTGTGGGGCATCAGGTTGGAGGCGACGAACAGCTTTTTGCCCAGGGCATGGGCTTCGTCGATGCCGATCTTGAGATTCTCAAGGGTGAAATCGTTGTTGCGTGCCCGCAGGCTGTAACGTGGTTGGCCGGCATAGACAGCGTCAGCGCCATAGGCAAAGGCGTAGCGCAGATTTTTCAATGTTCCTGCTGGCGCAAGAAGTTCAGGTGCTTTCATGTTGGTTTCAACCACCGCTTGCAGGGCGCCGGTCGCTCCGGTTGGTTTAAATTTAGTGCGCGATGCGCACCCTACATCTATTGCTTCATTGCTGCCGCCAACTGGCGCAAGGCCTGGCCACGATGGCTGAGTTGGTTTTTTACTTCTGGTGTCAGTTCGGCTGAGGCGCAGTCATGAGTTGGTACGTAAAACACCGGGTCATAACCAAAACCGCCATCACCTTGCTGTTGATGCAGGATGCGGCCTTCCCAGCTGCCCTGGCAGATCAACGGCGTTGGATCTTTGTCGTGCTCCATGAGCACCAATAGACACTGAAACCGGGCGCTGCGTTCCTCATCCGGCACGTCTTTCATCGTCGCCAGTAGTTTTTTGACGTTGTCCTGGCTGTTGGCGTCGACCCCGGCATAGCGGGATGAGTAAATGCCCGGTGCGCCTTTGAGGTAATCCACCTCTAGGCCCGAGTCATCGGCGATGGCTGGCAGGCCGGTGTGAGCGCTGGCATTGCGGGCCTTGATGATGGCGTTTTCGACAAAGGTCAGGCCGGTCTCTTCTGCTTCAGGGACGTTGAATTCTGACTGTGGCACGATCTCGATATCCAGCTGGGTTAGGATAGCGTCCAATTCACGGACTTTGCCCTGGTTGCCGGTAGCGAGGACGATGCGTCTACTCATGACTAGCCCTTCAGCGCTTCGGATTGTTTTGTGATTAGCTCGCCAATACCTTTTTCGGCCAGTGCCAGCATGGCATCCAGCTCATCACGGCGGAAGGCGTGGCCCTCGGCGGTGCCCTGCACCTCGATGAAGGCACCAGCATCGTTCATGACAACGTTCATGTCGGTTTCGGCGTTAGAATCCTCGGCGTAATCCAGGTCTAAAACTGGCGTACCTTGGTAAATCCCAACCGATATTGAGGCTAATTGGCCGAACAGGGGATTTTTTTTGATGGAGCGCTTGTCTAACAAATGTTGGCAGGCATCTGCCAGGGCGATATAACCACCGGTGATCGAGGCGGTACGGGTGCCACCATCGGCCTGGATGACGTCGCAATCGATAGTGATGACGCGCTCGCCCAGGGCTTCGAGGTTGACCACGGCGCGCAGTGAACGGCCGATCAGGCGCTGGATTTCCATGGTTCGGCCGCCTTGACCGCCACGGGCGGCTTCACGGTTCATGCGTGAACCGGTAGAGCGGGGCAACATGCCGTATTCGGCGGTGACCCAGCCCTTGCCTTTGCCCTTGAGCCAGCGAGGTACGCGTTCTTCGATTGAGGCGGTGCAAATGACCTGGGTGTCGCCAAATTCCACCAACACTGAGCCTTCGGCATGTTTGGTGAAATTGCGGGTCAGTTTGATTTCGCGTAGTTGGTCGGGGGCTCGGCCGCTAGGACGCATGGTGACTCCTTAAATAATTCGGGCTGGTAGAAAGGGGCGGGATTATAGCGGATTTGGGCAAGTTAGGTGGCAATAACTGCCTGTCAGAGGTTTGCCTGAAAGGCAGGCTTGGTTACACTGGCGGCTGAAACAAGGGCCGTATCTTGGCTGATTTTGATGTATGAGGCGATAAGCTTGAAAAAAATTATCCTCCCCCAGGCCGGTGTGCTTGCTGTGTTGCTATGTATTGCCACCAATGCTGTGAATGCTGTGAATGAGCCGTTTTCAGAAGATTTTTCCAGTCTGGATCGGATAGGAGAGATCACGGCCAACTGGTCTGAAGCAGATGGGACGCTCTCTCTGATAGCCGGCGATCGATCGCTTAATAATCCTCTGTCCATTCCTTGGGCGGTCTCGCCGATTGACGTCGCGACCGATAATAGTTCTGCGGCTGTTTTGGCTGATGTGAATGGTGATGGCGAACTGGATTTGCTGGTGGCCAATGAGGGCCAGCTAAATAAGATTTATCTGGCTGACGGCAGTGGTGGATTCCTTACCGGACTAAATATTGGAAGCGAAACGGATGTCAGCACCAGCCTTGCATTGGGAGATGTGGATGGTGATGGCGATCTGGATCTGTTCGTCGGTAATTCCGGCTTGGCTGTAAGTAATGACCTGTCCAATAAGTTGTATCTGAATGATGGCAGCGGCAATTTTAGCCTCAAAGGGCCAGCTACCGATTCGCCATCCCCTGATCTTGATGATACACGCGCCCTGGTTCTGGGGGATGTGGATGGTGATGGCGATTTGGATTTGGTGGTGGCCAATGCTGGGCAGAACAACAAACTGTATTTAAATGATGGTGATGCCGGTTTTACTGCTGTTGGCGTAGCTATTGGTCATGAAATTGATACATCCACCAGTCTGGGCTTGCTTGATGTTGAGGGGGACGGTGACCTTGATTTGATTGTCGGTAATACAGATGAGGTCGCTGGCGCCGGTAAGATTAATAGGCTGTACACGAATGATGGCAGTGGTGGTTTTTTGAGTTCAAGTCAGGCTTTGGGGAGGGATGACTTGGATGCCACCTATGCCCTTGCGTTCGGCGATGTCGATAACGATGGTGATGTCGATTTGGTGGCAGCCAATAAGGGGCAGACCAACAAACTCTATATAAATGAGGGGCTGGGCGCTTTTGCTGCCGCTGGCACTGATGTCGGTGCCGAGACGGATGCCAGTAGTAGTGCCAGGCTGGTGGATGTGGATAGTGATGGTGATCTGGATTTAGTGGTTGGTAATGAAAACCAAACCAATAAGCTCTACTTGAATGAAGGTTCTGGTCAGTTTTCCAGCACCGGGATTGCCCTAGGCGCTGAGACAGATGTCAGCACAGCCGTTTGTCTTGGCGATGTTAATGGTGATGGTGATATGGACTTGCTGGTAGCCAATAATGGTCAGGACAGCAAGCTATATAGCAATGTTAGCGGCGGCGGCTTTGTTGCTCTGGGGGCAGATTTTGGCGTTGAAGATGGTTTGGTGAATAGTATAGCCGTTGCTGATTTGAATAATGATTCATATATGGATGTTGTGGTTGGGATGTATAACCAGCCCAATAAAATTTACCTGAATGATGGTAACGGTGGTTTTACTACCACGGATATTCCCCCTGGTTTGGATCCCGCGCTGTTTGATGCTGACGCGACCTACAGTGTTGCGATTGGTGATGTGGATGTTGCCAATGGTAATGGTCCAGATATTGTGGTTGGAAATTATGGGCAGCCTAACAAACTTTATCGGAACAATGGCAGCGGTGGTTTTGACCTGCTTGGGACGGATATTGATATTGATAGTGATGCAACTTATAGCATTGCGCTGGCGGATGTGGATGGGGATGGGGATCTGGATCTGGTGAGTGGAAATAACAGCGAGACCAATAAATATTATAAGAACGATGGTGCTGGAAATTTTGATGTGGGTACGGATATTGGCATTGATACAGATTTTACCTATGGTATCGCCCTGGTGGATGTTGTGGGGGTGGGGGGGGCGGCGCCTGATGGTGAGCTAGATTTGGTAACGGTTAACGCAAATCAGGCCAATAAACTTTATATTAATAATGCTATGGGCGGTTTTGATGCTACGGCTGTTCTCATTGGTAGTGAGACGGATAACAGTAACAGCTTGGTCGTGGATGATGTGAATGGTGATACTTTTTTAGATGTTGTGGTCGGTAATTATGGTCAAACCAACAAGCTTTATCTGAATGATGGTAATGGAGGGTTTAGCGCCGATGGAATAGCCATTGGTGGTGACATTGATACAAATAATACTCAGGGGCTTGATTTTGCTGATGTGGATGGTGATGCGGATCTGGATCTGTTTGTGGCTAATGAAGGTCAGCCCAATAGGCTTTATTTGAATGATGGCGAGGGAGTTTTTTCAGTGCCTTTGACTGTTGGCCAGGAAGTTGGTGATAGTCGTTTTATAAAACGGGTAGATTTGGATAAAGATGGTTATTCAGAGGTGCTGGTAGGTAATTATGGACAGACCAGCAAGTACTACGACAACGTGGTATATCGCAGTCATGTCGGGCGAGTGGTTTCCAAGCAAATAAACCCGGGTGGTAAGGTCGTGCGCACGGCTATTGTAACGGCAAATTTTATATCGCCAAATAATAGTCTCAATGATGTTGGCAGTCGCAATACCGGGGTAGATTTTTATCTCAGTAATAATGGTGGTTTAAAGTGGCATCGGGTGAACTACGGCGAAGAGTTTTTCTTTCCTGTTTCAGGTAATGATCTGCGCTGGAAGGCTGAATTAAAAAGTTTGTCGCCTGTGCTTACGCCGGTGTTGAAAGATGTTGTGGTAAGGAGGGTCAATATGGCGCCTGAATTTACGGCAACGCCAAGTATTAAAGGGGTGTTTGCTGCAGGTCAAAAGCTGGAAGTGATTAACTCCGCGGCTACCGATGCTGAGGGTGATGTTGTTGCTGTTAGTTATCAGTGGCAATCAAACAATGTGGATATTCCCGATGCCACTACATCCACATATGTTTTGCCGGCAGAAAAAATTAATGAGCAGGTAAAAGTAAAGGTCACTGCTAAGGATAGTGAAGATGGAGAGGTGAGCGTCGTAACTAAACCGGTTAGTGAATCCTTTTTTGACGCATTAGGCACAGGTGAGGATCCTGAAGCCGATACTGATGACAGTACGGACGCCAGTGCTGATGAAGAAGAAGTAGTCAGTAGCGTTGTTAAACGTAGCGGTGGAGGTGGTTTGAGTCTGTTGGCATTGCTTGGTTTGATATTGGTGTCTACGCAGCGGCGATTGTTTCGCAGGCAGTTGACGCGAGTTGTTGCGCCACTATTCTGAACCTCAATCTATTCTGCTCGGCTTTGTAAGCCACTCTCAAACGGTTACTATATCCGCCTCAATTACTCTGGAGTCCCGCATGATTTTAAGCATGACCTCATTTGCTCGCCGAGAGCAGGATACTGTCTTCGGCAGCCTGCGCTGGGAGTTGCGTTCGGTCAATCACCGTTATCTCGATGTTAGCCTGCGTATGCCTGACGAACTGCGTGGCCTGGAATTGAAGGTGCGTGAGTTGGTGGCTGAGCGACTCAAGCGTGGCAAAGTGGAGTGTGGGTTGCGCTTTCAGGCAGCGGATCAAGAACGTGAATTTGCCGTTGATCATGAATTGGTTAAACGGCTGTCCAAGGGCTTGGATGACGTCTCGCATCAGTTGAGTAACCCGGCGCGAATCAATCCTCTTGAAGTGCTGCGTTGGCCCGGGGTGATGCAGGTGGAAGAACAGGATATGGCTCCCCTGTATCAGGCTGTGTTGGACCTGCTGGACGAGGCGCTGGATGACATGATTGATAGTCGTGCCCGTGAGGGTGAAAAGTTGAAGACGGTAATTCTGCAGCGTTGCGATAGCATTGACGCGCATGTGGTTCAGGTCCAAGAACGTTTGCCTGATCTACGCCTGGCTTTGCGGCAGAAGATGGAAGACCGTCTCGGTGAGCTAAAAGAGCAGCTTGAGCCGGGCCGTCTGGAGCAGGAGTTGGCACTGTTGGCGCAGAAGATGGATGTTGATGAGGAGGTGGATCGCCTTAGCGTCCATGTCCAGGAGGTGCGTAATATCCTCAGCCGTGATGAGCCGGTGGGGCGTCGGTTGGATTTTTTGATGCAGGAGTTGAACCGTGAAGCCAATACCTTGGCTTCTAAATCCATAGATGCTGAAGTTACCCGAGTATCGGTCGATCTAAAGGTGTTAATCGAACAGATTCGCGAGCAAGTGCAGAACATTGAATAATAGAAGGCTGTAAATGAGTAATTATGATGGACAGGCGTCCTATTCGGGTACGCTTTATATAATTTCAGCGCCCTCGGGGGCGGGTAAGACGAGTCTGGTTAAGGCCCTGGTGGAGTCGGTGGATGATATCCGGGTGTCGGTTTCTCACACTACGCGGCAGATGCGTCCCGGTGAAATAGACGGGCTTAACTACAATTTCGTCGATGCAGCCGCTTTTGAGCAGATGGTAATGGATGATGTTTTTCTCGAGCATGCTCAGGTGTTTGATAATTACTATGGCACCTCGCGCGTGTGGGTTGAACAACAGTTGCGTGAGGGGGTCGATGTGATTTTGGAGATCGACTGGCAGGGGGCCGAGCAGGTGCGGCCGCGCATGCCTGGTTGTGTTCCAGTCTTCATATTGCCGCCTTCTCGTGATGAGTTGATTCGCCGTCTGCGTGGTCGCGGCCAGGATAGCGAAGAGGTGATCCAGCGTCGTTTCAGTGATGCGGTGACCGATATGTCGCACTACACTGAATACGATTATGTGGTCATCAATGATGATTTTGATGAGGCTCTGACTGATTTGGCCGCCATCATACGTGCTCGGCGCCAGCGCCGTGAGGTGCAGAAGGCGCGTCAGGGTGAGTTGATTGGCTCGCTTTTGAGTGAATAGCGGGTGAGTGAATAAATAGGGAATTGGTGTATAATCGCCTGTTAGCAAATAAATCGAATTTTTGGAGTTAAATCAGCATGGCACGTGTAACCGTTGAAGATTGTCTGGACAATGTAGATAACCGCTTTGAACTAGTGTTGGTGGCAACCAAGCGTGCCCGTCAGCTGGCCAATGGCAAAGATGCACTGGTGCCGCTGGAAAACGATAAATCCACTGTCGTGGCTTTACGCGAGATTGCTGACAATCTGATTACACCTGCAATACTGGATGAACCTGTTGAGGTTGAGGTAGAAGTTGATGAAGAGGCGGTTGTTGCTGATGCCGAAATCTTGGCCGAGACGACCCAGGTTGTTAAAGAAGGTGGCGACGCGGCCTAATTGCTGGAGTTCTTCGCTTGAGTGTTAGTGATTCAGCGGAGAGCGCTTCGTCTTTCAGCTTGCAAAGCCTGGAACCGTTGTTTGACGGGGTTCGCGCAGAAATAGAAAAATATTTTGAGCCC
>CAMYNQ010000069.1 GCA_947259785.1 uncultured Chromatiaceae bacterium | reverse complement strand
TGGCCTTGAGGCTGAGCCTGTCATTGGGTTTGAACTGGGCTTCGGCGAGAATATCTGATTGATGATCTTCGTTGAGGCTATTGCCACTAAGGCCAACCTGGCGGTCATCGAGATAGACGATCTTGCCGATGCTGCCGTAGAGTTGTTCTTTGCCGTCTTTTGCCCGTAGCAGGCGCGAACTTAGTGACAGTGTGATCTGGTTGGCATCGCCGATGCGGTCAGGCCCTGAGAAGCGGTTTTCACTGAATAGTTGTGATTGGCTAAAGGCGAGCGCTGAGGTATCGAAAAGCGGGAAGTCGCTTTGGTCACGATACGGCGCGTAGAGGTAAAACAGCCTCGGTTCCAGCGTCTGCAGATAGTCGGTCTGGCCGACACGGGTGTCTCTTTCCAAATAGATGCCGCTGTCGATACTGTTGACCGGTACGGTGCGCCTGAGGCTGTCGGCGCCGAGCGTATTGTTGTCTGCATCGAGGCGATATTGGCTGTGGTGCAGGCTGAGTTTAGGGATGATAAAACCTGCCATGCCTTGGTAGGGCAGGCTCAGTGCTGGATTGATGTTAGCGCGCTTGCCACTGACGCGGTCTTGACGTTGAAAGCGTACCAACTCGGTTGCCATTTCAAACCTAACGGGACCCGACATTGCCGGGTTAAATTGGTGTTTGATCTGCGGCAGGCGGCGATAGGGCTGGCTGCTGGCCGCCAGGTCTTGATCAATTATCTGAAAGTCCTGGGTTTGAATCTGCAGCTGCTGAGTTGCATCGGCATATTGCAGTTGTACGTGGCGCTCGAGAGTGCTGGTAGCACTGACGCTAAGCGCATTGCCGAAATCATTGAAATAGTCCTCATCAGAGGCACGGCCGAAGAGGATGTGATCTGACCAGTTGTCGCCCAGCTTGCCGTCGTGCTCATAGTGAAAAAGGCTGCGCTTCTTGCCGTAGATCTCGTCGTCGATAGTCTCGCTGCTGATAACACCTTCGCCAAGCCGGCTCAGGTAACGTAGTTCGTTATTCCATTTAAGGCCGCGCTTGGTGAAGTTGTGTGGTGTGATCGTGGCATCGAGTTGTGGATGCAGGTTGAGATAAATCGGCTGGGCGAATTCGTTGCCGCCCAGGCTTGAGTTGCCCCAGGCGGGTGGCAACAGGCCGGTCATGCGTTGGTCGGTGATGGGAAAACGCATAAATGGCAGATAGAAAAACGGTACCCCTTGGAAATAGAGGCGGGTGTTGTAGGCATCGCCCATGCCGCTGGCATGATCGAGTTCGACTGTGCTGGCGCGCAGTGCCCAGGCCTCATCATCTTTGTCACAGGTGGTGTAGAGGGTCTGTTTCAAAATTGTGAGGTCTTCACTTTGCCGTTGAATGCTGCTGCTGGCGCCACGGGCATGGCGGTCATACATAATAAACTCGGCGTCATCAAAGTTGCCTTGGTTGCTGCCGGAAAGGATATGGGCCTTGCTGCTAAATGTACTAAAGCCAGGTGTTTCGTAGCGGACATCGCCGATTGCATCAAGGCTTTGGTCTTGTTTGTAATAGGTTACTTCATCGGCATGCAATTGTTCCTCGGGGCGCTGCACCAGCACATTGCCGAAAAGTTTGACTATCTCGTTGTCATGGCTTTCTGATGAGTCAGCGCTGAGCACAACCGGGGCGTCTTCGCCGCGTTCGCTCCTGGGGTAATCAATGCTTGGTTTTGTCCAGCTGTGGCACAGCCCCCAGTCGTCGGCGCTGGCCTGGAAGCTGGTGCTGATCAGGGTCAGGCAGATGACCTTAGTGATGGGGGCTTTGAACATAAAGGCGGGGGCTTAATCGAGTTATTATATTGTCACTACATTTGGATATGGAAAAGGCAGGTCGGCACACGAAAGAATGGTAGAAGGATGGATTTTGTCGTAACGTATTGAAACAGTCATGAATAACCTTAGCCCACTCAACTGTCTGGTCTTAAAGTGCAAAAAAAGCCCGTAGCGCCTAAGTATACCTTGTTCTTGTTGGTCGGTATTGTGCTGATCATTGTCCTGTTGATGTTGACCCGGCCTGAACCGGCATTGCAGCAGGTTGATTTGCCGCCGCTGCAGGTAGCGGTGGTGGCGGTCGAGTTGGGTGATATGCAGCCGACCCAGTTGGTGGCTGGTTATCTGCGCCCGGCACAACAGGCGCAGCTGCAGTTTCAAGTGGCTGGACGCCTGCAACAGCGGCTGGTGGAACCGGGTCAGCAGGTGATTCAGGGGGCTGAATTGTTGCGCCTGGATGGCGATGATTACCAAGACCTGATGACTGAGGCCAAGGCGCAGTTGCTGCAAGAGTTGGCTGCGGTTGAACGTGATAAGAAATTATTGCAGCTGGCTGAAGGCAATCGTGGCTTGCAGGCCGATGAGGTGGCCAGGCAAGAACGCTTAGGCTCGGATTCGCTGGGGTCACGCTCGGCCTTGGATGCGGCGCGGCAGCGGTTGATTCAGTTGCAGTCTGATGAAGCGCGGCTGCGTTTTAGTGTCAACAGTGCTGCGGCACGGCTGGATGCCATGCAGGCCAGTACTCGACGGGCAGAACGCAATTGGCAACGGGCGACACTGACGGCGCCGTTTGCCGGCACGGTCAACCGGATTATCCCTCAGCTGGGTGATGACGTGGCGGCCAAGGATGTGGTGCTGGAACTGCTGGATCTGAGACAGTTGGAATTTTATGCCGAGTTGGATCGAATCACTGTGGCCCAGTTGCAGCGCGGCCAGCTGATTGATGTTCACGTCGATGGTCAGACCTATTCGGCGGAAATTTTTGCCCTGCAGCAACATCCTGATCCCGATACCTATACTTATGCCTTGCGTGCCCGTTTTGAAAATCCAGGGCTGTTGTCTGGTGCGGCGGCTGAGGCGGGCTTGCTGTTGCCTAAGTTGGAGCAGGTGCGGTTGGCGCCGGTGTCAGCGGTGGTGCATGATGATGGTCAAACCTATGTCTTTGTCGTTAAGGACGGTCTGTTGCAGCGGCGTCTGGTTGAACTGGGGCCGCGCCAGGGCGACACGACAGTGCTGTTAACGGGTGTTGAGCTTGGCGAACAACTGGTGAGCAGCGGCGGTGCCAGTCTCAGTGATGGTTTGGCGGTGCAGTATTGATGTCGCATCTAGCAGGACGGAGTGAGTTTTTGTCATGCCGTTAATCCGTTACTCCATTAATAATCCTCTTATCATCAACCTGACATTGGTGCTGGTGCTGGTGGCCGGGGTGATTTCCTGGTTTGCCATGCCGCAGGAGATGTTCCCGTTGATCGAGCTTGATCGGGTCACCATCAAAACGGAGTTCAAGGGCGCGGCACCGGCCGAGGTGGAACGCCAGGTGACCATGCCCATCGAGGAGGAGTTCGATGCCCTGGCCGATATCGATAGCCTGATGTCGACCAGCAGCGAAGGCATGTCCAGCATCGTCATCAAGCTCAAACCGGGCAGTGATGTCGATGCCTTTCTCGATGATGCCCGCAGCATTGTCGATCGGGTGACAGATTTGCCGGATGATGCCGAGAAGCCGGATGTGCGGCGTATGCAGACGCGCTTTCCGGTGATCAGCATGGCGATCTATGGTGATGTGGCTGTCGCAACGCTGTATGACACGGCCGATGATATTAAGCGGCAGTTGCTAACAATTCCGGGTGTGGCCAGCGCCCAGCCGGCCGGGATACGTGAGTGGGAGTTGTGGGTCAATGTCGACCCATACCAGTTGGCTGCTAGAGCGGTGACCCTGGAGGAGATTTCCCAGGCGCTGCGCCAGAACCTGACCGAGTTGCCCGGTGGCAAGCTCGAGGCGGCAGAGGGTGACATCCTGCTGCGTGGTATTGGCGTGGCACCACAACCGGAGTTGCTGCAACAGATTCCGTTGCGGCGTAATCAACAGGGGGGTGTGTTGCGTCTGGGCCAGTTGGCCAAGGTTGAGCTGCGTTTCGAAGAGGCCCAGACCCTGGCGCGTTTCAATGGCCAGCCGTCGGTCAATATTACAGTGACCAAGACGGTGGATTCATCCACCATCGAGGTGTCAAGGCGGGTGCGAGAATTGTCGAAGCAGTTGCAGCAGGAGCTGCCGGTAACGATCCATAGTGGTGTCTTTAGTGATCTGTCGCTGTATGTAAAAAATCGTCTCAACACGGTCAAGTCATCCGGCGTGGTGGGCTTGATCTTGGTGTTGTTGTCACTGTATCTGTTTCTCAATTTTCGTGTTGCGCTGATTACGGCGATGGGGATTCCGGTGTCGTTTCTGGTTGCCATCATTGGCATGAACTATCTTGGTCACAGCATCAATATGGTGTCGCTGTTTGCCTTCCTGATAGCCTTGGGCATGATTGTTGATGACGCAATCATCGTTACCGAAAATATTTATCGTCACATGGAGATGGGAAAATCACCACGTGATGCGGCCTTGATCGGCGGTCGTGAAGTGATGGGGCCGGTGATTGCCTCGACGGCAACAACCATTGCTGCCTTTCTGCCGGTGTTTGCTATCGGCGGCACCATGGGCGCATTTGTTGCCGTGATTCCGGTGGTGGTCAGTTGTGCCTTGTTGGGTTCATTATGGGAGGCGTTTGCGGTATTGCCGTCGCATGCCAGTGAGTTTCTGCGTCTTGATCAAACGAAGAAAAAAAGCAGTGGCCGGTGGCAGCGTCTGGTGGACAAATATTCAACGTTGTTGAGCTGGGCGGTGGTAAATCGTTACCTGGTCAGTGTGGCAACAGTCGGTGTGTTGCTGGTTGCAATGGTGGTGGCTGTGACCCGGGTGCCGTTTCAATTGTTTGGCAGTGTTGAAACGGGACAGTTTTTTGTCAATATCGAAACCCCAAACACCTATAGCCTGGAAGAGAGCGCCCGTTTGGCCAGCCGCTTGGAGGATGTGTTTGCTGAGGTGATTAAGGAAGACGAGTTGCAGAGTCTGTTGACCAATGTCGGTGTGACCTTTGTCGACTTCAATACTATTCGCTTTGGTAGTAAACATATTCAATTCATTGTTGATTTGAAAAAACAGAAACCACAGGGGTTCATTGAAACATTTATTACCCCAGTGGTGAGCCTGAGTTTTTCCTGGGAAGGCGAGCGCGAGCGCGCTACCGAAGATGTGATCAACGAATTGCGGCAGCGTTTGCTGGTTGAGGCTGGCATACATAAACTTTCGATTTTGCGGCCGCAAGGCGGGCCGTCGGGTGCCGATGTTGAGGTTGGTGTACAGGGTAAAAAAATCGAGGGGCTGATGCCGCGCGGTGAAGCGGTTGCAGCCTTCTTGAGAAAGACGCCAGGCGTTTACGATGTGCGAACCGATATGGAGGCGGGCAAGCTGGAATATCAGTATCAGATCAATGAACGTGGTCGCCAGCTGGGTTTGACACAATGGTCTGTGGCCGATGCGGTGCGGCGTGGTTATCAGGGCGAAGAGGTTGTTCATGTCACTTGGGGCAATGAGCGTATCCCGGTCAGGTTGATTTATGAAGAGTCAGTACGACAACAGTTGCAGACCCTGCAAAAACTACCGATAGTGTTGTCGGGTGGCCGAGTGGTAATTTTGTCTGATGTCGCCGACATTGAAATAACACGCGGTATCGAAAGCATTAAACACCGTGACTTGCGTCGGCTGGTGACGGTAACGGCCGAGGTGGATGATCAGGTGACAACACCGCTGGCTGTTACTGAACTGGTCAGGCAAGAGTTTGCAACCATCGAAAACGGACATGACTATGGGCTTGTCTTTCTGGGCGAAAAGAAAGAAGCGAATGAATCGATGCGCGATATGTTGCGAGCGCTGGTGATTGCGTTGACGGTGATCTTTTTTATTTTGGCGGTGTTGTTTCGTTCCCTACTTGAGCCATTTGTGGTGATGTTCGCCATTCCGTTTGGTTTTATCGGTGTAGTGGCAGGTCATCTGTTGCTGGGTGAAAATTTGCAGTTCCTGTCTATGCTTGGTTTTCTGGCCTTGTCGGGGATTGTGGTCAATGATTCGCTGATCCTGATCGAGTTTATGAAACGGAAACGTAAGGAGGGCTGGGATAGACTGGATGCCGTGGTTGAGGCTGGTCGGGTCAGAATGCGGCCCATTTTGTTGACCAGTATCACGACTTTTCTCGGTGTTTCGCCATTAATATTTTTTGCTACGGGGCAGGCGGCATTTTTGTCGCCAATGGCGATTAGCCTGGGGTTTGGTTTGTTGTTTGCGACGCTACTTATTTTGTTAGCATTGCCTTGTTTTTATTTGGTTGCAGATGATCTGCATAATTATTGTTGTAAACGCTACCATGAGTGTGTGCGGCGGATGTTTGCTTGAGTGGGTGAGTGATGGATCAAAGATTTGAACAGTTGAAGGTCTGGGTTGAAGCGGTGCTTGGTATTTGCGATGCCGATCTTAGTCCGGCCTCAAGCGATGCCAGTTTTCGGCGTTACTTTCGCGTTCACCAGGGGCAGAAAAGTTTTATTGTTATGGATGCGCCGCCAGATAAAGAAGATTGTGGTCCGTTTATTAAAATCTCTGCGGCCATGGCTGGTTTTGGTTTGAATGTGCCGCAAATCTTGGAACAAGATTTACAGCAGGGCTTTCTCTTATTGTCAGACCTGGGCAGTGAACAATATTTGCAGGTGCTAAATGAAAACAATGCCGGTCTTCTTTATGCCGATGCAATGATTGCCTTGGTGAATCTGCAAACAAATAGTCTTGATAGCGAGATTGATTTGCCTGTCTACGATCACAAACTATTGATGGCCGAGATGAATCTGTTTAAAGACTGGTTGTTGCCACAACAATTAGGGGTGAGCTTGAATGATGAGCAGAGTGCGGCGCTGGACAAAACCTTTGAATGGTTGGCATTGCAGGCCTTGGCACAACCACAGGTTTGGGTGCATCGGGATTATCATTCCCGAAATCTGATGCGAACCAAGGTGGATAGTCCAGGTGTGCTTGATTTTCAGGATGCAGTGCTGGGGCCGCTGACCTATGACCTGGTGTCGTTGTTAAAGGATTGCTATATCACCTGGCCGCGACAACGAGTTGAAGCTTGGTTGGCGGATTATCATCGTCAGCTCCAGGCGGCCGGTTTGGCTGCGGATGTTGATCGGGCCCAGTTGCTGACTTGGTTTGATTGCATGGGCGTGCAACGTCACCTTAAGGCTGCCGGTATTTTTGCTCGGCTCAATATACGCGACGGCAAGTCAGGTTATTTAACTGATATCCCCAGAACCTTGGCTTATATAACGGAGGTTGCCGAGCAACAGCCAGAGCTGACGTTTTTAGGCGCCTTGCTTAGGTCTGAGGTGTTGCCAAGGTTGGTAGACGATTAAGCTTTTTCGTCGTAGCGCATGCGTGTGCCATGAATCAGAGAAAGCTCAATCTCCAAGGCCGTTAGCTGTTTGGGAAAGTAGGCGCCGGAAACCTTGGAGCCATTGATGCTGGCGCCTCTGAGGTTGGCCTCACTAAAGTCTACGCCCCTCAGATCTGCCTGGCGAAAGTAGCAATCACTAAAATCGACGCCGGCGGCATTCATTCCTTTGAGATCGACACTGCGAAAGTCACAGCCAGACAGGTCAATCTTGGTGACTTTTTCTTTTTCGCTATTGAATGTTTCAACGTCGCCATCGCGAAGCAGACGGTACATAGGGTCATCGTTTTTCAGTAATGGCATGTTTTAAGTCACCTTGTTGTTATTTAAATAATCTGGACGACTTCCGTTCTTCTTGATTTTCGCTGGTGGTTTTCAGTGTTTCCGGACGTTCTATCAACTCAAACTGGTATTGAGAGTAGGCGCTGGTTGATTCAAGTTGTCGTGTTAGCCGGGCATAAAGAATTCGATCTTCGAAGTTCAGCATGATGACGGAGTCAATATCATAAACGGCAGCTGGCGCAATTAATGTAGTTGGGTATTGTTCCGGGTCAAGGTCAGGGGCCAGCAGAGCGCGGAAATATTCGCCGCCAGTGCCTATGCCGGCAACTGCCTTGGAGGCAACCGCCCGGGCATCCTCGGCAATAGTACGGATGCCCATGTTGATGCCGCCATTATTGGTGACCTTCATCCAGCGGATGGTGCCAATAGACCAGCCTTCATTATATTGACCTGTTCTGGCGGCAAGCAGCTCGCCGGAGCGGGCAGAGGGAGTAATTCTGTTGGGACAGTTCAGACCGTAACCGCCCTGATTGGTGTTAATGATCTGGCAGTCGTAGGTTTCGTATTTAAACTTTTGTTTGTCGGTTAGCTCTTCCACGGCCTGAGCCGAGGTGGCAAAGACCTTGACCCACATGTCTTTTTGACTTTCACCTTCACTGCTTTCGAATATTGACTGACGTGGTTTTTCGGTGCCGATTTTTAGATGCATGGCATCGCTTTCCTGAGCCCAGGGCGTGTGTTCTTCGGGGATGAGTGAAAGTGAGTTATGACCAAGGTTTAGACTGTCGTGGCTCTGCATTTCGAGTTCGTCTTCTTCGGGCTCAAAGTGTTCGCCGCCGCTGATGAAATGGTGGGCCAGTGTCAGGCTACAAATCACCTGTGTGGGGGTCTCTGTTGGGCTACGATGGCTCATGCGTTCGCGGCGGATGCCCCAGCTCTCTGACCAGCGAAAATACATATCGCGCTCCATACGTTTGGCCAAGTTGCTATGGATGGCATTTTTACTCTGTGTTGACAATATGCGGATTTCATTGTCGAGCTTGCTGAGAATGCCGTTGATCTCAAACAGGCGGCCTTCTTTGGGGCGAAGCTTGCTAGGTGTGTTGGGTGCATACATGGGTGGTGCATCCATGTGCAGGTCAACGAATAACTGGCCTTCAGGGACTGGATTTTTACCATGTGGAATGATGTTGCAGCTCGCTGCCCAATCGATCAGGCGTTTGAACATCCTCACTGCCTCGCCCTGCATTAGATGGTAAGGGTTGGCCAGTGATAGTAAAACAATGCGGCGGTAGATATTGGCAATGGTGGCTGGATTGGGTTCGTCACTGGCATTGACTGGATATAACTCAATGTCGTGTAACTGCTGTTTCTCAGCGTACAAGTAGAGTTGATTGAGCTCCAGCCAGATATGGGCTGGCTCGTCGGTGTAGAGAGCATAGGCATCGACCAGTTGCCGGGCCAAAAAGCTCATGGCGTAGTAGATGGCTTGGGGTAGCTGTGTTGAACCGGTTGAGGTGGCCTGCTGATCTTCCAGTAGATCTTGAACGATGATTTTGTATGAGTAGCTGATTTCGGTTTGTAGGGCACGGATGATCTGTGCGTTACGGCTTAACTTTTCCGCCAGCGGCAGTGAAGCGTTCATGTAAGTTGTGCGAACGCTGCCAATCAGGTCTTCCAGCAGTGGCAGAATCATGGTCATGATTTGGCTACGCACATTCAGATCAAGCGGTGCTCGATTGAGTGGTTTGAGTAGGTCGTGAATCTGGATGCAGCTTTCGCGCGCATTGGCCAGCGGTAGGCCATCAAGCTTGGCCCTGATTTGCGCAATCCCCGGATTAATGGTGATACTTGGGTTGTTATTGCGCTCCGGGATGCTTAACTTAATCATTTATCTTCCCCGACTTGAACATGCTGTCTTCCTTGTAAAATGGCTGCATTATTCAAATTATATCGGCATTCCCACTAATATATGTAGTTACAAACCGAGTTCTATTGAATTACGACGAAATAACCATTCATGCCTACGATTTAGACTGGATAAAATAAAGCAAAACAAACATCAAATACAAGTCTATACGTGAACCTGTGGTGATGCCGATTGTCTTTGTTCGCAGGCATGCTATTTTGAGGCGCGTTATTAAAGCTATTTGTGGGCTACAGGTCTGCATGGTGATAGGGAGAATAGTGTTGGCAATTTGCTGTAAACAAACGACTAGACGGGTATTGGCTTTGCTTACACTTTGTCTTGCTGTTGAAAGTTGGGCCCAACAAGGCCCCAGAGCGGCGCCGGTGGAGGTGAGCCAGGCTCAGGTGCGGGCGATGGCGCCTGTCAGCTGGGCGGCGGCAACCGTGGTTAGCCTTGATGATGCCAGGATTGCGGCGGAGGTTGATGGGCGGCTGGTGTCGGTTGTCGATGAGGGTGATCAGGTGGCGCTAGGTGGTGTCCTGGCGCGTATCGATGATGTTTTGATTAAGGCAGGTCTGGATGCGGCTCGAGCCGAGGTGGCGCGAGAGGAGGCCAATTTGACCTTTCTTAAACGTGAGTTGGAGCGCCTGCAACGGTTGGCAAAGCAGAATAATGCTGCCCAGACCCAGTTGGAGCAAACTTTGTCGCAGCGTGATGCAACCATGAATGAGTTGGTGGCGGCCAAGGCGCGGATGTTGATTGCCCAGGAACATCTTGAGCGAACCGAATTGCGTGCCCCGTTTGCCGGGGTGGTAGCGCAACGCACCAAGCGCGCCGGTGAATGGGTCGACAGTGGTGACGAGGTCTTGCAGCTGGTTGATTCAAGCCGTCTTGAGATTGAAGCCTCGGCAACAGTGAGCTTAAAACCCTTTCTGGTTATTGGTCAGCGGCTACAGGTTTCGGCACGACAACAGCAGGGCGCAGCGATATTGCGCGCGGTAGTGCCTGTCGCGGATAGTCAGTCGCGTTTGTTGCGACTGCGTTTGGATATTGTTGAGGGTGAATGGTTGGCCGGTCAGTCGGTTAGGATCGCCCTGCCCACCGCCTTGCCGCAGGAGGTGTTGAGTGTGCCGCGTGATGCGTTGGTGCTGCGCCGCGGCGGCAGTCACCTGTTTAAGCTCGGTGAGGAGTCAACGGCTGAGCGGGTGCAGGTGCAGACCGGTATTGCCAGTGGCGAATTTATTCAAGTAGTGGGTGACCTGGCTGCCGGTGATCAGGTGGTGGTGCGTGGCAACGAACGCCTGCGCCCGGGTCAGAGTTTGAGTGTTAAGGGTGGTGCTGGGCAGTGAATTTGACCCGTTTAGCGCTCAGCAACCCGGTGGCGGTTGCGGTGGCTGTGTTATTGGTGGTGCTGTTTGGTCTGATTAGTTTGGGTCGGTTGCCGATCCAGTTGACCCCTGAAGTTCAAGAGCCTGAAATTACCATTTCCACCGTTTGGCGTGCTGCCGCCCCGGAGGAGGTAGAGGCTGAGATTATTGAACCTCAGGAAGATGCCTTGCGCGGCCTGCCTGGCGCCACCCAGGTGCTGTCCGAGGCCAGCCGCGGTCAGGGTAAGGTGACACTGACCTTTGCCGTCGGTACAGACCTGCGCCGCGCTTTGTTGGAGGTGATGAGTCGCCTCAATCGGGTGCCCCGTTATCCTGCTGATGCTAACGAGCCAGTCATCAGTACCGTCGGTGGCGATAGTCGACCGATCGGCTGGTTCATTATAAAACCTGTCGCCGATAATGACCGCGATATCGCCAGCTATCAGGACTACATCGAAGAAGTGGTGCAGAGTCGTTTCGAGCGTGTTCCCGGCGTGGCTATGTCCGAGGTGCGCGGCGGTCGTGAGAACGAGCTGCGCATCACCTTTGATCCCTATAGGGCTGCCAGTCTCGGCATCGAATTGCCTGATGTAGTGCAGTTGGTGGGGGCTGAAGATGTCTCGGCCGGTTTCGCCGATGTTGGCAAGCGTCGTTACACAGTGCGTTATACCGGTGCCTATTCGGTTGCAGATTTTGATGAGATGATTTTGGCCTGGCGCGATGGCCGGCCGGTCTATCTGCGTGATGTCGCCAAGGTCGAGGTGCAGATGGTGGATCGCAGTAGTTTTGTGATCCAGAACGGTAGTCCGGCGGTAGCAGTGAATGCCCATAGGGAAACCGGCGTTAACGTGCTCAAGGTCATGGACGGCCTGCGCCTGGCGGTGGAAGAGCTGCGTGAAGGGCCGCTGCAACGGGCCGGGTTGTCGATCGACCAAGTCTACGACGAGACCATTTATATCAACCGCTCCATCGCTATGGTGGCTAACAACCTGGCGCTTGGTATCCTGTTGGCGATGGGGGTTCTGTGGTGGTTCTTCCGTAAATTCCGCGCCACGATGATGGTGGCTCTGGCCATCCCGGTCTGTGTGCTGGGTAGTTTTATGCTTCTCGATGCTGTCGGCCGGACGCTGAATGTGATCTCGTTAGCTGGGCTGGCCTTTGCCGTCGGCATGGTGCTGGATGCGGCCATTGTGGTGTTGGAAAATATCGTTCGACTGCGGGAAAAGGGTGAGCCGGCTGATATAGCTTCAGCTAAGGGGGCTTCTCAGGTTTGGGGGGCGCTGTTGGCTTCGACGGCAACCACTGTTGCGATCTTCCTGCCAGTGGTGTTTCTGGCCGATGAGGCTGGGCAGCTGTTTGCCGATCTGGCGCTGACGATTGCTGTGGCGGTCTGCTTCTCACTGCTAGTCGCGGTGACGCTATTGCCGACCACGGCCATGACCTGGCTGAAAAGTGCAGAAATGAAAGACCCTCACCAGCATTGGTGGGACGGTATGACGACCTCCATTATGCGTCTCACCGGCCCGCGGCGGCGTTGGTTTTGGATTGCCGGGCTGCTGACGGTGCCACTGCTGCTGGCTTACTTGATGATCCCCAAGGCCGATTACCTGCCCGAAGGCAATCGCAATCTGGTTTTCAGCTTTATCAATCCGCCCCCCGGCGCCAATATCGAATTCATGGAACAGGAGATGGGCCAGCAGATGGCGGCAGCGATGGCGCCTCATCTGTCGGGTGAGCAACAGCCGCATGTCGAGGACTATTTCTTTGTTGCCTTCTCCAGCGGCATGTTTATGGGCGCGCGTACCGTTGACCCGGATCAAACCGGTATGCTGGTGCCGCTAATCAATGGGGTGATTGGCGGTTTTCCCGATACCATCGGTTTTGCCTTCAAGGCCTCGTTGTTTGGTGGCTTGGGCGGCGGCCGTTCTATCGATATAGACATTCAGGGGCGTGAACTCGAGTCTCTGTTACAGGCGGGTATGGCTGGTTTTATGGCGGTGCGCGAGGCCTTTGGCACCATGCCGCGGCCCTTTCCTGGCCTGGAACTGGCCGAGCCCGAGTTAAGGTTGCAGCCGGATGAGCGTCGCATTGCCGAGGCCGGTTGGAATCGTGGTGATATGGGTGGCATCATCCGTGCGCTGGGTGACGGACTGTATGTCGCTGATTATTTTGCCGGTGAGCAACGCCTCGATGTCATTCTTCGCAGTGATGAATGGACGACACCTGAGCAGCTGGAGGCGCTTCCTTTGGCCACGCCTGAGGCTGGCATTCAGCCCTTGGGCGAATTGATGGATGTGGTACGTACCGCCGGCCCGGATCAGCTGCGGCGTATCGATCGGCGCCGCACCGTCACTCTGCAAATACGTCTGCCTCAAGGCATGTCGGTGGAGGAAGGAATCGATCTGATCAAGGCCAAGGTCACCCCCGTAATTGAGGCGGCCCTGCCTGAGGATGGCTTTATTCGCTATTCCGGTTCAGCTGACAAACTGAAGACCACGTTAGAGAATATGGGCGGTACCTTTCTGCTAGCGATTGCGATTTTGTATTTACTGGTTAGCGCCCTGTTTCGCTCATTCAAGGACAGTCTGTTGGTATTGATGACCATCCCGCTGGCGACAGTGGGTGGGGTGGCAACGCTGTTTGTCATGAATCTGGTGGGTATCAAGCAGCCGATGGATCTGCTGACCATGATTGGCTTTGTCATCCTGTTGGGCCTGGTGGTCAATAATGCCATCCTGTTGGTGCATCAGACTCGTGCGGCTGAGCGAGAGGGTCTGGCGCGGCGCGATGCCGTGGAGCAGGCAGTGCACCTGCGGTTGCGGCCCATCCTGATGAGTACCTTGACCAGCCTGTTCGGCATGTTGCCGTTGTTGTTGGTGCCGGGGGCGGGTACCGAACTGTATCGAGGTCTGGCCGGTGTGATTGTCGGTGGCCTGGCTGTGAGCACTGTCTTTACATTAATCTTGTTGCCCAGCCTGCTGCGTCTGGGTGAAGAAAAACACGCCTGATAAACCAATCAATAAAAAAGGCCCGCATTGCGGGCCTTTTTTATCAAACAAGGTTTAAGTTTATTTGGCTGAGTGACCACTCAGTGTCACTTTAACCTTGTCTTCTTCCGCGATGTTGCTGTAGTACTCACGCAAAATCTTTAATACTTCAGGGCGTGAGAACTCGGCGGGAACTTCGTCGCCTTCAGATAGCAGTTTACGCAGCTTGGAGCCAGACAGCAGCAGGCGATCGCCAGCTTCATGCGGGCAGGTCTTCATCGAGGCCATGCCGCCACATTTGTAACAGAAGAAGGTCCAGTCGATCTTGAGCGGCTGGGTCTCCAGCGCACCGGCGGGAAGCTCATCGAAGATGTGGTGAGCGTCAAATGGGCCGTAGTAGTCACCCACACCGGCATGGTCACGGCCAACGATCAGGTGCGAGCAGCCATAGTTCTGGCGGAACAGGGCATGTAACAAGGCTTCACGTGGACCGGCATAACGCATGTCCAGTGGATAACCTGATTGAACCACAGTGTCCTTAACGAAATGGTTTTCCACCAGCGCATTGATGGCGTCAACACGGACTTCTGATGGGATGTCGCCGGGCTTGAGCTTGCCCAACAGCGAGTGGATCATGACGCCATCGCAGATCTCGATAGCGATCTTGACCAGGTATTCGTGTGAGCGATGCAGTGGGTTGCGGGTCTGGAAGGCAACCACTGAATTCCAGCCCTTTTCTTCGAACAGCTTGCGGGTTTCAGCTGGGGTCATGTAGACATCGCCGAAATCGGTTGGAAAACGTCCCTGTGACAGTACCTTGACCGGGCCGGCTAGATTGACCGAGCCCTGTTCCATCACCATTTTAACGCCTGGGTGTTCGATGTCGGTGGTCTTGAAGACCATCATGCATTCGTGTTCTTTATCGATGCTGTATTTTTCTGTGACGGTCATGGTGGCCATGACTTCACCGGATTCGCTGTCGATCAGGGCGATATCTTCACCCAGTTTAAGAGTGTCGGCCTCGGCTTGCTCGGTGGAGAGTGTAATAGGGATGGGCCAGAACAGGCCATTGGCCATCTTCATGCCGTCGCAAACACCTTGCCAGTCGGTGTGAGTCATGAAACCGTCTAGCG
>CAMYNQ010000068.1 GCA_947259785.1 uncultured Chromatiaceae bacterium | reverse complement strand
ATTTGAAATTCAATTACCTAAAATCGCCATCTCAAGCCCAGCCATATTTGTCTTTTATTACGATAAGAACAGAAGTCACCGGTATATGGCTAGAATAGCCGCTTGGTAACAGGTTAAAATCACAGTATGCAGCCAGAATTATCCATTCCTAATCGTGACATTTTCACTGTTTCCCGCCTGGTTCGCGAAACCAAGGCCGTGCTTGAGGGCAGTTTCCCCTTACTTTGGCTTGAAGGTGAAATTTCTAATTTTTCCAGACCCTCGTCCGGTCACATGTACTTCTCGCTCAAAGATGAAGCAGCACAAGTACGTTGCGCCATGTTTCGTGGCAAAAACATGCACCTGCGTTTTAAACCGGAAAACGGCATGCAGGTGCTGGTACGTGCACGCCTGACTTTGTATGAAGCACGCGGCGACTTTCAAATCATTATCGAGCACATGGAAGAAGCCGGGCAAGGGGCACTGCAACGGGCTTTTGAAGCGCTGAAATCCCGATTGGGCCAGGAAGGTCTGTTTGATACTCGCCAGAAAATTGCCATCCCTGCCCTACCGAAAAAAATTGGCGTTATCACCTCGCCCACCGGCGCTGCGATTCGCGATGTTCTTAGTGTCCTAAAGCGGCGCTTTCCAGCCATCCCGGTGCTTATCTATCCAGTGCCGGTACAGGGTGACACTACTGCGGCTAAGCAAATCGCCAAAATGATCAAGCTGGCGGACACGCGTAAGGACTGTGATGTACTGCTGCTAACACGTGGTGGTGGTTCGCTCGAAGACCTGTGGGCCTTTAATGAAGAGGTGGTCGCCCGAGCCATCCATGCCTGTAAAACACCGCTGGTAGCCGCCATCGGCCACGAGGTGGATTTCAGCATCGCCGATTTTGTTGCTGACCAGAGGGCCCCTACCCCATCGGCGGCGGCAGAGCTGGTTAGTCCAGATCAGCATGATATTCAGCAGCAACTGAATAAACAATTCAATCGTCTGCAAAACCAGGCCAGATCATTGCTACAACAATCACAGCAGGGCCTGGACTGGCTGGAGAAACGCTTGCAGCAACAACATCCGGGGCAGCAGTTGCAGGCCAAGGCTCAGCGCCTGGATGAACTGGAACGCCGGCTGGGGCGAGTAGTCAAAAGTTACATCAACAAAAAATCTCATGGTCTGGCACAACTCAATAACCGGCTACAGCGTCATGCGCCCCTACAACAACTGAGTCAGCTTGAGTTACGACACCAAAGCCTGCAGCAACGACTACATCATGCCTGGCAGCGAATTCTTGCCAACAAACAGCAACGACTGGCCATGACCAGCCGAACCCTGAACAATGTCAGTCCCCTGGCGACCTTGCAGCGTGGTTATGCCATTGTTCAGGATGTTACCAACAAAGAAGTATTTACTAATGCCAGCAAACTGAGCAAGGGCGACAAAATTTCAGCCCGTTTAGCTAAAGGCAGCCTGATCTGTAGCGTCGATGAAATTAAAAAGTGATCAAATGAATTATTGTCTTAAATCAAAACATATCACCTCTACCCTGCTTGGCTTTGGACTCATTGTCTTTGCCAACCAAAGCCAGGCACTAGAACTACCACTACATGACAGCGTACCTGGCGGCATCGCGATTATTAAACTCAATGAATCGGCTGAAGTCGCCCCCAAGGTCAACTACAAGAACAAACCTGTCATGGTAATAAAACATGAGCAGGCTTGGCATGCCCTGGTAGGCATCCCTCTCGCGGCAAAAGATGGCCAACACAGCATTACCAGTAAACATGCTGGCACAAATCACAGCTACAGTTTTCAGGTCTCTGACAAACAATACGAAACCCAACACCTCACCATTAAGAACAAACGCAAGGTCAATCCCAATGCTGATGACATGAAACGAATTAACAGGGAGCGCAAAAAGATCAATGCCGCCCTGGCACATTGGGATGACAACTTCTACACCGATACTTTACAATTTGAGCTACCGGTTCAAGGTCGACTCAGCAGTCCATTTGGGCTAAGACGTTTTTTCAATGAGCAGCCCCGTAGACCGCATAGTGGTATTGACATCGCCGCGCCTAAAGGTACCCCAATCAATGCTCCCGCAAGCGGAAAAGTCATTCTGACCGGCGAGTTTTTCTTCAATGGCAACTCGGCTTTTATCGACCATGGCCAGGGGCTAATCACTATGTATTGTCACATGGACAGCATTCAAGTTACAGATGGCCAGCTAGTCAAACGCGGTGAACAGATTGGCAGCATTGGCATGACAGGGCGTGTTACCGGCCCACATTTACATTGGAGTATTAGCATGAACAATGCTCGCGTTGATCCAAACCTGATTGTGCCAGCCCTGCGCCAAACCGCCCAGACTGAAACCACAACACCGTCTATGTAATTTGATATGAAAACAATCGCAGCAATTATTTGTCTATTTAGCCTGATGCTTTCAGGCTGCAGTCACAGCCCTCACAAAGATGCGGCCAACGGCGGAGTCAATCACGTCATACTGCTTTGGCTGCAAGACCCAGGCAATCCACGCCAACAACAGCAGATTATTCGGGCCACAAAAGAACTGGAGACGATTCCCGGCGTAATCAAAATAAGGGTTGGAACATCACTACCAAGCAATCGTAAAATAGTCGATGATAGTTTTGATGTCGGTATACACATGCTTTTTAGTGATAAACAGGCGATGAATGCATACACTCGCCATCCTGAACACAATAGAACTGTAAATCAGGCGGTTATGCCCTTTGTCGAGAAGATTGTGATTTACGACTTTGAAGAGTAGCGTCTTTATTTTTTATCAAGTGCATTATCAAGCTGGGCTTTAACCGTCTCAAACTTGTCATAGATCACTTCAGCACATTTAAGCGTACGCTTAGATCGCTCCCTGCCTTCAACCACAATTGTTCTAACCAAATCCTCTTGGCTCGGTGTTAAACCAAGGTCGAGCATCGCTTCATCAAGATCATCAATCATACTATTGATGACAGCGGTATTGGCCTGCTGCATTTCACCAAACTGCTTATCGACCTCTTCCATCATGCCAATGACGGCATTGATGATTTGTTCTTTTTGAACAGAAGCATTTTTATACATCAAAAAATTAATTCTGGCCTCGATGGCATTACATAAATTTCCCAATGAGTCCTTCAAAATACCATAGCGCTCTTCATCATCAACTGGCATATTTTTCACCAGCAAAGAAAATTCCTTATAATTAATTATTGTTCTGGCATTAAAATCGAAAAAGCGCCCCTTAGACTGAGATAACTCAATCACACTCTCTTCCAAAGGCGAAACGACACCCCGACTTGAAAAATTAAAAACACCATCACAAGTTCTAAGTTGCAGACTACACTTAAGGCCATAGTTGTTAGTAACATCAAACAGTAAACGTGCAATTTCTTCGAAATTAGCAGCATCCAGGGTGTTTTTATAAAATTCCAGCACCTGACCAAGATCGCTGGAATAGGTCATCGCTTGCATGGCAACGCTATTTGATTCGCTCAACTGCTGCTGCAAATCCCTGTTCTCTGCCCTCAGTTCAAGCAGCTTTTTAATCTTCAAGCCCAGCTCTTCCGGACTAATGGGCTTTGAAATATAGTCGTCCGCGCCGACTTCATAGCCTTTCATTTTCTCTTCAAGACTGATCAGTGACGAAATGAATATCAATGGAATAGCGCTGGATTCGGGGTTTGATTTCACAGTCTGACAAAAGGCATATCCCTCCATCACCGGCATCACAATATCGGACAGGATAATATCGATACTTTCTGGTGACTCATTTACCCTATTAAGTGCCATCTCACCATTTTCAGCACTAAGAACATCATAACCAAGTGAAACCAGATGCAGCGAATACATCGCCAGCAAATCGGCGTCATCTTCAACGACCAATACGCGATGAGTTTTCTCTTCCATACTCAATAACCATTTAATCCACTAACAAAGGCCAACTATGTATCGACCCTTTGCACGATCACATAAACAGATAAAAATCTTTTTAATTTAATGGTTTAAGCCCCATAAGAATCAACAGAGCGAATATTCAAGGCTAGTCACTACTCATCAAGCGCAGACTTCCAGCTGTGTACCTTTTTAAAGATAAACTTAACAAAAGGACCGTCTAATTTACGCTCACTGTAATACCAAAATTCCATACTGCCCTTTTTTATCTTAATGGGTTCACCCACTAACTCACGCACCTCATCATAGTTGTAGCCAACCTTGAGGCGATTCCAGTTTGATTGATCCAGGCTATCACCTGGGTTGGTAGGCTCAGAGTTTTGCTCTATCATTTGCGTCATTTCAGGTGATTCAAGCGCATCGAGACGACGCTCAAGTTCAATGACACGACTGCTCAGATCGACAATTTTCTGCTCTAAATCCACATTAGACGAGGCATAACTCAAGCTGGGGCACACGAGTCCGAGCAGCAAAAAACGTTTCATCTGGATACTAAATCGCATTTCTATTCCTTAAAATAAGTAAATTATAGATAATTCTATCTCGCCCATAATCGCCATGTCGACTCAGTCGAGTTACGCTAAAAGCTGCTAACAACTCATTAATCTTGCAAAACATTAAAACATTAGTATATTAATAGTCTAATATACACCCAGACCTTTTTATTCATATTAATTACCTAATAAGGCTCGACAAACCAAGCAGCCCTGCCGATAGCCTGTATGTCACCAGCAAACAAGCAATGCCATTGTAGAGAAATGCACAATCCTGTTGAACAAAAAAAATCACAGTTCGAATTAAGTACGCGTCACCACGTACTTGTGCTGCTTTTAATTGCCACCTTACCGATGCTTGGACTCATTCTCTATAATGGCAATCAAGACCGAAATGATGCCCGCAAATTCGGCCGCAACCAGTCCATGGATGTCCTCAGGGCCATACAATTCAAACAGGAAAATGTAATAGAGAGCACTAACCAGCTGCTCACAGCCTTGGGGCAGATTCCGGCAATACAAAGCCGCAATCAACTCGCCTGTGACAAACTACTCAGCTCAATGCTGAATCAGTACAAGCAATACATTAGCCTTGCTGCATTCAATTCAAATGGACAATTGCTTTGCAGTTCAACACAGGCCGATGAAGCTCTCAATGTTTCAAATCAGCCTCACTTCCAGCAAGCCCTTAGCAGCAAGCAATTAAGTAGCGCTGACTACAGCATCAGTAAAATGGGGTCTCAACCAACCCTAGTGATAACCAAGCCTATACTAAATGCCGATAACGAAATACAGATTCTAGTAAATGCGAAGATCAATCTAGGCTGGCTCGAAGAACATATTCAGCAATTGCCACTATATTCTGGCTCTATACTCACCATGTTCGACAGCGATGGAATTGTGTTATTTCAACACCCGACTCAATCAAGCACCATGACAGGTCATAAATACCAGCAGTCAGAACTACTTAAAACGGTGGTTAGACTAAAACACCTTGGCGTCATGGAGCCTGGCGATGAAGATGGCATTGAGCTTATCCGTGCCTACGCGCCATTAAGCAATCGCACCCCCAACACCTTTCTCTCTGTCACTGTTCCAGCAAATGTTGTTTTGGCTAGGGCCAATCAGGCTCTGAAACAAAACCTTGTACTGGCAGCGCTTGTCACTCTGTCAGCGATATTGATCGCCTTTGCCTGGAGTCACCGCCTTTTCGTCAACCCTATTCGCCACCTCGCCGAGGCAGCGACACAAGTCCGCCATGGTAAACTGAATACACAAATAACAAATAACAGCGGCCCCAAAGAATTATCCCAGCTTGGCACGACATTCAACCAAATGACCATAGCCCTACAACACCGGGCTGATGATCAAGAGCGAATAGGCCTAGCCTTAAGCCAACTTATTCAACAGCATCGCAGCACAAACTCAGCTGAATTTTTAGTTGCGGTCACCTCAATACTTGCTGACTCACTTGAAGTTGATTATTGTCTTATTGGACTGACAGGCCCTGGTCAGAGCGAAAAGATTTATAGCTGTGCATTCTGGGGCGAAGGTAGGCAACTCGACAACATTTCAATCAATCCCCATGCCACGCCCCATGAAGAGTTGCTAGAGAAGGAGCGCTTCAGGATTTATCAAAACGGCGTACAGCAATTATTTCCTGATGATCCTCTTTTGCAAGAGCTCAACATCAAAAGCTACGCAGGTATCAGCCTCACTGACCTTAACAATAAACCCTGCGGGCTGTTGCTAGTCATGAACAATCATCCAATCAAAAATAATGAAATGTATCACTCGCTGCTGCAAATCTTTGCCGCCCGCATTACCGCCGAGCTGGAACGCGAGCAGACTGAACGCCAAAGACAACAACTACTCAATGAGACAAGGCTTGCAGCGACTGCTTTTGAAAGCCATGAAGGCATGTTTATTACCGATTCTGATCGAAACATTCTCCGCGTTAATCAAGCCTTTACTAAAATAACCGGTTATAGTGAAGCAGACGTGCTTGGCAGCCCGCCGTACTGCTTGTTCTCACAAGGCTACCCTGGCAATTCTGGCCAATGGATCTGGCAGGTAGTCAATAATAAAATGAAATGGTCTGGTGAACCTGAGTTTATTTGCAAAGATGGTACTCCATTTTCAGCTTACTTAACCATTAGCTCAGTCAAACAAGAATCGGGGAAAATCAGCCACTATGTCGCTCATTTCCAGGATATCAGTGAACGGAAACAAGCCGAAGCAAAGATCCAACACCAAGCCTTTCATGATGCTTTGACCAACCTGCCTAATCGCACCTTATTGCTTGACCGCTTGGAAACTACCCTGGCGACACTTAAAAGACGTGATGAATACGGCGCGATAATGTTTATTGACCTTGATCATTTCAAACATATTAACGACTCACTCGGCCACCCGATTGGTGATTCCCTGCTCATCAACATTGCTGAACGACTCAAAAACAGCTTACGCCAGGAAGACAGCGTCGCCCGCCTCGGTGGTGATGAATTTGTAGTACTGCTGCCAAAATTATGCAAAGACCGCCAGCTCAGCCAAGATGAAGCCCATAGCCTTGCCAGTAAATTACTACGTGTGCTGGCTGAGGAATACAATATTGCTGGACACACACTCAAAACCAGCGTCAGCATTGGCATTGCTATATTTCCTGAACACAACCTCGATGCAAATGACATACTTCGCCACGCCGATCTAGCCATGTATAGCGCCAAAGATTCCGGCCGTGATGCAGTGAAGGTTTTTGAAAGTGAAATGCAGACCCGCCTGATTGATCGCCTTGAACTAGAAAAAGAACTTAAACATGCCTATGAACAAAATCAGTTTACGCTTTATCACCAACCACAAATAGAGATCGAGACCAACACTATTATCGGCAGTGAAGTACTCATACGCTGGCAACACCCAACCAAAGGGCTGCTATTACCCGGAGAGTTTATCTCTGTAATGGAGGAAAGTGGTCTAATACTGACAATCGGAAACTGGATACTGGAACAGGCCTGCGCCACTCTCGCCAACAGCAATATACCCATTATTGCAGTCAACATCAGCCCCGGACAATTCGCCGAAAAAAGCTTTGTTGATGGCATCATTAACCTGCTCAATAAATACAAACTTGATGGTAGACGACTTGAACTGGAAATCACCGAACGAATCGTTATCAAAGACATTGATGAAACCATCAAAAAAATGAATAGCCTAAAAGACTATGGCGTACGTTTCTCTATTGATGATTTTGGCACCGGTTATTCATCATTGGCATACATCAAACAATTACCTATCGACACCTTAAAAATTGATCGCAGCTTCATTCAGGATTGTTTGACTGATAACAATGACGGGGCGATTGTTAAAGCCATTATCAGCATGGCCAGAAGTTTAGAATTAGGCATTATTGCTGAAGGGGTAGAAACCAGGGAGCAGCTCAACTTCCTCAAAATAATGAACTGTCCGAATTACCAAGGATTTTATTTCAGCCAACCAATCCCCGAGGATGAATTCATCGAGCTGATGCAACAACATCGCCAAGCTGTTTAACCAGCGATTAAACGGCTAGCATTACCGACGGCTTTTTTGCTTCGGCTTGGTAGCTTGTTTAGAATCCGATTTTTTATATGCCTGACGCTGAACCGGTTTCTTTCTTTGCCCTGCATAAGGGTTATCACCAGACTTAAACTCAACCCTAACCGGCGTCCCCTTAAGCTTAAACACCTTGCGAAAGATATTCATCAGATAACGTTTATACGCCCCCGGCAGTGAATCAGTTTGAGTACCATGAACAACAATTAATGGTGGATTCCTGCCGCCCTGGTGAGCATAACGCAGTTTAATTCGACGACCCCGTACCATGGGTGGTTGATGCTGACTCACGGCATCTTCCAGTATCCGGGTTAGATCGGGGGTTGGCAGTTTCTTGATCGCTGCAGCAAAGGCAGCATCGACAGATTCAAACAAATGTCCTACCCCGGTGCCATGCAAGGCAGAGATAAAATGCATCTCGGCAAAATCGAGAAACGGCAGGCGTCTATCCAACTCAGTCTTCATTCTTTCACGGGCATGTTTTTCCAGGCCATCCCACTTGTTGACGGCAATCACCATCGCCCGGCCTGCATCCAGGGCAAAGCCCGCCAGGGTAGCGTCCTGGTCAGATATACCATCGTGGGCATCAAGCACAAGGATCACCACATTGGCCTCTTCTATGGCTTGCAACGCTTTGATGACACTAAATTTTTCTACGGTCTCTTTTACCCTGCCACGACGACGCACGCCGGCAGTATCAATCAAGGTATATTGCTTGCCATCACGTTCAAAGGGGATAAAAATACTGTCACGGGTTGTGCCGGGCATGTCAAAGGCAACCACCCGCTCCTCACCCATGATGCGATTTACCAGAGTAGACTTACCAACATTAGGGCGACCAATAATGGCAACCTTAACACTACCATCCTCTTCCTCGGCCTCCTCTTCGGCTTCTGGCAAGTCCGCTAATACAGTCTGCATCATTCGGGAAACATTACGGCCATGAGTCGCCGCAATCGCCAGCGGTTCACCCATACCCAATCCCTGAAAATCAATAATGCCCATGGTTTCATCAGTGCCGTCGATTTTATTAACAACAACAAAGATCGGCTTGTTTATGCGACGTAACTGCTGCACGATTTGCTCATCACCCGCCATCAAGCCAGCCCGGGCATCAACCAGAAACAGGACAATATTGGCCTCGCCAATCGCCTGATGTACCTGATCAACCATCTGTTCTTCGACACCTTCGGCATCGCCACTCAGCCCCCCCGTATCGACAACGATGTAAGGCTTATCACCGACACGACCAGTGCCGTATTTGCGATCACGGGTAAGGCCAGGGTAATCCGCGACCAAAGCATCACGACTTTTTGTGAGTTGGTTAAACAGCGTTGACTTACCGACATTGGGACGACCAACCAGTGCGATGACAGGCTTCATTTTATCTAGATACCTATTTGAGTCTCAGGGCTTCAAGCCGGCCTGACTTGCTGCGGCTATACAAGACACCATCTCGCACCAACGGTGCAACACGTACACCGTTTTCATCAACCTGATGGCGCGCAATGATTGCGCCATCATCTTTTGAAATCCAGTGCAACTGACCTTCATAATCACCGACAACAACACTATCTGCATAACTAACCGGTGCGCTGAGATCACGATATTTCAATTTATCGAGCTTCCAGAGAGTCGCACCATTACGACGATCAAGCGCCCAGACCTGCCCCTCGTCATCAACAATATATAGCCTTTCACTATCAACAGTCATGCCTACCGATGTACCCAGGTCACGGCTCCACAAGGGTGCCCCGGTCAGTTTTGATAAGGCCTGCACTCGGCCCTGATGAGCGGCAACATAAATCACATCAGCAACTACCAATGGCGTAGCATCAACATCAACCATGCGTTCGAGATCAGTGCGACCCTGAGGCACAACAATTGCGCTCTCCCACTGCAACACACCGTCAAAAATAGAAAGCGCAGAAAGACGTCCATTAGCTTGTCCCAGCAACACTAACTCACCTGCAACAACAGGACTCGCATCACCACGCAAGCTCAAGGCTGGCACGTTGCTGCTAAAACTCCAGAGTTGCTCGCCGTTATCAGTACTCAGCGCCTGGGTAACACCATCAGCACTGCGCACAATAACAACATTGCCACTGACTACCGGTGCTGCCAGAACTTCACTAGAGACAGCGCTGCGCCAACGAATCTCGCCATTGTCTTTCGCCATGGCAATCACTTCTGCCTCTGACGTTGCTAAAAGCAACAGCTCATCGGCAACGGACAAACCTGCTGAGACAACTGTATTCAGTTTCTGTTTCCATAGCTGTGCAGCCTTGCCTATTTCATTGGCCTTTACCACCCCGTCAGCCGAAACGCTGTATAAAACGCCACCCTGCAAATCTGCTTGCAGATGTTCGTAAACCTTATCCTGAGAAGATGATGAACTTGCTAACGCCCACAGTTTTTCAACCTTGGCAGCCGTAACCAGGGGTTCAAGCGGTGTTGGTTCATGAATGGGAGTTGAACTGCAAGCAGCCAGTGAACCAGCAATCAGCAACGGCAAAAAAAGACGCATTAACTATCTGCCTCCGGCCCGCCGACATCATCAAGTTTCATCTTCAACAGGGATGCATCGACGCCAGTTTCGATAGCATCCAAGGCCTGCTGATATGCAACTCTGGCCATATCCCTGTTACCTAGCACAACCTGGATATCACCTTCAAGCTCATTCACAACAGCACCAAAGCCACCCACTTTGATAGTTTTCAAATTGCTTAATGCTTGAGCCGCATCACCGTCAGCCAACAACAACCGCACCAGACGCAACTGCGCAACCTGTTTCAATTGTGGCTGGTCATCTTGATCAATGGCTATCTGCAGGTAAGTTTTGGCAGAGTTAAAGTCTCCCTCTTCAACATAGACCTTGGCCAGACTCATGGCGCTCAGAGCAGCATAAGGGGTGTCCTGAAAATTACTCAGTATGTGCGCACCTCTATCCTTAACTGACTGATACTGGCTATTTTCAAGATCCGCCAACATCACATCATATTCCAGCGAAGCAGATTCACGCTGCGCCTGAACATTGGCCTGCCACTGCTGCCAACCAATTAAAGAACCAAAGCCGAGGATGGCGCCAACGATCACGGCCTTTCCATTTTCTTTCCACCACTTCTTGATGGCGTCTATCTGTTCCCGTTCTGATTCGTAAACTTCCACAGGGCAACTCCTTTATTCCATTGTTTAATTCGAATTTAAATCTAGATATGACTGCAGGAATTCACCAAGCTCGTTCCAGTCAACACGCTGTTGTTCTTCACCCTGGCGCAGGTCTTTGACCGCTACGACTTCACTGGCAATTTCATCTTCGCCTAGAATCAGCGCCAATTTGGCACCGCTCTTGTCAGCCCGTTTAAACTGGGACTTAAAACTGCCGCCACCGCAATTACTGCGAATACGCAGGCGTGAATCAACATCACGCAGGCGCTCAGCCAGCAACAGCCCAGCCTGAGTCGTGCCTTCACCAGCCATGATGATGTAGACGTGTGGCGCCGCATCAATCGCTAATTCAACCTGTTGCTGCAGCAACAACACCAAACGTTCTATACCCATGGCAAAGCCCAAGGCTTGAGTATCGCGTCCACCCAGCTGTCCTACCAGGCCATCAAAGCGACCACCAGCACAAACGGTACCCTGGGCACCAAGCTGATTCGTTACCCATTCAAAGACGGTCTTGTTGTAATAATCCAGACCACGTACCAGTCTGGGATTAATAAAGTATTCAATCCCGGCGCCATTCAAAAAAACACACAACTGCTCAAAGTCTTTTTTTGATTCGTCATCAAGATGATCAAGCAGATTCGGGGCATCGGCAATCAGTTGTTGCATATCCGGGTTCTTGCTGTCGAGAATCCGTAGCGGATTGCTATGCAGACGGCGCTTACTGTCCTCATCCAGCTTATCCAGGTGCGACTCCATATAAGCCACCAACTTGTCGCGATAAGCTACACGTGCCTCGGCTGAGCCAAGCGTATTAATCTGCAATTCTAAATCAGAAAGACCCAGCTCGCGCCACAAGCGCGCAGTCATAATAATCAGTTCGGCATCGACATCAGGTCCAGCCAAACCAAAACACTCCACACCAATCTGATGAAACTGACGGTAACGACCCTTCTGCGGCCGCTCATGCCTGAACATCGGTCCCTTGTACCAGAGACGCTGAATCTGATTATGAGTTAGGCCATTTTCGATACAACCACGTACACAGCCAGCCGTCCCCTCAGGGCGCAAAGTCAAACTATCACCATTGCGATCTTCGAAGGTGTACATTTCTTTCTCAACGATGTCAGTAACTTCACCGATGGTGCGTTTAAACAGCTCGGTCTTTTCAACTATCGGCAGGCGAATTTCTTCAAGGCTATAGGTTTCAAAGACACGTCGGGCGGTATCCTCAAGCAGACGCCAGTAAGGCGTATCCTGAGGCAGGATGTCATTCATGCCACGAACGGCCTGGATATGCTTGGACATTTAAATCAGTACTCTATTTTTCTTCAATAGAAGATGGAACAGCGGATGGACAGCTTTCACATGCGGCGCTGCTTTCTTCTTGTTTGATTGCGATCTTTTTACGAATGACACGCTCTAACTCGTCGACCATTTGTTCGTTATTGACCTTGTGATCTGGCTTACCGTCGATATAGAGTAGATTCGGCTCGCCCCCCGTCAGGCCAACCTCCGCCTCGCGTGCCTCACCCGGACCATTCACCACACAACCAATCACGGCCACATCCATCGGCTCGGTAATATCTTCCAGGCGTTGCTCCAGGTCATTCACCGCAGAGATCACATTAAATTGCTGTCGCGAACAAGAAGGACAAGCGATCAGGTTAATACCCTTGCTACGCAGATGCAGGCTTTTCAAAATATCAAAACCAACCTTGATCTCTTCCACCGGATCAGCGGCAAGAGAGATTCGCAGCGTGTCACCAATGCCATCAGCCAACAACATGCCCAGACCAACGGAGGATTTGACAGTACCCGAACGTAGGCCACCCGCCTCGGTAATGCCGAGATGCAGTGGTTGTTCAACCTGGTCGGCCAGCAAACGATAAGCTGCAACGGTCATAAACACATCTGAGGCCTTAAGACTGATTTTAAATTCCTGGAAATCAAGCTTGTCAAGAATATCGATGTGCCGCAGTGCTGACTCTACCAACGCTTCTGGCGTAGGTTCGCCATATTTCTTTTGCAAATCTTTTTCCAAAGAGCCGGCATTCACACCTATGCGAATTGGAATATTTTTATCACGCGCAGCATCGACCACGGCACGGACGCGTTGATCAGAACCTATGTTGCCAGGATTGATACGCAAGCAATCAACACCCAACTCAGCTACGCGCAAGGCGATCTTATGATCAAAATGGATGTCCGCCACCAGTGGCACATTGACCAACTGTTTAATCTTACCAAAGGCTTCAGCCGCCTCCATGCTCGGCACTGAGACACGAACGATATCTGCCCCGACTGCTTCCAGAGCTTGAATTTGTCCCACGGTGGCGGCCACGTCACAAGTCTCGGTGTTGGTCATGCTTTGCACGCTAATAGGTGCATCACCACCGACCGGCACATTACCGACCATGATCTGACGTGACTTACGTCGTTTAATTGGAGATTGATGTTCCATAACTATTTACCCAGGCTAAAACGCGCCACACCTTTTTTATCGTACATAGAATGATCATAGACTTCGCCGTTATATTCCAGCGTTACCGCAGGAGCATTACCCAACAACACCTTAAATGGCGGCTCACCGTCGACAGTTTTAATTTGCCCAGCCTTGGCCATACCCATATACAGGCGTTTACCCTGAGTGTCATTGATCTCTAGCCAGGAGTCTTCAGCAAACCTCAACAGCAGGGTTGAAAGCTGTGACACGGGCTCAGGCTCAGGTTCAGACAAAGCCACTTCGTCCTCTGCCTCCAGTGCCTCTACTACAAGCTCTTCTGCCACAAGTTCCTCGGTCTCAAGCAAGGGGACAGTATCAGCAGTAAGCGAAGTAACAGGTTCAGCCTCTATGACCGTTTCTACTGTTTCAGTATGAACCGCCGAAGGGAGCAATACTTCTGCCCACCACCAGACTACCAACGAAACAGCCAGGACAGCGACAACCAACCAGGTTGCATAACGTGGCCCGGCATCTTTAGATGAAACTTCTTTGACCTGAACCACTCGAGTGATAACCGAGCCATCCTCAACACAAACTCGGCTATAGGCCTTCACTATTGGTTCAGCATCTATCTCCAACAACCTTGAATAGCTGCGCAAATAACCTCTAACAAACGACGTTGTTGGCAAGCAGTCTAAATTTTCTGATTCTATCGCTTCGATAAGCTTGGGTTCAAAGTGCAATGTATTTGAAACATCCTCAACACTCATGCCACGCGCAACTCGCGCTTCACGCAACAGCGAACCCCAAAGTTCGACTACGTCCTGCTTCTCTTCTTCTGCATTTAACTCAATGTGCTGCTTCTTTGACATTTTTTAGAACGCCTTCATCCATTACTCTTGGCTAGCACCGGAAGACTGACTCGATAGGGCTTTGCTATACCTGTCAACAGCATCATTATCACCAAGCGCCTGCTCAATCCGAATACCTAACTTAAGACTCTGCTCAGTTTTGCCAATAGCATGGAACCGCTCAATAAAGGCTCTAGCCTTCATAAAAGCCTTAGTTTCGTAACTAAGCAGGGCCATTTGATAAAGTGATTTATGTAATGATGGATTAACATCCAGTGCTTGGCGGAAGTATTCTTCCGCCTTTTCCTTTTTACCGTTCTGCAAGGCACATAAGGCCAGGTTTTCATAGGCCAACTCAGGGGTACGATAATCTGGCACATTAGCAGCATCAAGAAAATATTTTTCTGATTCCTCTATACGCGATTGCTGGCACAGAAAGGCACCAAAATTATTCAACAACATGGGGTTATCGCCGTCATAATGAATAGCACTGTTATAGTGCTTTTCAGCTGATTTCATATCGCCCATCTGTTTATGCACCTCGGCAATATAATGATGGGCTTGTGGGTATTTCTTATTCAATTCCAGACTGCGTTCCAATTTGGTCAGCGCCAATTCAAGCTTGCCTTGGCGCAAGTATTGCA
>CAMYNQ010000067.1 GCA_947259785.1 uncultured Chromatiaceae bacterium | reverse complement strand
CCCCCATGGAAACATTGCTTGATGGTAAATCGATTTGGGCGGAGAAAAATTTAGCTCAAATCTAAACTGACAGGCACTGATAAAAAACGGGTAACTGTCAGATCAAGTCTGAGCTACTACACATTAACTCATCCGCCACCGCTGGCACCCGCCCGCTACGATCCCTACAGCGAAGCGGATATCTACTAAAGTGATCTGAGCCGTTCATTAACGTGAGCTGAGGGTTCGCTATAGTTTGGGTTCGCCGGATCTCACGTTTTCTGCTTTCAGTTCGGCGAATGTCCATTAGTCATCCACTTATTTTTCGTGTTCCAGTGCTTCCTAGAAGTGTTTTTTCCTCGCAATGGCAATCCCTATGGTTTGATCTACGCTTAATGCCAGGAGAAAATACCGTTTGTTTTACCTATACTTTGAGTACCAACTATTTGACAATCCCATTGGCCAAAAGCAACCCTGTGGTACAGCTCAAATACCGCCGATGATCCTGAGTTCTCTGCTGTGATGTCGCCTGAGGGTTTGTTAATAGTACCTTCGCCATCGTTTCGATTATCGGACGATTGGCTTCCAGTCCCGGATATTTAGCCCATTCTTTATTGATACGCTGCTCGGCTTGATCACCAACAATAGCCCCACAAATAGTGACAACCTCATTTACCAAAACACTATTTTGCCCCATTGCTGAGTTCGTTATATTGGCACAACCTGTTACAGCTAGCGCTATTAACACCGAGAAACCACGAAAAACCGCTTTCATAACAACCAACCCTCTTCTACTACACTGAAAATTCTGCATAACGGGGATAATTGTATAGACAGCGCCATAAATCTGCCTATTAATTCAACGTCAAAGACACAAAGTTTTACATTTCCTGGCGCCTCAATCCCACACCTTCATCACTGAAACAAATATAATAAAGCCATATCATGTATTTCCAATACATGAGTATTCTCATACCGGTTTCTATTCATGAAACTGATTACGGAATTAATTATCTACAGATTAACCTGACGGACTTTAATAATTATGAAAAAATCAACTCTTGCTATCAGTCTTGCCAGTGTGATGATAATCAGCGGCTGCACTACCTTCGACGCATATACTGGTGAACAAAAAACAACTAACACTGTTAAAGGTGCAGGCATAGGGGCAGGCACGACACTCGTATTGTCTTATTTGGCAAACAAAGACAAAAGCAGTGATGAACGTAAAAAACGCATGCTGCGCGATACGGGCATAGGCGCCATTGTCGGCGGCGGCGTTGGCTATTATATGGACACACAAGAAGCAAAACTCAGGAAGCAACTACGTAGCACAGGCGTTAGTGTTGAACGTGATGGCGATAACATCAATCTTATTATGCCTGGCAACATCACTTTTCCCACCAATGGCCGAGACCTGAGGTCCGATTTTTATGAGGTTTTGGATTCCGTCGCACTGGTGCTTGAAGAGTTCAATCAAACCATAGTCGCTGTTGCCGGTTACACTGACAGCCACGGCGCGGACTCATATAACCAGACTCTTTCAGAGGATCGCGCCAGTTCCGTTGCCGATTACCTGATCACTAAAAACATTACGCCTGCACGAATTGAGACTGTCGGCTTTGGTGAGCAAAGCCCCATCGCAGACAACAATACAGAAGAAGGCCGCTCATTCAACCGCCGTGTAGAGCTGACACTGATACCCATTACTCAGTCATAATGGCAATTTGGCCGCCTGGTGAAACATAATGCTTCGCCAGGCAGTCCAATCCTACTTTCACCGCTGTTCTGAAACACTCCCCTCTTTATGAGCGCTGAAGTTGCAAATGCTATCCTGGTCGATCCAATGAGGAGGGCCTTTGTTATCTTGACATGGTGATCAGTCAGCATAGGCAGATCATTTCACCTTGATCAGGCTTTCAGCCCCAGCATCAAGTCCATGACATTGGTTCCCGTCGGGCCAGTTTGAACAGGATCACCACTAGAGGCGAGGTCGGCGTCGGCTTGGCTCAGACGCTCTGTCTGCATCGAGTCCCTGCGCTTTTGCCCGTCCACCAGCGCACCGGCATCGTAGGTAGGGCCGTCTGTGCCCTTTAATTTCTGTTTGAAAAACGAGAACTGATGGCTTTATTGCGCGGCGACCCGATCCAAAATAAACAAGCCTCGAATAATCGGATGGCCTTGCTGTAAAAGTTAATGGGACAGCAGTGAGTTCCTATACTTCGGATTATTTTACAGTTTGTTTTTTGTGGTATTTGTAAGTTGTTTGTTTAAAAGGAAAAACAATCTGGCGTGAATGTTGCCTCATGAATGATGCGTTATCTTTCCAAGGGAGTAAGTTTTCATTAAAAGTTAAATAAAGGGAGTTAGGAAAATGAACAAAAAAATAGTTTTACATGCAGCCCTAGCCGGCGCCCTCATGGCAGGCATGAGTTCCGGGGCCAGTGCTCTGGTTATGAACTGGGACTTCAGAGCCTTTGGCGGATTCACAGGAGCAGGAAACGACAGTGGTTTTCCCGCGAACCTGCATTACAAGGATCCCCTCGGCAATCCGGGAACTGCTCCGGGAGACTATGGTCATTTCGGGTGGGGGACCGCACTGGATCCTAATCTCGGCCACAGCCACCTCACGATCAATGAACTTGACCCGACTACCGATGTTGGTCCAACGGGTTACTATCGTGATCAATCACCCCTAGGACCAGTAAGCCCAGGTGTCCAAGATCTGCATGGCAATACCATTGGCCAGATTGCCACCAGCGATGATTTGGGTGAGGTGATCGGCTGGGCGATCCACCACAACAACCCCATTGAAGAGATCTTCGGTCCGGCAATTGTTCGCACCAACTATCATTTACAGCTGATCGACCCCGCCAACCCTGGTGTAGTGGTTTGGGATAGCGGAGAAATGGATTTTACTCTTGAGGTTTGGGAGACCCGAAATTCGGCACCCTGCCCGCCCGATAATACCGCCACTGGCCCTGAAGGCTCGGTCTGTGACGACCGGTTCCGGTTCAGCGCGGGATGGGACGGCATGACCTTCCCTATAGAGGATGTGTTCGATGAAATTATTGGCAGCTTCGATTACATGGGGGATAATTATAATGTTTCACTTACCGGCTTCTGGGATGGATTAGACTTGGAAGGAGCCTACTGGTCGGCTGAAGCTGACTTTAGGCATATGGAAGTGCGCGCCGAAGTCCATGTCCCCGAGCCAGCCAGTATAGCCTTGATGGGCTTGGGTCTGGCAGGCATGGGTTTTGCTGCTCGACGCAAACACCCTAAAAGCCAATCAACTGCACTCACTGCCTAATATCAGTACAGGCATAGCTAAAACCGGGCTCCATAGCCCGGTTTTTTATTACCTTGTTATTTACAGTCTTTACCACAAGGTCGTCAGGGTGGCCTAACGAGTAACAAGTGGAATAAGGAAAGCTAATTTTTTACTGAAAAATACATTTCTAATTGAGTGGAAAATGTTATGGGTCTTTATAAGTCTTGCGCTGGAGTGAAGCAAATACAAATGGCTTGACGTCAGACGCAGCAAGCATCTGGCAATACCTGCGTGCCCCTGTTATCGCCCTGTTACTGGTTGCCTTCATAATCTATTGACAATCGTCCGCGTTGGTCTGCCTGCCTTGTAATGAGAATGAGTATTTTCTGCGACGCACTTAAATGGAGCGCGGCCGCCTCAATAATGTGCCTGTATGGTTCACTGCCTTGCCCCAATCTGGTTCGTCTTTTCTAATTTACACTATTAACTCAATAGCTTAGCTTCATGCTCTGTTTTCTGGCACAGGCTTTGCTCTAGCACTATTAATAGACAAGGTTTCTTGATTTGGAGTTAGGTATGAAAGAGAAGTTGGTATTGGTCGGTAACGGCATGGCGGGTGTACGCACCATTGAAGAGTTGCTGAAGATTGCGCCGGATATGTATGACATTACCGTGTTTGGGGCTGAGCCTTACGGTAACTACAATCGCATTCTGTTGTCGCCGGTGCTGGCGGGTGAGAAGACCATCGATGACATCATGCTTAATACCCTTGAGTGGTATGAAGAGAACAACATAAAGCTGCATACAGGTAAGTTGGTTGTCGATGTGGATCGTCGCAACCGCAAGGTGATTGCTGACGATGGCACTGAAGAGTCTTACGACCGCCTGTTGCTGGCCACGGGTTCCAATCCTTTTATTATTCCTGTGCCAGGCCATGATCTGCCGGGCGTGATTGGTTTTCGTGACATCAAAGACGTCGATACCATGTTGGATACGGCTAAGAGCCGCAAACATGCGGTGGTGATTGGCGGTGGTTTGTTAGGTCTGGAAGCAGCCAATGGCCTGAAGATTCAGGGCATGGATGTGACCGTGGTGCATTTGACTGACACCTTGATGGAACGGCAGATGGATGAAGTGTCGGGCAAAATGCTGCAAGAGTCACTGGAAGAGAAGGGCCTGCAGTTTTTGATGGCGACCCAGACCGAAGCGGTCCTGGGTGATGAGCGAGTTAAAGGGGTGCGCTTTAAAGGCGGGCTTGAGATCTCTGCCGACATCGTGGTGATGGCGGCGGGTATTCGCCCCAATATCGAACTGGCCAAGAAGATTGGCCTGCATTGCGAGCGCGGTATTGTGGTTAACGACACCATGCAGACTTTTGATCCGAAGATCTATTCTGTCGGTGAGTGTGTGCAGCATCGCGGTGAGACTTATGGTTTGGTGGCGCCGTTGTTTGAGCAAGGCAAGGTCTGTGCTAATCACCTAGCCAAATACGGCATCGGTCGTTATGAAGGCTCTGTGACTTCAACTAAATTGAAGGTAACCGGCATTGATCTATTCTCAGCCGGTGACTTCATTGGCGATGATACAACTGAAGACCTGGTGGTGAAGGATGTTGCCCGTGGTGTTTATAAAAAGGTGGTATTGAAGGACAACAAAATTCACGGTGCGGTGATGTATGGCGACACGGTGGATGGTGCCTGGTATTTCCAGCTATTGCGTGATGGTACCGATGTATCGGATTTTCGTGATTCATTGATGTTTGGTCAGGCCCATCTGGGTGACTCGGGCCATGGTGGCGAAAATGCGGCTTCGGCCATGAGCAACGATATGGAAGTGTGTGGTTGTAACGGTGTTTGCAAAGGCACCATCGTCAACGCCATTACCGATCAAGGTTTGTTCACCCTTGATGAGGTTAAGGCCCACACCAAGGCGGCGGCCTCGTGTGGTTCATGTACCGGTTTGGTGGAACAGATTTTGGCTTCGACCGTGGGTGATTATTCCGATACGCCGAAGAAGAAGGCTATGTGTGCTTGTACTGATCATACCCATGACGAAGTACGCGAGGCGATCTCGCGCAACGAGCTGACTTCGATTCCAGAAGTGCGTGATTTTCTAGAATGGAAGACACCTGATGGTTGTGCCTCGTGTCGTCCTGCATTGAACTTTTATGTGCTGGCTGCCTGGCCGCAAGAGGCCAAGGATGATCCGCAATCTCGTTTCATTAATGAGCGTGCCCACGCCAATATCCAGAAAGACGGAACCTATTCAGTGGTACCACGTATGTGGGGTGGGGTGACCACACCGAATGAGCTGCGCGCTATTGCCGATGCAGCAGAAAAGTTTGATGCCAAGATGGTCAAGGTGACCGGTGGTCAGCGTATCGATTTGTTTGGCATTAAGAAGGAAGATCTGCCGGCGATCTGGGGTGATTTGAACAAGGCTGGCATGGTCTCTGGTCATGCCTATGGTAAGTCGCTGCGCACGGTGAAGACCTGTGTAGGTGAGGAATGGTGTCGTTTTGGTACCCAGGATTCCACCGGCCTTGGTATCAAGATTGAAGAGATGACCTGGGGTTCGCAGACACCGCATAAGTTTAAGATTGCCGTGTCGGGTTGCCCGCGTAACTGTGCCGAGGCGACCATTAAAGACTTTGGTGTGGTTTGTGTTGATTCCGGTTATGAACTGCATGTCGGTGGCAACGGTGGTATTCATGTCAAGGCGACTGACTTGCTGGCACGAGTGAAGACCGAAGAAGAGGCGATGGAATATTGTGGCGCCTTTATGCAGATATATAGAGAAGAAGCTCATTACCTTGAACGTACTGCACCATGGATTGAACGTGTTGGTCTGACCTATGTGAAAGAAAAGGTGGTCGAAGACGAAGTCGGTCGCAAGGTCTTGTATCAGCGTTTTCAAGAGTCGCAGGACGTGTTCAGGTTTGATCCTTGGGCCAGAGAGGCTGAGGGCGAGGAGACACGTAAGGCCTACATTCCGATTAAGAAGGTTGGTTAAACAAAATTAAATGTAGGGTGGGTTCACCCAAAGGGCACAAGAGCCTGTCAGGCGTAACCCACCAGCGTTGCATAGCAACACATATTTGTTTTTGAGTGCCTATCGGCACGATTGGTGGGTTACGGCTATCGCCTAACCCACCCTACATTGAATATTGAATCGAGGTTTTGAGAGAGATGAGTAACTGGATTGAAGTTGGTGCCGTGGAAGAGATTCCAAAACTGGGTTCGCGAGTGGTGGAAACCGCCAAGGGTGATATTGCCGTGTTTCGCGCCGCTGATGATCATGTCTTTGCGCTGCGCGATTCGTGCCCGCACAAACAGGGACCGTTGTCACAGGGCATCGTCCATGGTCATACAGTGACATGTCCGCTGCATAACTGGAAGATTGACATGGCCAGTGGTGAGGCTCAGGCGCCGGATGAGGGTTGTACTGGGCGTTACGAAGTCAAGGTCGAGTCTGGTCAGGTTTTTTTGTCATTGTGATGCGTTGCGCGCTTTAACTCTAGGGGAGGGAAAACATGCTCTTTGGCCGTGCCCAAAAGAATCCAATTAAACTGCCAGCGCACGACATCGTCGACTGGAAATACACCACCTGTGGTTACTGTTCCACTGGTTGTTCGATTGAGGTTGGACTGAACAAGGACGGCCAGGCGGTGACAGGCCGTGGTGTAGGCGGTGCCGATGTAAATCAAGGCAAGCTCTGCATCAAGGGTATCTTTGAACACGAGCTATTTCACTCTGCTGGGCGCGGCACCGTGCCTTTGATGCGTGACAAGACCTATGAGCCTTACCAGGAGACCAACTGGGATGCGGCGATGGACAAGACTGCGTCCGAGATCAAGCGTATTCAAGAGACCTATGGCCGCGACAGTTTTGCCATTATTTCCACCGGCCAGATTCTGACTGAAGAGTTTTACACCCTGGGTAAGTTGGCCCGTGGCTGCATTGGCACCAATAACTATGACGGCAATACCACGTTGTGTATGGCCTCGGCGGTATCGGGTTACAAACGTTCCTTTGGTTCTGACGGCCCACCCGGTTGTTATGACGATTTTGAGCATACCGATTGTCTGATTGCCTTTGGTTCCAACCTGCCAGAGCAACACCCGGTTATCTACTGGCGCATGCGTGAGGCACGTGAAAAGCGCAGGTTCCCGCTGATTGTGGTTGATCCTCGCGTCACCATGCTGGCCCAGTTTGCCGATATGCATCTACCGATTACACCGGGCACAGATGTTGTTTTGTTGAATGCCTTGGCCCATGTGATTTTGGATGAAGGCCTGGAAGATCGTGCCTATATCGATGCCCATTGTTCCGGTGCTGAGGAGTTTGAAAAACTGGTGGCACAGTATGACCCGGTTACCGCCTCGAAGATTTGTGGCATCGACGAAGATACCATTCGCAACGTTGCACGCCTGTATGCCAAATCTGAATCAGCCATGAGTATTTGGACGATGGGCATTAATCAAAGCACCCATGGTTCTGACGGTGTGGTTGGCATAAATAGTTTGAATCTGCTGACAGGCAATATCGGTAAGCCCGGTAGTACTAGTTTGTCGATTACGGGTCAGTGTAATGCCATGGGCACACGTGAGTGGTCCTCCTGTTCCGGTCTGCCGGGTTATCGTGCTCTGGAAAAAGAGCAGGACCGTGAAGAGATCGCCAAGTTCTGGGGCATTGATCCAGAATTTTTTCCCAAGAAACGTGGTTTGTTCCAAACCGATATTTTTCCTGCTATAGAAACAGGTCAAATTAAAGGGCTGTGGATTATCGGTACCAATCCCATGACCTCAATGCCCAACACTGCACGCATCCGCAAGACCTTTGAGCGTTTGGAGTTCTGTGTGGTGCAGGATGCCTATCGTGATGTGGAGACCACCGAGTATGCCAATGTGTTTTTTCCTGCCGGTTTGTGGGCAGAGAAAAACGGTGTCATGACCAATACCGAACGACGCGTCAATCTAATCAGCAATGTGATTGATCCGCCAGGCCAAGCCAAGTCGGATCTGTGGATCTTTAATGAGATGGCCAAGCGTTTTGAAAATGGCCAGAAGATTAAATTTCCAGAAACAGCATCTGACGTTTTTGACGAGATGCGCGAACTCTCCAAAGGGCGTTTCCTCGATATCTCTGGTATGACCCATGAAAAGATTGAACAACAGCGTGGCATTCAATGGCCAATGACAGAGCATGCCGAAACAGGTAGCCCGCGTGTCTATAGCGATGGCAAGTTCAATCACCCTGATGGCAAGGCTAAGCTGATTCCTCTACCGTTTATTGATAACAACGAGGTGCCGGACGAAGACTACCCATTTTGGTTGAACAGCGGTCGAGTAGTCGAGCATTTCCACACCCGTACCCGGACTGGCAAGATTGGCAACCAGAACAAATACAGTCCGACGCCATATATGGAGATGAACCCTGATTCTGCTAAAGAGTTAGGCATTAAACATATGACTTACGCTCGTCTGGTTTCGCGCCGTGGCGATGCGGTGGTGCTGGTGCAACTGACCCAACGGGTGCCACGCAACATGGTGTTTGTCCCATTCCATTTTCATGAGTGTGTTAACCGCGTTAGTCTGGGTTTGCTGGATCCGCATTCGCGTCAGCCTGCCTTTAAGCAATGTGCGACACGGATAGAACCGATATCGCAGCAAGAAGCGGCCGCGGTGATCAATAAGGCTGCGCGAACGTTTTAACTGTAGGGTGCTCACCGAGCACCATTTGTAATTTCAAACCTACTTAATGGTGCGCCGTGCGCACCCTACGTAAAAAAGGACAGAAACATGTTTGAAGTTCGCAAAGACGAACCCAAATACGCCTTTATCCCCGATGTGGAAACGCCGGAGAAAAATCAATATGGCAAGGCTATTCAGTTGCTGGATGAAGATGATCCATTGGCTGGACAAAGCCTGAATATCAATGGCGACGCCAGTGTGGGTGAAAACCCTAACCGTTATAAACAACATGGCTTTCACTTTACCGCCGATAACTGTATTGCTTGTCACGCTTGTGAGGCAGCTTGCAGTGAGAAAAACCAGTTGCCAGCCCATATTAGTTTTCGTTCGGTGGGTTATGTCGAGGGCGGCAGTTACCCGGCCTATCAGCGTATGAATATTTCCATGGCTTGTAATCACTGTGATGACCCTGTTTGTCTCAAGGGCTGTCCGACCCGTGCCTATACCAAATTTGCCGAATATGGTGCGGTATTGCAGGACCCTGATATCTGTTTCGGTTGTGGTTATTGCACCTGGGTCTGTCCTTACAACGCACCGCAGTTGGATCCGGTTGAGGGGCAGGTATCAAAATGTAATATGTGTGTTGATAGGCTCGAAGTGGGCCTTAAACCAGCCTGCTCCTCGGCCTGTTTGGGGGGTGCGCTTGATTTTGGTTTGATCGAAACCGCGCCTGAAAATCGAGAACAGACCAAGACCCAGATCCCTGGTTTTCCGTCACCAGAAATTACCAATCCAAATATCCGTTTTCAGCAGACCAAGACTCTGCCACGTGAGATGACCCGCCCGGATACTGCACCGGTGCGTTATCAGCGTGATGAACAGGGCGAGAGTGAATACAAACCCAAGGCGGTACTTAAAGAGAGAGAGCGTGAGTGGAGCCTGCCCAAACTGCGTTCGCGCGAAGATCCGCTGGTTATGTTTACCCTGATATCACAGGGTGTTGTGGGGGCCTTTATGTTTCTGTTCTTGGGGCCGTTGTTTGGGCTTGAAACCTTGTCATCGAGCATGAACCCCGGCACCGTCAGCACGCTGTTGTTGATTCTGTTTGCTCTACAGGGTTTTGCCTTGGCGATTTCAACCATGCACTTGGGTAAACCACATCGCTTTTATCGTGCCTTTAATAATCTGCGTTACTCGCCGGTGAGTCGTGAAGTGGCCTCGCTAGCGGTGTTTTTCACCTTCTTCTCTGCTTACACGCTGTTGAACTTCATTAGTCTGCCATTTGTGCATCATGGTTTTAGTGATGGTCTGCGTTATGTATGCGCTGTGGGTGCTTTGATTTCGGGGCCGGTATTTCTGTATGCCATGCATAAGATCTATCGCATCAAGGCGCGGCCGTTCTGGAACCACTGGCAGGTGCTGACCAGTTTTTATGGCAGTGCCTTGAGCCTAGGTGCATTGGTGGTTGGTTTGATTTTTTCTATCAGCCTGGCGATTCAGGGGCAGGGCTTTGCTGGATTGATGTCACTCTTGGCCTGGCCGATTGCGTTGGGTCTGATCATTGAGGCCGTGGGGCTGTGGGCACATGGTCGTGACCTTGATCGTAATGGCGGTGAGGGTGCAGCGGCACATGTTGAACAACGTAGCAGTTTTGGCAACACCTATTACAGCCGTAATGCCGGCTTGGTTGCCAGCATTGCTCTGGTGGCCGTGCTAGGCGTGACTGGGTTTGATGGTGTGGTCGGCCTGTTGGCTTGGACTGTGACTGCAGCCTTGATTATTGCCACTGCCCTGGTCGGTCGGGCACTGTTCTATGTGTTGGTGATTCCAACCACCATGCCGGGTGCTTTCTTTTGGAAGAATCAAGGCTTTCAGGAGCATGCCCGTGAATCAGGTCTGGCCGAGATGCCGCAGGTAGGTGTGTTGCCGCGCACCGATTATCATCATGAGCAGCTAGAGCGGGCCAAACGTGAAGTCAAAGAAGATCTGGCTAAAATTAAAGAACGCGGTATTAAGGCAAGCCTGAAGTTGCTCAAGTCTAATGTGCAGCAGCGATTACAGGAATCATTCTCCCGCGCTTAGAGGCAAAGCCCCTCATTGCAGGGGCTTTTTACTTTTAAAGTTATCGATTTGCGCTACACCTGCAGTAAAGAAATAGCTACTATGGAAATATCTTTTTCTGATATGGATGGCGACGTATGAATTCAGAAAACCTCCCTAAAAATAGTGTAAAAACCATTTGTCCTTATTGCGGTGTCGGCTGCGGCGTATTGGCCTCGGTGGACGAGCAAGGACAGGTCAGTGTCGCCGGTGATCCTGATCATCCGGCTAATCTGGGCCGTCTCTGTTCCAAGGGTGCCGCCCTGGGTGAAACAGTCGGGCTTGATGGCAGGCTGTTGCATCCTGAGATAAACGGCCAGCAGGTCGAGTGGGATGCGGCGCTGGACAAGGTTGCCAACGGCTTTGCTGACATCATCCGCGAACATGGTCCTGATGCGGTGGCTTTTTATGTCTCAGGTCAGTTGCTGACGGAAGATTATTACTTGGCCAATAAGCTGATGAAGGGTTTCATTGGTTCGGCCAATATCGATACCAATTCACGTTTGTGTATGTCCTCAACCGTGGCCGGTTACAAACGCGCCCTGGGTTCTGACACCGTGCCCTGTAGTTACGAAGATCTTGAGCGGGCCAAGCTGATTGTGTTGACCGGTTCCAATACCGCCTGGTGCCATCCGGTGTTGTTTCAGCGTATCAATCAGGCTAAGAAGGATAATCCGGATCTGATGGTAGTGGTGATTGACCCGCGCCGCACGACCACCTGTGAGATTGCCGATCTGCATCTGCCATTGCAACCTGGTACTGATACCACGCTCTTTAACGGCCTGCTGACCTATCTTGAGCAGCAGGGTGAGGTCAATTCACTGTTTGTTGATAACTATACTGACGGCGCTGCCGATGCGCTGGTTGCAGCAAAAGCAAGCGCCCCTTCAACCGCGGAGGTGGCCAAGACCTGTGCTCTAACTGAGGCCGACGTGACGGAATTTTATCGTCTCTTCGCCCGCACCGAACGGGTGGTGACGGTCTTCTCGCAAGGGGTGAATCAATCTAGTGTTGGCACAGATAAGGTTAATTCGATTCTGAATTGTCACTTGTTGACTGGCCGCATCGGTCGGCCCGGCATGGGGCCATTTTCATTTACTGGCCAGACCAATGCCATGGGCGGCCGTGAAGTGGGTGGCCTGGCCAACCAGCTCGCTGCGCATATGGAGATCGATAACCCTGAACATCGTGATTTGACACAACGCTTCTGGCAGGCACCGCTGATAGCAGAAGAAAACGGTCTCAAGGCGGTGGAAATGTTTGAGGCAATCGACAAGGGCGAAATCAAGGCAGTCTGGATTATGTGTACTAATCCGGTGGTGAGTCTGCCCGATGCCGACCGGGTGCGTGTCGGGCTGGAAAAGTGCCCGCTGGTGGTGGTTTCCGAGTGTATCCGTGATACCGATACCACCGCTGTAGCCGATGTGTTGTTGCCGGCTTTAACCTGGGGCGAGAAGGACGGTACGGTGACCAATTCAGAACGGCGCATCTCACGCTCACGTCCGTTTCTACCTCAGCCGGGTGACGCGCGGGCGGACTGGTGGATCATCAGCCAAGTAGCCCGGCGTTTGGGTTTTGCCGATGCCTTTGACTATGAGACGGTGGCTGATGTGTTTCGCGAACACGCCGCTTTGTCCGGTTTTGAAAATGAATCTAAGCGGGACTTTGATATCAGTGGTCTGAGTGGTTTGGATCGCAAGGCTTATGATGCCATTGAGCCCGTGCAATGGCCGGTTAAAACATCCGGTGAAGGCACGGCACGTATGTTCAGTGACGGCCGTTTTTACACGCCGAATGGAAAGGCCCGGTTAGTCGCAATAAATCCGCGCGCGCCTGTTAATACCATCGACGACAATTTTCCCTTGATTCTCAATACGGGGCGTACCCGTGACCAGTGGCACACCATGACCCGCACCGGTAAGGCGGCACGTTTGAGCGAGCACAGCCCCGAGCCTTATGTTGAAATGCATCCCGACGATGCTAAAGGCGTGATGCTGAAAGAGGGCGCCCTGGCGCAGGTGTTTAGTCGGCGAGGTGAGGTGATTGTGCGGGTTAGAACGAGTCAGGATCAGCGGCCCGGCAGCATCTTTATCCCCATACATTGGAATGATCAGTTTGCCAGTCAGGGCCGTGTCGATGCCCTAGTAAATCCTGTTGTCGATCCAATTTCTGGCCAGCCAGAGTTTAAACAGACCCCCGTGCGGGTGAAACCTTATCAACCGGCCTGGCATGGTTTTTTGTTGACCCGGCGCCGACTTGATATGGACGGTGTCAGCTATTGGTCTTGCGCAACGGGAGATGGTTTTTATCGTTACGAGATTGCCGGTGAGCAGGCAGAATTGGATTGGCCTGTGTGGGCCAGGGGGATGCTGTGTGCCTCTGACAACGATGTTAACTGGGTTGAATATCTGGATGCCAAGGCGCACCGTTATCGTGGTGTGCGCATGGTTGAAAATCGTGTTGAGAGTTGTATTTTTATCGCCCCAAGTCACGAGTTGCCATCGCGTAGTTGGTTGGCTGGTCTATTTGTCAAAGAGTCTCTGTTAGAGGATGAGCGTAAGGGCTTGTTGCTGGGCAAGCCACCAGTAGGTCAGGAGGATGTTGGGCGGATTGTTTGTGCCTGTTTCTCAGTTGGTATCAACACCATTACCACAGCGATTAAGGAACAAAACCTGAAATCAGCCGAAGAGATTGGGCTGGCGTTAAAGGCGGGGACTAATTGTGGTTCCTGTGTGCCGGAATTGAAAAGCTTATTGTCCGCCTAGGCTTGACTTGGTTTCAAAAACTGTCCAATTTTGTTGCCGTTGACTCATTTAGTAAGGTTGGTTGGTTTCGACTTTATAGCTGCAAATAGCTGTTGTTTTACAACGTATTATTAATTTAAACGTAAGGCCAGGGTGAATAATTTGCCAAAATAATAAAAAGCCCCCATTCGATTTGTGTGATTTAATCATAATGAGCAATTAATGATTATCCAGGTGGGCGGCCAAAATGACCCTTATAAATATCGAATCACTACAAAAACCAATCCCACCAGAGAGGTTTTCGCTGTTTGAGCTAGGCTTCCGGCCATTCTTCCTAGCGGCCGCTGTGGCTGCGATTGCGTTGATGTTGTGGTGGCTGGCGCAGCTGTTCACTGCGGTTGATGCCAATGTTTATTACGGCGCTGCGATTTGGCACAGCCATGAAATGGTGTTTGGTTTTGCTGTGGCCGTGATTGCCGGTTTTCTGCTCACCGCAGTGCGCAACTGGACCAGTGTGCAAACGCTCAAGGGGAACAGTCTGGTGACCTTGGTGATGCTATGGCTGGCAGGGCGGCTGCTGCCATTGTTTTCCACTATATTTCCAGCCTGGTTGATTGCCGTTGTTGATTTTGCCTTCCTGCCATTATTAGCCTTGTCAGTGGCCATCCCGATTCTTCGTGCTAAAAAACGTCCGCAGCTGATTTTTGTGGCGATGTTGCTGCTGATGTTGATAGGTAATGTCATGGTGCATCTTGAGATATTAGGCATAACCGTAGGCAGTGCCGAGGCGGGAATTACTCTGGCAATTAATACGGTTGTACTGATGATTGTCATCATGGCTGGGCGAGTGTTTCCCATGTTCACCAAGAATGGCGCCCCTGGTGCAGAGCCACGTAAATGGCCGTGGCTGGAAAAGACGGTCATAGCGACAATGATTGTCTTGTTGGTCGTTGAACTGTTTTATCCTCAGGCTTGGTTAGTCGCAGCCTTGGCGGCTGTTGCCGCATTAGCGCATGCCGCACGGCTGTGGGGTTGGTATTCGCAGCGGGTATGGTCTGTGCCCTTGTTGTGGGTATTGCATCTTGGTTATGCCTGGCTGGTACTGGGATTTGCTCTCAAGGCGCTGGTGATTACAGAGATGATAGCGCCGCTGCTTGCTATGCACGCAATCGCCGCAGCCATCGCAATATTATGTTTGGGAATGATGTCACGTGTTGCGCTTGGGCATACGGGGCGGGCATTGATGCCAGCTAGCTCAATGAGCTGGGCCTTTGCCTTAATCAATTTCGCCATGGCTGTGCGTGTGCTGGTGCCGATGTTTGTACCTGACTGGAGCGCCCTGGCTATGATTGTTTCGGGCGGATTATGGTTGATTGCATTTGTGCTGTTTGTTTATGTCTATCTGCCAATTTTGTGTCGGGCGCGAGTCGATGGTCAGCCGGGATAAA
>CAMYNQ010000066.1 GCA_947259785.1 uncultured Chromatiaceae bacterium | reverse complement strand
AGCGGCGCTGGCAGCAAAGTTTATGTTACCAATCTGACGCAAGATGAAAGCAAGGACTACAGCATTTATCGCATAGGTAATGTTTATCGCAACCCAAACAACAACAAAGACGTCCTCGGTTACGAGGCTATTCACGTCTCAGATGCACAGTTAACACTACCAGGCGAACCAGCAACACTGCGCATTATTAAAAGCTACCGTGAAACCCTGCTTGGCGACAAAGTCATGAAAACTGACGAAGAACAAATTGACAACACCTTTATCCCCCACTCTCCAGACAGCGCTAAAGAAGGCCTAATCATCTCAATTCTTGACGGCATGTCCCGCGCGGGGCAGTACCAGACCGTAGTCATCAATCTAGGCACACGAGACGGCTTGGAAAAGGGGCATGTGCTGGCGGTGCGTAAAAAAGGCGAGGTTGTGCTCGACAAGCAGGCTAAAGGCTTCTTTAAACCTGAGATCCAACTGCCCGATGAACGCTCAGGCCTATTAATGGTGGTCAACACCTTTGATCGCGTCAGCTACGCCCTGGTAATGAATGCCCTCAAAGACATCCGCATCGGCGACCCCATTACCAAGCCATAACGGAAGTGATACTCTGATGACATGGACGCCATCAGAGCCAAGCCTTCCAGCCAGGCGCCTATAGATGAAACATCACTGGCCGCCTGGCTGGCCCTGCTACACTGCCCCGGCATTGGCCCCCGCCGCTACCGCACTCTATTAGAATATTACCACCAACCCAGAACTCTGCTAGACGCCGGGGCAAGCGAAATCAATCGCCTCGACCTACCCAACAAAACCAAGGCTTGGCTAAAAAAGCCTGACTGGCGCAAGGTTGAACCCGATCTAACATGGCTCAACAGTAGCCCCGACCACCACATCATCAGCATCAATGACCAAGACTATCCAGAACGACTAAAACAAATAGATTCAGCCCCACCACTGCTTTTTACTATGGGCAACAACGAACTTCTCAAAACAACCCAGCTAGGCATTGTTGGCAGCCGCAACCCCAGCGCTGGCGGCAAGGAAAATAGCTTTCATTTTGCTCAAAGCCTGAGCCAGGCCGGACTAACCATCACCAGCGGCATGGCTCTAGGAATCGACGCTGCTGCCCACAAGGGCGCATTAGCCAGCAGCGGAAAAACCATTGCCGTCACCGGTAATGGCCTTGACCGAGTCTACCCGGCCAGGCATCGACAACTCGCCCATGACATCGCTGCAAGCGGCACCATAATCTCTGAATTCCCCATCGGCACCCCGCCGCTACCCGACCATTTCCCGCGCCGTAACCGCATCATCAGCGGACTCAGCCTTGGCATCCTAGTCGTTGAAGCCACCCCCAAAAGCGGCTCATTGATCTCAGCCCGCCTCGCCAACGAGCAAGGCCTAGAGGTATTCGCCATCCCAGGTTCCATCCACAACCCACTGGCACGCGGCTGTCACCAACTAATCCGTCAGGGCGCCAAACTGGTGGAAACCACGGCGGATATTCTCGAAGAAATTGGTGTCCAATTGAATAACGCCCCCATGACAGATACCAATCCTAAAGCGAACATGGAGCTTGATGCCAGCTCATTGAAATTATTATCAATAATCGGACATGACCCCTGCAGCATCGACACCTTGATCGCGCGTAGCCAGCTACCAGCAGAACAGATCAGCTCGATTCTGCTGGTATTGGAATTACGGGGAATGGTATCCTCCTTAGCAGGTGGACTCTATATAAAGGCTACAAACCACAAATGAAAGAAAATGTACTCGACATTCTGATGTATCTGTTTGAACACTGCCTCGACAGTGAAACAGGTGCTATGCCTGAGCAAAACTCGCTGCGCGAGCATCTCGACAGCGCAGGGTTTCAAAACCAAGACATTGAAAAAGCTTTCAACTGGCTTGATGAACTCAGTAATGCCAGGGAAAGCTCCTTCAGCAGCCCACTGTCGGGCCGCTCACTGCGTATCTACTGCAGCCGGGAAATCACCAAAATGGATGCTGAGTGCCGTGGTTTCTTAATCTTTCTGGAACAGACCGGCGTCTTGGATCCCATTACCCGTGAACTGGTCATTGACCGCGCCATGGCTCTGGAAACCCAGGAAATTGATCTGCCACAGTTGAAATGGGTGATATTAATGGTGCTGTTCAACCAACCAGGCCACGAAGCAGCCTTTGCCTGGATGGAAGATTTGATATTTGACGAGTACACGGATCAACTCCACTGATTTTCAATATTGATTCAGACTGAGCCAACTGGATATTTACCAGCACACACCTAAACTCTTTGCAGTTTCGACCGCTACCTCCAAAATCACAGAAAAAGCAAATAATTCTTATTCATGAGCAAAAACTTAGTCATTGTAGAGTCACCGGCGAAGTGCAAAACCATCAAGAAATATCTTGGTAAAGACTTTGAGGTTCTCGCTTCTTACGGCCACGTACGCGACCTGCTGCCGAAAGAGGGCGCCGTCGATCCTGATAACGACTTCGCCATGAAGTACCAGGTCATCGAGAAAAACTCTAAACACATCGATGCCATTGCCAAGGCCATGAAAAAGGCTGACGCCTTGTATCTCGCAACTGACCCGGATAGAGAGGGTGAGGCCATTTCGTGGCATGTCTGCGAACATCTAAAGCAAAAGAAACTACTCAAAAACAAGGAAGTTCATCGCGTCGTCTTTCACGAAATCACCAAACGCGCCATCCAGGAAGCCATGGAACATCCTCGCGCTCTGGCCGAAGACTTGGTGAATGCCCAACAGACCCGCCGCGCACTGGATTTCCTGGTTGGCTTCAACCTATCACCCTTGCTGTGGAAAAAGATTCGCCGTGGCCTCTCTGCAGGACGCGTTCAAAGCCCCGCTCTGCGCATGATTGTTGAACGTGAACTTGAGATTGAAAAATTTGATCCAAAAGAATACTGGACCATCGAGTCCGACCTACAGAAGGATGAGAAAAGCGCTAAATTCATGGGCAAGCTCACCTTTCTCGAAGGCGAAAAACAGGCCCAGTTCAGCATCACCAATGACGAACAGGCACAGGCTGCCGAGCAAACTCTGAGCAAAGCTGCTAACGGCACACTAAAGATAATCAAGGTCGATAAACGCAAGCGCAAGCGCAATCCAGCACCACCGTTCATTACCTCTACGCTGCAACAAGAGGCCTCGCGCAAGCTCGGCTTTACCGCCCAGCGCACCATGCGCACTGCCCAGCAGCTGTATGAAGGTATCGATACCGGCAGTGGTGCAATGGGCCTGATTACCTATATGCGTACCGACTCAGTCAATCTGGCCCAAGAGGCCCTTGACGAGATCCGTGGCTATATTCAGGACAAATACGGCAAGGACAACCTGCCGGATACACCCAATACCTATAAAACCAAATCAAAGAACGCCCAGGAGGCACATGAAGCCATTCGCCCGACTTCGATTCTCAGCGAACCCAACGCAATCAAGGAACACCTGAGCAAGGACCAACTCAGACTCTACGAACTCATCTGGAAACGCACCCTGTCCTGCCAAATGATTCACGCCACCATCAACACCATGGCTGTAGACCTGGCTGCCGGTAGCGAGAAAAACCTGTTTCGTGCCAATGGCTCGTCCATTCACACACCTGGCTTCATGGCTGTTTATCAAGAAGATGTGGACGACGCCAAGGCCAGCGATGATGAAAAAATGCTGCCTCCACTGAAAGAAGGCGACGAGATTAATCTGCTGGCAATTCGCACCGAACAACACTTTACCGAACCACCACCACGGTTCAGCGAAGCCAGCTTGGTCAAAATACTGGAAGAACATGGCATTGGCCGTCCATCAACCTATGCCTCAATCATTTCGACCCTGCAAGCGCGCGAATATGTGACACTAGAGAAAAAACGCTTCCGCCCTACAGACGTTGGACGCATCGTTAATAAATTTCTGACCGAATATTTTTTCAAATACGTCGACTATGAATTTACCGCCAATCTTGAAGATGAGTTAGATGCCATCTCTCGTGGCGAAAAAGAGTGGCGACCGCTACTGGAATCGTTCTGGTCCCCCTTCAAACATCAGATTGATGAAACCGAAGCCAATGTCAGCCGCCAGGATGTCACCCACGAGGCCCTGGATGAAAAATGCCCCAAGTGTGGCAAGCAACTTTCAATCCGGCTTGGCCGCCGCGGCCGCTTTATCGGCTGTGATGGTTTTCCTGAATGTGATTACACCCGCAGTCTGGATGAAGATGGTGAATCAGCCGCTGAGCCAGAAATAGTGGAAGGGCGAACCTGCCCCAAGTGCGAATCACCACTCATCATTCGTACCGGCCGCTATGGCAAGTTTATCGGCTGCTCGTCCTACCCCAATTGCAAACATATCGAGCCAATCGAAAAACCGACCGATACCGGTGTCGAATGCCCTGAGTGCCACAAAGGCACCATGGTGTCGCGCAAGTCGCGCTACGGCAAAATGTTCTATTCCTGCTCCTGCTACCCGGATTGCAAATATGCGGTCTGGAACGAGCCGATCAACGAGCCTTGCCCGAATTGCGACTGGCCGATCCTGACCCTGAAGACCACCAAACGTAAAGGCACGGAAAAAATCTGCCCACAAAAGGATTGCGGCCATTCAGAACCGGTTGAAACTGAAGAGGAAGAGGCCTCTTAAGCCTCTGCCTGTTTTTCCTGCCCCCGCCCCAACATCGCCTCTTCGATGGCAGTACGAGTGAGGTGCGGGGCAAACATCTCGATAAAGTCATAGACATAGCGGCGTAAAAAGGTGCCACGGCGAATACCGATTCGAGTAGTACTAGGTTCAAATAGATGCGAGGCATCGATCGCCCTTAGATTGCTATCACGCTCAGCATCAAAGGCCATCTTGGCCAACACACCAACACCCAAACCTAATTCGACATAGGTCTTGATGACATCTGAATCGATAGCCGTCAGCACCACATTGGGCTCAAGTCCAGCCGCCTCAAAAGCCTTATTGATCTTGGTTCGACCGGTCATGGCAAAGTCATAGGTAACAACAGGATATTGCACCAGCGCCTCCAGGGTCAGCGGTTGCACATCCAGCAACGGATGGCCCGGCGGGCAAACCACACAGCGATTCCACTCATAACAGGGCAACATCACCAAGTCTGGATAATCAGCAATCGCCTCGGTGGCAATAGCGACATCCACCCGCCCCTTCGCAGCCAGCTCAGCAGCATGGCCTGGGCTACCTTGCTGTAACTCGAGCCGTACCTCAGGATATTTTTCCTTGAACTGCTTCACCACCAACGGCAAAGCATAACGGGCCTGTGTATGAGTGGTTGCCACCGTCAGACGGCCGCTGGCCTCATCAGAATACTCACCACTGACTTTTTTGATATTGTCGACCTCTTGCAAGACCCGCTCGACAATTTCCAGAATCTGCTTGCCCGGTTCAGTCACCCCAACCAGGCGCTTACCATTACGCTCAAAGATCTGCACGTTGAGCTCATCTTCCAACAAACGCACCTGACTACTCACACCAGGCTGAGCCGTATGTAGCGCATCCGCTGCAGCCGAGACATTCAGGCCACGCCGCGCCACTTCACGAATATAAACAAGCTGCTGTAGTTTCATAACATCAATATACCTTTTACGGATATTTACAGGGTATCATATTATTTTTACCAATAAAGACTGGTTGATATATAGACCAAAACGCCTAAATGGACGCAACAATGTTGCTCTCGCGGCAGCTGTCCTGCTTGGGCAGCTAGCACCAATCACCTCGGTTGGCGCCTATGCAATAGGAGGCGACAGTTGTTTTATTTCTCAACCCTTCCCCAGCCATCAAATACATGGCTGCCACCAATATCGTCCACGCCGCTCCCCTCCTCTTCAACATGAGCGCCAAACCAATGATTAACCTAGTAAAACACTTATAAATACAAAGTCAATTTGTGTAGCTATACTTGCAAAACACCACCATCTAACGAGGGGTTATTCATGCACTCTGACAAAGCAACAGACAAGCGAACAAGCAAATTTACTTGGCAGCAAGTTCGCCAGCTAATTGAGCAAGCAGGCGTACAGGACGACGATGAAATTGATTGCATCGAAATCTCCTGGGGCACCAGCGACCAAGTAAAACTCAACAAAGACGAAGACTTCGGCTGGCAAATTCGCCAAAGCTGCTAGTATCTGCGTCTCTCCCCTGCCTCGCAATAACACTTCTCTTAACGGTTATTGCATACTTTCACTCACGCCAAATCATTACCCAAGCTTGCAACTCAGGAATATTGTTCTAGTATTTTTCTGATCGCCTCATTTGTAGCGCCGCGATCTATTTAGCAGTTTTCAACCCGTTTGTTTACATGCATTAATAGATTCAGGGAGAAGCAATACATGAGCACCAGTCCAGACAAAAAAGAACTCTATCGCCGCAAGGACATCATCATCGTTTTATGTGGAATTCCCGTTGTCGCCTCAGTCGCCATTTTCTGCGCCAATTTTGTCACCACCTACGCCGGGGTTTAACCCTTCCGCCGCCGCAATTCGCAACGCCCTCATTTATGGGGGCGTTGCTGCATTTAAGCCAGCAATAATATTAAAGTCTCAGCACATAGAACCGATATATTGTATAACGGTGGTCGGCATGACACTATATATAGGGTTACTACCTCGCAACGCAAGCCAGGAGGAAATAAAATGCTGAGCTACATTTTCCGATTAGCCGTCAATTTTGAACGTAAACATGGTTATTGGCCCAACATGCTCTACCTCAATACCGAACACTTCCGCCACTGGCACCAGGAATTTAAAGACCCCGGTGATTTCGATAAAATCAGCCGCCGCCTGCATATGGAAATTATTATTTCGGTCGATGCCCTACACCCCCACGTTGCCTGGCTACCGAATCGCAACCAGGCTATTGCCAGCTAAGGACAGCAGGTAGCTGGCCCCCACCGGAGGCACATCTCTAACTACCTGACCACCTTGCCAGCCCTATGCCCATCAGGGCTGGCAAACCCTTTTCATCAACACATCTTTCCCACCGTTAGTCGGCGTAGTGTTAAACTTTCGCCCCTATGGACGTCACTCATATCATCGACTCACTCAACGACCCGCAACGCGCCGCGGTCACCGCCTCACAGGGCCAACAACTGGTGCTGGCCGGCGCCGGCAGCGGCAAGACCCGCGTGCTGGTGCACCGCATTGCCTGGATCATGGCGGTGGAAAATGTCTCGCCCTACAACATCATGGCGGTCACCTTTACCAACAAGGCTGCCGCCGAGATGAAACACCGCATCGAGGAATTACTTGGCCAGCCCATCGGCGGCATGTGGGTCGGCACCTTTCACAGTCTGGCGCACCGCTTTCTGCGCGCCCACTGGAAAGAAGCAGGTCTGCCACAGGCCTTCCAGATTCTCGACTCCGACGACCAATACCGCCTGATCCGCCGTCTACTCAAAAACATGGAACTGGACGAGTCAAAATGGCCACCACGCCAGGTGCAGTGGTTCATCAGCGCCCGCAAGGATGAAGGCCAACGGCCCGAACACGTCGAGCACCACGACGATCCCTATAGCAAACAGATGGTGCGCATCTACCAGGCCTATGAAGATCACTGCCGCAAGGCCGGTCTTGTGGACTTTGCTGAACTGTTGTTGCGTGCCCATGAAGTGCTGCGTGACCGCGCCGATATCCTGCATCACTACCGTGAACGCTTCCGGTTTGTGCTGGTGGACGAATTTCAGGACACCAACACCATCCAATACGCTTGGCTCAGATTACTGGCCGGGGAGGGTGGCAACCTGTTCATCGTCGGTGATGACGACCAGTCAATCTACGGCTGGCGCGGCGCCAAGATCGAAAACATCCACCAATTTAACCAGGACTTCCCCAAGACCGAAGTCATCAAACTGGAACAGAACTACCGCTCTACCGCCACCATCCTCAAGGCCGCCAATGCCCTGATCGACAATAACGACGATCGACTGGGCAAACAGCTGTGGACCGATGGCGAGCAGGGCGAAGCTATCCAACTCTACACCGCCTTTAATGACCTGGACGAGGCACGCTTCATCGTCGATCGCATCCGTCAGTGGGTCAACGACGGCAATGCCCGCCGTGAAGCCGCGATCTTGTATCGCTCCAACGCCCAGTCACGGGTGCTTGAAGCCGAATTACTGCAACAAGGCATTGCCTACCGCATCTATGGTGGCCAGCGCTTTTTCGAACGTCAAGAAATCAAGGACGCCATGGCCTACCTGCGCCTGATCGCCAACCCTCATGACGACGGTTCATTTGAACGGGTAGTAAACACACCCACCCGCGGTATCGGTGATCGCAGCATGGCGGCCGTACGTGACCTGGCCCGCGAGCGAGCCATCACCCTATGGCAGGCCGCCGAAGCCATTATCAACGAAAAACAGCTACCCGCCCGAGCCACCAACGCCATTCAGAGCTTTCTCAACTTAATCGTCGCCATCACTGCTGAATGTACTGAACTGGAACTAGCCGAACAAACCGACCACATGCTCAACCGCAGCGGCCTGATCGATCACTACAAAAAAGATAAGGGCGAAAAGGGCCAGGCCCGAGTAGATAACCTGGAAGAACTGGTCAGCGCTGCTCGTGAATTTGAATATGATAAAGAAACCGCCGAAGGCATGGACATGCTCACCGCCTTTCTTGCCCACGCAGCACTGGAAGCAGGGGAGGGGCAGGGTGACCCATGGGAAGATTGCGTCCAGATGATGACCCTGCACTCGGCCAAAGGGCTGGAGTTTCCACTGGTCTTTCTCTGCGGCATGGAGGAGGGGCTGTTTCCGCACAAAATGTCGATGGAAGAACCAGGTCGCCTAGCCGAAGAACGGCGCCTCTGCTACGTCGGCATCACCCGCGCCCGCCAACTACTTTACATCACCCACGCCGAAGTCAGGCGCCTGCACGGCCAAGAGCTTTACGCACTGCCGTCACGTTTTGTCAGCGAGCTCCCGGATGAGTTGATACATACCGTCCGCCCCAAAGCCTCAATCAAACGCACCAGCACTGCGAGTGCTAATGACGACTTTGAATACAGTCAGGAAGCACCGGAAGGTTTTTTTGTCGGGCAACGGGTATTTCACCAAAAGTTCGGTGAAGGCGTATTACTCAATCATGAAGGGCAGGGCAGTAGTGCCCGGGTGCAGGTCAACTTTGATGATGCCGGCAGCAAATGGCTGGTAATCGCCTACGCCAACCTTAACCCCTGCTAAACACTGTCACGCAAAATAGTCACCACACAACTACAAAACCTGTTTCACCGCGAGCAAACACGCGTTTGCTTCTTCGAGCATAGATGTAATCATCTTATTAGAAACACCAAGCTTTGTTGCCGCTTGAGACGACGTAACATTCGCAAGCTCAGCCTCATCTTTAGCAAAACCAATCTTACTTACCATAAGGTTGGCCAAATATACTATCAGCAATTCAACGCTCACCTCATTCGAGCTAAATGGCACGTGATGATACTGGGCAATATTCTGAAATTCATCATTATACTTCCACTCTTTAAGCAATACCGCGCCAAAATCAGAGTGAAGTTTTTGCATAACACCTTTCACCGCAGGCTCATCAAAACAGGAATTAGACTTAGACAAATCATCGACGATGCTTACCAAAAGCAGCTTGCCAATGTCGTGCAACAACCCAAACAGAAACAATTTTTCAGGTTGCTGGTGATCTAATTCACGTGCCAATATTTTTGCACAGTAGGCTATCGCCAGGGAATGCCACCACAAATCCTCAAGCACCCCTTTCAAAATCCAATTTTCTGAAACAAGCATGCCTTTATGGGACAAGGCGACAACATAACTTTTAGTCTCGTCCAATCCCAGTCGTGTAATTGCCCTATCAACCGAAATACAATCTGAACTACCGCGCACCAACGGGCTATTGGCAACACTAATCAACTGCGAGGCGATAGCCGCATCCAACTCAACCACTCTGGCTAACTCATCAATCGCCACCTCACCGCGCTCAAACAACTCACTTACCTTTACAACAACTTCAGGCAATACCGGCAACTTGACATAGCCCTGTTTAAATTTATCAATAACAAGCTCAATCGGAGAGCTATCATTGACTGTTTCAATCACGCATGCAGAACCGTTAATATCAAGCACCCCCTTTACCTTGGCAATAAACTCAGGCGTCTTAAATGGCTTCACCACATAACCATTGGCACCCGCCTCAAGTGCAGCCTCGTAACTGTCTTTATCCCCCTTTGCGGTAAGCATGATAAACGGCGTTGTGACTGTATTCTCGTTGCACCGCAAATCGGAAAGCAACTCGTCGCCATTTTTTTTGGGCATATTCCAGTCAGAAATAATGATCTGATAGGTGCCGGATTTTGCCTTCTCCCAAGCATCAGCACCGTTTTTTGCATGATCAATTATAAAGCCAGGAAGACCCTTCTTGAGTATTGCGACAATCGCCTTGGCAATATGGACTTCATCTTCGGCAATCAGTATTTTTTGAGGAGAATTCATCTAGCTCATCCTATATGCTATAACTTTCTGGATGTCTAACCGGCAACTCTATATTGAATGTTGCACCTTCACCCAGCACACTTTCTGCCCAGGCTCGGCCATGGTAACGATCAACAACACAGCGGGTGATATACAGACCCAAGCCAGTGCCCTTGCCCATATTGACTGAACCCTGAATTTGCTCATAGGGTTCGAATATCTTCTCCAACTGCTCTTTTTCCATGCCAGGGCCTGTATCACAGACAGACAACCTTATACTTTCACCATCGACCGTTCGCAATTTTTTCAGGCTCACCTTGATATAACCATCCTCGGTGAATTTAAGCGAGTTCGACAACAGGTTGTAAACCACTTGCGCAAGACGATCGCCATCTATTTGCGTCTTGATATCACCTGAATCACACTCACACAAGAACTCAAGCCCCTTTGCTTCCACCGAAATTTTAAACGGTCGAACACATTCACGAATGACCTCAGTAACATCAACATAGTCATCATTCCATTGCATTTTTCCCGCTGATATTTTTTGAAAATCCAGTACGTTAGTAATCAGACGACTGAGGCGATCGGTTTCAGCACTGATAATAGAGAGGTATTCCTGCTGAGACTCTTTATCAATATCATCGAGATCGTCAAGCATAATGTCAGAAAACAGCTTAATACTCGTCAACGGTGTTCTCAGATCATGAGAGACAATGGAAACAAATTCAGACTTGGCTTCACTGAGTCGTTCCAGATCTTGATTGGCCTTTTCCAATTCAAGCGTTCTATCCTTAACCTTTTCTTCCAGACCAGATGCCAGATCAAACAGTTCAGCGTTCACCCTTTGCAGCTTTTCATCCGCCTCTTTAATCTCAGTAATATTGGTCAATGAACCCAACACATCTACCAGCCCTTCATCACCATAACTCAGGGTCAGTGAATCCTGCACCCAGATAAAATCACCGGCAGAATTTTTTATTCGATAATCACGAACCAGACTGCCTTTTTTATACAGTTCAGAAATTTGTTTGTTCAGGAAACGACCATCCTCTATTTCAAGTCGGGCCAGCCACTTACGTTTGTCACCCAGCAAATCCATCGCCTCATGACCAATCACTTTTTTTGCATTTTCACTTACAAACATCACATCCAGCATGGCACCCCTTGTCCTGGCGGTGTAGATAATTGTTGGATTATGATCCAATGTGTATTGAAAACGAGAACGTGTTTCGACAAGGTCAGCCTCAGTCTTTTCACGCTCCCTGATCTCTAACCTCATCAGCTGATTACTTTCTTCCAATGCCCAGCGTTGCTCATCAATCTTTTCCAAACTCTGCTGAAAAGAAGCAACACCATCAGACAACACGATCATCTCTTTGCCTGAATGACTCACTGGAATATCAATATTTCTTCTGCCATTCGACAACCCAGTCATGGCATCGATTAACAACGCGAACTCTTTTGTTAGCGCCCCAGATAAATACATACTGACTAAAAAGGTACCTATAATTGCTGCAACAGATATCAATATAAACAACCGCAACACATCATCCATTAACTCGCGCTGCTCACCCAAATCTTCAGCAACGTCCTTACCAATTGTTTTAAGGCCCGTTTGTATATCAAGCACTAAATGACCAAATAAATCATCAGCCAAAATAAGCTGCTCCTTGGCACCTTCAGGATTGACCATAGACATTTCAATCGCAGTGATCGCGATGTTTTTATATAAACCAAAATCATCAACAATATGAGAAAATCCATCCCAGTGCGCCAAGCCCATCTCCACCGTTTCTCTAGCAGAAATCAACACCTTTTCCAATCTAACCAGCCCTTCAATCACCGGCTTGCCAGCCTCATAAACAGCCTCTTCATCGGCACCGTCTTTTGCAGACAACAGAATGTCATAAACTTTTGAATGGAACTGTGAGACCTCTACCGATATCTCAGAGAGCCCCTCTATAATTACGATGTCATTTTCTACGATGTCATGCTGTTTATCTTTTATGCCAACAATCCCATAGGTAAACAGCACCACCAATGTTGCCATGGCAATCAAGGCAATCACTGGCGCGACAAAAAATTTAACTCTGAGAGAGGCTTTATCCAGCAGGCGCTTAGGGGAAATCAACACAACAGCAGCCCTAATAAAAAAACACTAGCATTATTGTGCTTCTGCCAAAATGGCGAGCCAGTAGGTTGGTTTAATCACGCCTATAAATTCAAAACCATCTTTACCATGAGGCCTGAAGACGGCCATGGCAGCCTCGGGTTTAGGCCAAACATTCGCCGCATCTTTTAGGTTGCTGGTATGGGAAAATAAAAGTGTATTCGTGCCTTTTTCTGGCTTTTCTGCCAGCATCTTTTTTAGCGCCTTAGCCAACGTTTCTGTTTCATCTCTACTTTTAGAAATTGAAAAACTGAGATCATAGCTGATATCTGCACGCCCAAAGGCAAGTGTGGCTGTGTCTTTGGCGCGACACCAAGGACTGGAACGAACCTCGCCCACCGGAATTTCTAACAACCTAAACGCAGCACCAATCACTTTGGCCTCGCGTTTACCCAAAGCATCCAAATTGCGTTGGTTTACGCAGGATGCCAAATCCTGGCGTTTATTATCAGACTGGCTATGGTCGGTATGAGCATGGCGGAAATAGATGACATAACCCCCCTTTTGAATCATTTTTACAATCTTGGCGGGGTCTGATTCTATAATTCTTTTCTTGATCTCTGCATCGCTCAGCTCAACTGATTGTGCTGTACCCACTCCTAACATTAGTAACAGCAGCAGGTTGACTAGATACTTCATATCAATTCATCTCTATGAATAATAATTGTGGCGAAACAACAAGCCGCGGCAAGAACCTATTGTTAAATTAAATTACATATTCAGCAATTTTTTGATCTTGCTAACCAACGCGTCACCATTAAACGGTTTAACGATATATTCCACCACGCCCGCCTCTTGCGCCGCCTTGATGCTGTCGACATCACTGCGGCCCGATAGCATTAAAAAGGGAATATTGCTGGTCTTCGGGTTTGCCTTCATATCCCGCAGTAGCTCGGCACCACTCTTCTTCGGCATATTCCAATCTGAAATCACAATATCAATATCTTTTTCCTGCAACAGCTGCCAGGCCTCCTCACCACCCATAGCGACTACTAGCTCATTACAATCAAGCTTTCTGCCAATTATCACTGAGATACCCTTGGCCAAAAACTGCTCATCATCAACCAGCAAGATATTTGGTTTATTTCCTATCATTTCCTCACCTATAAAATTCGTTATCTACCTAAATCAATCTATCTAGGCCGTAATAACGTAACGTCAGTTTGAAACAAGCCAACGCCTCACAAAAAGCCTACAATGCTTGCTAACTTTTCGACCGAAGCCCGCCCAAACTTGAGAAAAATTACATGCCCCCTTCCGCCGTGCCAAATGTGAACTGAATTTGCACCGCCGGAGCAGGCTGGGCTACCATTCATTTCAATAAAAACTCATAACAATTACCGGGAAGACACACAATGAAACGCCGCGATTTTATTAAAAAGGCCGCTGGAGGTGCGCTGCTGGCAGCAGGCGCAACCACAGCAGCACCTGCTATCGCCGCGCGCAAGCGCTTCAACTGGAAACTGGTCACCACCTGGCCACCTAATTTCCCCATCTTTCAGGAGGGTGTGGAAAAGTTCGCCAAGGACATTGAAGAGATGAGTGACCGCCGTTTGCGCATCAGCGTCTATGCTGGCGGCGAACTGGTTCCTGCCTTACAAACTTTCGATGCCGTCTCACAGGGTACCGTGCAAATGGGCCACGGCGCGGCGTATTACTGGTCAGGCAAGGTGCCGGCAGCGCAGTTCTTTACCGCCGTGCCATTCGGTATGAATGCCCAGGGCATGAACGCCTGGTTATATAAAGGCGGTGGCCTGCAATTGTGGCGTGAGATCTACAAACCATTCAACCTGGTTCCCTTCCCCATGGGCAATACTGGCGTACAAATGGGTGGTTGGTTTCGCAAAGAGATCAACTCCATCGCCGATCTCAAAGGACTGAAGATGCGCATCCCTGGCCTCGGCGGCAAGGTTATGGCCAAGGCTGGCGTTAACCCTGTGCTACTGCCTGGTGGTGAAATCTATACCGCCCTGGAGCGCGGCACCATCGATGCCACCGAGTGGGTTGGCCCTTACCATGACCAACGCCTGGGCCTGCATCGAGCCGCTAAAAACTACTACTATCCTGGCTGGCATGAACCGGGCCCAGTGCTTGAGCTAAGCGTTAACAGTAAGGCCTGGGCCGAGCTACCCAAGGAATATCAGTTAATGATAGAAACGGCAGCGGCGGCGGCCAATATCTGGATGCATGCCGAGTTTGAGGCTAAAAACATGACGGCATTACAAGAGCTCAAACAGAATCACAAGGTAAACATATTGGAGTTCCCCGCTGACGTCATCAAGCAACTCAGACATTTGACTCAGGAAACGCTGGAACAAGAAGCCGCTAAGGACCTGAGTTTTCGCCAAGTCTATCAGGCCTACAAGTCGTTCAGTCAGTCGAATGATGCTTGGAGTGACATTTCTGATGCCGCCTACGCCAAGGCACTCAAGCTCTAAACCCTTGCGCCGGACACACTGTCCGGCGCACCTTTTCACCACAAAAGCATCTAGCCAATTGATTCTTAATCGAAAAAACCAGCCGGCTACTTTTGTGCCAAATTAGCACTAAAGCTCCGCTCGCCAGCCCCGATATCTTGTGAAGGGCTTTATAGCAAAATCTCCACTAAACCTTATTCAGCCTGTTTAAATAATCCACAAATAGAGGCAAGGACATGCAGGTTTTTAGCTTTCAAACACCACG
>CAMYNQ010000065.1 GCA_947259785.1 uncultured Chromatiaceae bacterium | reverse complement strand
TTATTTTTCTGTCTTATCTTGCTGCTGATCTTCATCAGAATGATCCTCATCAAGACGACCACCAAATTTGGAGCCATACATGCGCACCATATAATAAACAAAGACTGATGCCACACTGAGATAACCTAAGGCAACTGCATACCCCCAGTCCAGCCAGTCACGTTCATAACCAACCCTATCACCCCAGTACGGAAAACTTAGACCAATCGACAATAACAACACAGTGATAATCACACCATAAAACCATTTTGGAATCGGCTTTTGAGATTCAGGGATAGACTCCAACAACTCCCAGTCCTCCATGCCACGCGTGGCACGACGCTCTTCATCACTGGCATAACCAAAATGGTCGGCCGGTTTTTCGCCCCAATGGCTATCGATTGCAGTCAACTTATCCTTAGATAAGGGCTTACGTTTATTATCACTCATGATTTACCTGCCGAAAAATGTTGGACGCGGAAACTTTCTTCCCAGCCATCCTCAGACTTAACCCGCACCAGCACAGGGTGCAGCCCCTTGGGCAGGTCAGGACTAATGTTCAGTTCGACATTAATCCGCCCCGCAGTTTCAAAGTTAACCGCATTAGTCTGCAAAGAGTAAAACTCTGGCTCTAGCCCCTCCACCGCAACATGCAGCCGTGTCGGCTCATAAAATTTATTCGCCACAGAAATACGATAATCGAGAATCATATCTCCTTGCATAACATCTGCGCGATAAGCAGTAACATGATAACGCTCGTAGCCCCAAATTCCCCACACCATCAACAGACTGCCAATCAATAGAATTGGCGCCACCCACGACATCCTGGCGAACAAATCATTTCTATTGGTTTTAAAATTAGCGAAGTTCTGCCCCTGCTGCTCGCCCATAGCAAATTTGAGCAGTCCATCCTTGCCACTCTGCTTTCGCACCTGGAGATTATTGCAGGCAGTCACACATTCACCGCAATTGACGCATGTGTCATAGACATCGGTTTGACGCGGATCAATCGCCAAAAAACAGGAGCTAACGCAAAAATTACATTTTTCACACTCATCCGCACGCGACTTGTCATAGGCTATATGCAAGCTCTGCTTGGTTCTGAATGTGTGCTGCCAAATTTTATAGATACACATAAATCGACACATAAAATGACGAATCATGGTGATATCTACAAGCACGATCAAAAAGAAAACCATATAAATCCAGTGCAATGACGGCGCCAGACCAGGATCATGTTGAAAACTGACAAACTTCCAGATCAACATCGGCTCGTAAAAATAAAACAACGGGATCAGAGAGATAATAGCGGCAATCAAAGCCAGAATCAGCGAAAGCACCAGCCAGTTCAACGGCTTATTCTTGGCCATTGAAAGTTTCATCGGCGTACCATCAATACTCAAATCAGCACGTTTACCAAGCAGCTTGTGAGTCAACTGGTTTGCCCATTCAGAGATGGTATTTTGCGGACAAACCCAACCACAAAAAACGGTCCCCAGGGTCGAGTAAAGCATCACCAAAAGGCCGGCCATCACCATCCAGAAACCAAACACGATACCAAAGTTGGAAAACCAGATCTGCCGATCCAGCATAACGAAGGCACCCTGAATCGGATCAATGCGAAACAGGCCGCTCATCGGAATAATCAGCAACATCGCCAGCACAAAAAACTGAAAGCCACGCCGCTGCCAATGCAGCTTATAACTTGGCTTGCGGGACTCAACGACGACGGGGATGTCGCTCAAGGTATTGTTACTACTCATCGGCGTAATTTACCACGATGAGGCTTTCTTTTCACCTAAACAGCTGGCAAATCTAGTGCCGTAAACTGGCATCCAGAGGGCTTAAATCTTGCAACATTCGACGGTATTCATCCGCCCTAAGCGGGTTGCCATCGGCCTGTTCTAGCTGCCACAAGGCACGTAGGGCCTCGACATGGTCCGCCCTGATGTAGAGTATCGACTCCAGGGCGTTGCGGGGATCAGCGCCCTGCTCAACCATGGCCTGCAGCCCTGCGAACATGCGATCCGCCAAGGCCCCACTAACCCAACGATCTTTAGGGTTTGCCTGATAGGCCAGTTGTAACAATCGCTGCCCTTGGCTGACATCACCTTTCAGTTCTGCCATCCAGGATCGTAACGCCAGTTCAGTGGCGACATAACCGCGCTCGAATGACTCTGATTGAGCCTTGCTGACTGCCAGGGATTGCTGTGCCTGTGAAAAATGGGGCCGTTGTTGCAACAACCACTCTACCAACACGACCAAATCCATTTCACCACGATAACGGGCCCGAGGCAGATGGTATTCGATCACCGGTGCCCACTCACCCTGGACAGCCCCTTCGGAGGAAGGCACTCCCCCCCAATAGCGCCCCAGCCAACTCCATAAACCTTCAGTGCCTGTCGCCGCATCCTGGGCCGTAACGTTAAGCCTTGAAAGGTTTTTTAGACTGGCTTCTATATTTACCTGCCAACCCACTCCACCGACCAAGGCCAGACGAAAGCCATCGACAAACATCACCGCATCGGGGAAGACTTGTTTGAAGGTTCGCAGCACCACCTGCAACGACCCTGGGTCAAACTGGTTCAGCGCCAGCCACTGCACAAACAGACCACCATCGGCAAGACGACTTTTGGCGCGCTGAAATTGTTGTAATGACAACAGAGCACTACGACCAACCAGGTCGGGATGAAACAGGTCACCGATAATGACATCGTAATCCTGCTTTGTTGTTTGCAGGAAACGACGGGCATCGTCGCGAACGATTTGCATCTGACCGGCAACATCAGCATTTACTTCAGCAAACCAAGCCTGCGAGGCATTTATGGCACCCTGCGATAACTCCACCGCAGTGCGCTGCATGTCTGGATAAGGCAATGATGCGGAAGCAGTAATGCCAGTACCTAAGCCCAGAAACAATACCTGCTTTGGCTCTGGATGCAGCAACAAAGGTAAACGCACTTGATTCTGCTGCGACACCACCGCCAGCGGTTCAGATGAGGCATCCATACGTTGTAGATCAGCCAGCAACAAACGCTGGCCATCTTTACGCTCAACCACGTGGGTAATCGTCAGAGCATCTTCATGGACTGACAAATCAATACTATTGGCCTGCTGCTGTGGCAGCAACTGATTAACTGCTGGCAACTGCAGCACCGGCCATGCCAGTGCGGCAATTAATGGCAGAGCCAACCAACTACGCCGCGCGGCCCAGGCCATGCCAGCCACAAACAACAATAACGCTGCCAGCACGATTGTCGCTGCGGTTCCCAGCCAAGGAATCAAAACAAAACCAGCCAACAAGGCGCCTGCAGCCGCACCAATAGAGTTGGCGCCGTACAAAACAGCAGCAATCGATTTATCCTGCCCAAGGCGCCTGCTTAGCATTGGCAGCCAGGCACCCAATAGCAGAGTCACTGGCAGGGTCAGGGCGGCAATGGCCAAACCCTGCGCCAGCATCGCTGCAGCAAGAGAATTAAACTCAGCTTGTTCGACCCAGCCCGCTAATGGTGGAATAAACCACAGACTCGATAGTGCACAGATGGCGGCAACAATAGGCAGCAGATCAAACCATAATCTAGCCCGCAAGTGCCTGGCCAGCAGGCTACCAACCCCTATCCCCACTAGAAACACTGCCAGGATGATCGCCATGACATATTCGGTGCGCAACAACAGCATTCCAAACAGGCGAGTCCAGCCCACCTCCAGAATCAATGCCGCCGCGCCGACGGCGGCATATGCAAGTAGGGTCAGTGAGACGACAAAACCAGATGAGCTTCTTTGCTGCTGATTCTGCATCGCCTCATGAGGTTGATGGCGTGATAACCGCCAGGCCAGCGTCGCCACCAGCGCACCGACCAAGGCAATCACCCAAACAGCCATAACCCAGCCCAGAGTAGGCAATAACAGCAACGGTAGCAGGGCACCAAGGGCACCACCACAGGTATTCAGTCCATAGATCCAACCGAGCGAGATTGGCGTATTGCGAATAGTCTTCAGCACCAACGGGAAACCAATCCCCATTGCCGTAGCAGGCAGGGTTATTAGGATTAGCGCGGCCGTCAGCTGCAAGGCATACCAAGCTGCCAGGCTTTCCGGTGCGGCCTGCAAAACACCAACATCAACCAGTCGTAGAATAAATGGCAGCGACAAGGCGTATGCGGCGACACCAATTTCTATCATCGCAAATAGGCGCAATGGAGAGTTTTGACGCTGACTAATGCATCCTCCTACCAACGCACCAATACCCAGCCCCAACATGAACGCAGCAGCAGTAATAACGACACCAAAGATGCTGACACCAAACTGCAGTGACAGCATTCGTGCCCACAAAACTTGATAGGCAAGACCAACAGCACCGGAAAAAAAGTAAAGCCCAGCAACCCCATTAGCAAAAGTGCTTGTAGAAACTAAGGGATTTAAGATCTCGCGTGTCACGCCGCCTACCTGTTACAGTCTGGCTGCATTATTAACCACACTTCTTGGACACTCTAGAAGGGGAAAAACCAAACAACTGCGACGACAGCATGAGCTAGCCCCAAGGTGACCGTGAGACCCGCAGATATCATGTGTTTGACAAATACTTCCTGATTAAAAACCACCATTGAGACACCAAGGTAGGCCGTTGTACACAACAAAATCAACAGAGCAACCCCCATGTAAAACAGGATTTTGTGCTTTTCCTCATCAGTCAACTCATTTGAGGCCTGCTTCTCCATAGCATCCTGCTTGAAGATTTCCATCACCTCCAGGCTATCATCAACCGGCTGATGCTCTTGGGCTTGAGAGGCAGGCATCGCCATAGTCAATAAAAGTGGTAACAACAGCAGTTTCGATAAGCCGACTAAGCGTTGCTTGAAACAAACAAACAATCCCATCTTAACTCTCACCCTTGGCATCGTCTTCCGCATTACGACGCATGGCATTACGCCAATAGAGGATCGCCATTAGAATAAACGGCATCATAATCGCAACTAAGAGAAATATAAAAATAAGCCATGGTGTATCAATCGTTACATGCAAATAGCGATAGCTGTCCGCCATTGCCTCTGGCATAAATAATAACAACGAAATAAATCCAGCCAAGCGACCATAAAAATCTTTCATTAGCCTTTACCCTTTACTTCTTCACCATCCGCCGCACATCTAAAACCAAAAAAGTCAGAGGCATAATGCGGCCATGAGAAATTGCGGTGATAGGTGGTGGTTGAGAATGGATCACTCTTCCATGAACCGCCACGCAACACTTTATATTTTGCATCAACACCAACCAGGTCAACGACCTTCATCGCCCGATCAGCCGGAGTGGATGCAACCTGAATCTTGCCCTGGAATACTTCCCGGCCTGCTTGAGAACCCTTGTATGGTAGAAAATCACTCTCAAGCCATTCATATACGTTCCCAGCCATATCCATCACCCCATACGGGCTTGCGCCATTAGGATATTGGGTAACATTTGTCGCCGAACCAGTGCTGTAATACGTATTAAGACGGGAGGTGTCCATTAACTCACCCCAAGGCCAACGGCGACCATCATCACCTCGAGCAGCTTTTTCCCATTCGACCTCATGCGGCAGACGTTTATTTGCCCAAGTGCAGAAATTACTGGCGTCATACCAGGAAATCATTGTCACCGGATGTAACTCAACACCCTCAGGTATATGGCCATCTTCCCAATCCAATGGGGGTCGATAGCCCTGCTCACTTACAAACTGGGCGTATTGAATATTTGTAGTCGGATATTTAGCCATTCGGTATTCAGGCAGCATTACCTCATGCTGAGGACGGTTCTGCTCACTCGTCCTAATCCTATCTGAGCCCATCAGGAATGGGCCAGCCGGAATAGTGACCATTTGATTAACCTCTTGCCACAACTCCTCTCCAACCAAAGCCAACAATTCAGACTCGGTATAGTGGTAGACCTCAGTTTTTCCCGCTTCGTGACGCTCATGCATAGTAACGTCTTCACCGGCAGCTCGAATGCGGGACTTCATTTCGGCGATATCATAACCAGCCTTGCTTGGCATATCTGCAAACACACGGGTATAGCCAATATCGACAACATGAGCGGCACCACCTACCATTGCAATCGCCGCACATGTTACCAGTGTTGCACTGAGAAAACGCTTACGCTTGCGACGCTCAGCTTCCGAAAGCTGACGCCTACTTGAGACTTTATTTTTCATTAACTTTCTGGATTTGGAGAGTTATTATCTGCCGCATTTTTATAGAGCAAATGCCGAGGACGACGTCCATAGGTCTTTTTCATTAAAATTTCACCGAACACACCGCCAATTGCGGCTGCTTCGATGGCAACTATCAATACTAAAACCCAATACCCAAATGGCAGCAGGGTAACACCATCCGGCAGGTCATCTTGCCCCATCATTTGATAATAACTAAAACCACGAACAATGATAGGCACGAAATAACAGATCAGTTTGCCACCAAGACCGTAGATCATTGAAACAACAAACCCGGCTATCAGAGGTGGCACAAAAAGGGCTAGCACCCAGTATGGACTGAATGTTGAAACACCCCAGAATAATTCAAGCCGTATACCAGGCGGTGGGGCGACATAGTTTATCAACCGATCACCAAAGTAATTAATTAACACACCAACACTTATCGCTACGATACCCATTAGGATTGCCAATAAACGCCTATTCATTTTCAAGGCCTCCTTGGTAATCTTTTCCTGTCAGCTTTTCGTACTGAACCTTCTTAACCTCCTCAAGATACCAGTCTTTTACCTTGAGGCTTGCAAGAAACTTTGCCAAAAGTCTTCGTTCTTCAACGGGTAAATATGCAAATGAAGGCATCTGATACTCAGCCTTTAAACGTGAAGGCAATATCTGTTTGGGGTCTTCAGCTGAAAGATAATCAAACAACCAGGTTTCATCACGCAAAGAACCAATACCATCAAGAGCAGGCGACGGTACAGACTGCATTGCATTTCTGACACCCCAGAGGGTGTGACAATCACGGCACTTCAGCTGACGAACCAGCTCACCACCTTCTTCCTGAAGAGCTTCAGGTGCCGTGGAGTAAAATGGAATACCTTTATCCGGACTCGCATCCTGACCCTTGCGATAGCTATTTATTAAAGTAAACGCTATGACAAATATCAGAATCGTAAACAGTATCCCTTTTTCCCCTTTACGCATTTATTTATTTTGCTCTCGTTGTGCTTGCAAATGCTCATCACGGCTCTTCATCTGCGCTTTCAGCACTTCCTGACTTTTCTTAAAATCCTCAGGCGTCATTTTATCCTTATCATTTTCATCGAAAACAAGGTACTTGATGTCTTCATCAAACTGATCATTATTCTTAGCCCAGCGCATCGCAACAATAGCTGCAATAATAATTAATGCACCGGCCACCAGCCAGACGTATATAGTCCAGCCGTCGGGTAATTTATCTAAATCCATCTCTGTCTCCCTTAAAAAAGATAACCTTGTAGCAACTGCATGACAGCCATAATCACTGCCGCAATAATACCGAGAAATATTGCAAGAAACATAACCTTCTCACCGGTTTTCAAACCTTTGGCTGCTGGTTCATTTGCGCTAGTTTTTGCACCGGTGCTCATGAACTTAATAACAATAATCGTAAAGAAGACAATGCACATCATCAGGAAGAAAAAGATCCCGACGCTAAACTGCTGACTGTATAAGCCTTCAACTCCCCAACGATCATCAGTTATCGCCTTCACAGATAGACCATCAAATGAGGTAAAGGTTGCTAATGTATCGAAATAAATCATTGTATACCCACTAACCACTAAACCAATTCAGGTGCGCATTATACAGCAAAAAAAATGCCGCTCAGAGAGCGGCATTAAATCTTGTTGCTATCATGGGCCAAGGCCCACTATTTTTATCTTCCGTACGTACTAATACCAGGCTTTTTCTTTTCATAATTATCAATAAAAAAGCTATAGATATATGGTGCCACGAAAACAACCACTATTACACCAAGCATTACCAGTGGTGGATTATCAATATCAATCATTGTTAAGTCTCCTTATGTGCACTTAGTGAGCAACGCTGTGATCAGGTTCCCAGCTAAAATGAGGCAGGCGTTTGATAACAATCAACACAGCCACGCAAAAGTAAATCACGTAAAAAATATCAATCGTGTAGCCTTTATCCCACCAAGGCTGTTTAGCCTCAGGCCTAACCTTACCTGTTACAGGATCCGTAATCGGTCTACCTTCAAAGTTCGCCATGAGAACCTTAGAACCAATAACACTGTACTCGCCCAAATCTACCCCTTGGCGCTGCAACTCAATGACTTGATCCTTAATCATACGCAGATCATCCATTTCCAAAGGGTGACGCTCCTGAAATGGTTTCAGACTGGTGTCCTTGACGTTACTCACCAAGTATTCCATCTTCGCCTTATCACCAGAGATCGCCTGAACCGCAGGACTGTCCATCATTTGGATATACTCAGCGTATATCTCAGCTGTTGGGCGTTGCCCCCAAAGCGGGAAGGTAATCAAGAACGCCGTGATTATGGTCAGGCCAAGCAGCATAATAACAGGCTGTGGCAAGCGGTTATTATCTTCCGAGATACCACCCAGGCTCTCACCTTCCCACACTCTTTTTGCTGTTTCATTCTGACTTTCATCAGCCATAGAATACAACGGTTTATCTAATTTCCATGCCATTATATTTTCCCCTCTATTTCAAGCTAAGGATAAAGTCCATCAAGTAGCGGATTTCACTATCTGATGCATAACTTGGTACGTCAGGCGGAGTAAGACTATTACCTGCCGCATACTCATTATAAGCCGATCTCCAGCCATCAAAATCGATGGCCTTACCATCAGCATCCTTATCACCCCAAAGGTAATCATAACGAGGCATGATTGAGTGTGGCTGCACCAGACGAGGATTGAAGAAATGCATCATCATCCACTCTTTGGAAGAGTTTCTTGAGCCAACATGCAACAGATCAGGTGCTTTACGGTCAGAACCGAACGCTGTTGGCGATTCACCATTGAAATCACCTAGGCGTGGCGGAATACCAAAGTACTGCCAGTCTTGTGTTTGCTCAGGCAGCAGTGTGTGACACCACCAGCAACCTTCACGAACGAACATGATTTTACCAGAACCAACATAAGCCGTATTTCCATCACCACCTACATTCAAGACCTGATCATACTTCCAGCCACGAGTTGCAGTTGCATTTTCAATATAATGCAGCGTCTCACCCTGATGGCTGCCACGCCTAATTAAAAACACGGCCCCAGCATCGTGGTCAGCTTCGCCGATACGCCCCTTATCTACGCTTAGCTCAGTAGCACCCGGGCCCAGAGTACGAGGATGGTTAATACCACTTGGAAATGGAATACCTGGCTCATAAACAAAAGCCTGTACCGCCTCCATGTCAGCATTGGTAGCTGGATCTTTAGTCAAAGTTACAGTCTTTGGCTTGCCCTTACCTTGCAGCAATGGATCCTCATAAGAGAAACCACCAATGCGCCCATAAGACAACTGCTTAGTCAAACCAGTTTCAGTTACAGCCACGGATGTCATATCAACTGTAGGCATATACAGCGTGATAAGCATCGAGCCCCCCAGGGCTACACCAAATAGGCGCGCCCCAACTTTATATTCTCTAAATGCCACTTTTGAATTCCTCCCTACTTATTATTAACGTTCGTAAGCCAGTTCATGTGGCAGACGACCTTCTGGGATTTCCGTACCAGCCTTAGCAGTCATGTACATGTTGTACAGCCATACCAAGTTACCGGTGAAGACCATTGTGCCGCCAATCCAACGAGCAATCATATATGGATGCTCTGCGATTACGACGTCAATGTAGGGAACCTCGTAGATCTTACCCGCACCCTGGATCAGACCAGCAATGGTCATTGAAATCCAGTAGATCGAGAAACCGATCAACAAGAACCAGAAATGGAAGTTTGCCAACGCCAACGAATACAGCTTGCGACGCAGGAGTGTTTGCAGGCCATAGTAAACCGCCGCACCTTCCAGAAATGTAGAGAAGCCCAACAATGCCAAATGAGCATGAGCAACGATCCAGCCTGTACCATGCACATACCAGTTGATCGCACGCGTCTGTTGGAAACCACCTTGCATGTTCAAAGGAATCGCCATCATCACACCAGTAATGGTGAATTTGATTTCGACGTTTTCAACAAACATGTGCCACTTACCAGTCATGGTCAACAATAAGTTAGATACGAACGCGATAGCTGGTACCAGAATGAGTACACCTTCTACTGAAGCAAAAGACTTCAACCACTCAGGCAGCGGAGCAGACATCAGATGATGCGCAGCTGGAGTTGAGTAGAACACAACAACCGACCAGAAGTGCAGATGACCGATACGATGTGAGTACAGTGGGTTACCAGTAACCTTAGGTACAGTGTAGTACGCAATCGCAGCGGCAACTGGTGTGATCCACAAGCCCAGTACGTTATGAGCAAACCACCATGTCATGTAGGCTTCGCTCAGACCGGTCAGGTTAAACCATTCTGGGGCGTTACCAACGATGAAAACGATGGTTACCATGAACACACTAGCACCAAAGAACCAGTTAGTAGTGTAGATACCCTGAGTACGACGATTAACGATTGTCATCCAAACATTAAGAGCCAGTGGCAAAAATATGAACCCTGCGATATACAAGTCAATTACCCATGGAAAATCTGAATATTCGCGACCAGACGAAACACCAAACCACAACAGAGTCAGACCCAGAGACAGACCTACATTCCAAAGAAAGCAGTTCCAAACACCAAGTTTTTCAGACCATAGCTTGGTGTTACCCAAGGCTGGCGTGATGTACATCATAGCCATAGCGAAGGCCATGGATATCCAACCGAAGATTACCGCGAATACGTGAACCTGACGCATATGGCCGAATGAAAACAATTCGGAACCCGTTACAAAATCAGGAAACGCCAGCTTAGCGGCATTAAACGAACCCAGGCCCGTACCTATAACGAACCACATAATCGAAGAGAAACCAAAGAATACCGCAGACGTGCCTGGCGGGATATCCTCATTTCTCTTAAATAGGTATTTCAACATGGTTTACAACCTCCCCCTTCTTTCGAAGATTAATTTCTTGTTACTGTGGAAATCTTTAAAATTAACTATGATCACCTGGCATCATCAGATACCAAGCAAACCACATACTCAAAAACGCAAGAATAATCCCCAGTGCTGTTGCTAGCATTGTCATAATTGCACCCTCTCTATTGACCCATTACGTAAGACTTAAAAACTTTGCTTTATTAAACTTCAGCTTATTTTGCTGCAGCCGCTTCCAGCTCACCATGACGATTCAAGGAAATCAGCATGATGCCAGCAAAAGCCACACCAAAAACAATCATGCACCAGTTAATAAATCCCATAAATGTTGATGGATCGTATGCTTGTCCACCCCAGCCGCCCCAGTTTTCAAACATTCCACGACCCAGTGCACACATTAATGCGGCACCAAACACACTACCATTACCCATACCAGTGGTAACGCCAGCAATCATACTTACGATAAAGGTTTTACCTGGTGTCAGGTTATTAGCCATGTTTCCCCTCCAATTTGCAGTTTGCTCAACCCATTTACAGTAACGCCAACCTCGTACTCATCCAGACTTACCTTAAGAGCCCCCCTCTCAGGTTTTTTATTATCTGCATACAACATGAGTTTAAAGCCAACTCTGACCAGCGATATTTGCATACCTATTACAAACCAGTCAAGGCTTTTTTAGATCGTAAATGTTTTTTTGCTGGCAACAAATGCACGAACTGTATTTCCCTTCAGCAGCCCGTATAATTCACATACACTTTTGTTAAAAAGCATTTACTCTTAACAGTTAACAACGGATTATAAAATGAAAGAAATTTTTATATATTCAATTGCAGCGATTGCAGGAATCACTGTTTTTGGCTATTCAACCCACATGTTTATAGGCGGACTTGTTGAACCACAAACCGAAACAATAATCATCACCGCAGTCTGTTTGCTGGCTGCAGGCGCGATGGCCTTTATGGCCTGGGATGTCATTAAAACAAGACGCAGCGACTGAACAGCCGCCACCGAAAAAACTACTTATAAACTGATAAATGCGAACGCAAATCTTTAAAATCAGACTCTTGCGCAAACTGCCCGCGATGAAACACAAACTGTCGCTTCTTGCCTGACAGATCCATACCAACAAATCCAAATGACTTACCAGAATAATCAGGAAAATAACGCAGTTCTTTCACCAACTCTATCTTCTCACCACCCTTAACTGTAACAGCCACTGACTTTTTGGCGAGCTCAAGCACTTTCGGTGAGGCCGGCAGCATCATTAACCGCGTACCCAGAATCCTGTTCGCGCCTATTAAAAATATAAAGCTGGCCAGAAACATTAAAACGTAAGCCACGGTTTGATCCCCACCATACCAGGACTTGGCCGAATACGACCCTAGCAACAGCACTACCGGCACATACAATAACGCATCCCAAGTTGCGCCACGCCTGTCTGTTGCCAAATTATAACTTCCTACCTTTGCCATCATCCCACCTCGGTAGCCAGCACCCGCTTAAGTACACGCTCCAGCTCCCCATACAACACACGACCCGACTGCTTGTATTGCACCAACTGGCCGGCATCAATCACATAGGTCCAAGGGTCACCCATCACTTTAAACGCCTTAAATGCCTCAGGATTTTGGTATTGATCCATATGTAAAAAAATCACATCATTTTCATACTCAGCCATCAAGCCCTTCAACATCTGCAACTGCTTATCACAGACAGTACAATGCCCTGGCGTTGCAAACTCAAGCACTATTGGCTTGCCTTGCATTAAAGCCTCATCAAGTGAGTACTGATACATTCGTTCGTCTGGGTAGCGATAACTTGTAATTCGGCTAAAATCGCCCCCCACATCTGCTAAAGTCTTGGTTTTAACTGGTGGTGCCTGCGAACCTACCAGCAATGCATTTTCAGGGGCCGCACCGCAGCCCACCAGCACAACCACCAACAAAGATAGAAAAAACCTACTTATTTTCACATTCCTTCTCCCAGCCAGTACATGTTCGAAATATGTTATACGCCCATATGATATTAGCTAGCAACACCAAGGTTCCAAAGATCCCCATCATCGCTAGAAGCGGCTTTACAATCGCCTCAGCAGCTTCAAGAGACTGATATTTACTGGCATTTCCACCTTGGTAGCCAGCAATGGTAAACAACAAAACCATCCCAACCAGCCCGATATTATGGGTCCAGAAATGAGCCTTGACCAATTTCATGCTATAGATCGGGCGGCGAACCAAACGCGGAATGATATAATAGACTCCGGCGAAGATCGCCATCTCCACCCATCCCAACAAATTAATATGTGTATGAGCGCGAACAATCAAATCACCGTGTACGCGAGAATCAACAAAGTGGCGAAATTCTGAGATCCCTCCCATCAACGCCCCCCACGAAAAACCAATAATGGCGTAGGTCATGCAACAATAGACGAACATAATCGTATACCGCCTAAATTCGACATCCGTTTCCCACGGCCGACCTTGCTCCATCACAACTTCACCTCTTTCAACTACTCTTCTGCATCTTTTGACTCACGGACATCCTGGTATTTATCTTTCCAGCCTTCCGGAGCAACTGCTTTCAACATATTATCAATGAACTGAGACTTACCTTCAGGCGGCATAGGGGATGACGCCGCTCCCTGCTCAGCCTTTAGACCAAACAGAAACGCTGCAATCGCCCTAAGATCTACATCATCCATCTCAGGCACATAAGCAGCCTCTTTCGGCCTCATACCATGATCGATGGTTGCAGCAGCGTATGTCTCTTCTGGTTTTTTAAGAAATGAGTAAATATACTCATATGAACGTTTTGAACCGAGACCGTCTAACGACAAACCCATATTGGTTCCATTTCTCATTGCTCGATGGCATGCAGTACAACCTGATTCACGAAAAATTTTCGATCCGCGCCGCCCCTCTTCGGTAAACTCATAACTAGTCTTAACTTCAAACAACGGCTTATCAGAATTCATTCGAACAAATTCAAGCACTACATAACCAATGATCGCAGCAACAATAAACGCCCCAAAAATCCCAAACAGAACCTTTTCACCCTGCTTCATTGAATTCTTACTGGACATACATCATTTTTCCCAACACAAGCTTCTGCAAAAACACCCAAGAACAAAAAAGGCGGTTAATCCGCCTTCTTAGTTTACCGAGACACCGAAAAGTTCCGTGTCTCGATACATTATAACCAACCAATACTATGGCAAGTACTCAACCGGAACTCGGGTATTGCCCATTGTGGTTTGTGGCGCCTGAGTTAGATATGTAGCAACATTAAGAATATCCTCATCACTCAAGGTCTTAGCAACGACCTGCATCTGTTTCATAGGATCATTAGTACGAGAACCATCACGGAACTTCTTCAGCTGACTAACGAGATAAGTAAACTTCTGCTCACCAATACGCGGGTACATAGGCTCAACACCACGACCATTATGACTGTGACATGACAGACACGCAGGAATACCACGCTCAACATCACCGAAGTTCACAATTACCTTACCCATATGAGCAATACCGACCTCTACACCATTCTCTTTCAGTGCAGCCATATCAGACCCACCTGAAGCTTCCTGCAATTGCTTACCAGAGAAAACTCGTCCAACAGAATTCAAATAAGCAGCAACATCTTTGCGATCCTGTGGACTCATGCCTTTGGCATTGGCATTCATGACAAACATAGTTGTATCCATGCGCCTGTCATTGGCATAATCATCCAACTGCTTTGCCAAAAACTGATAAATCTGCCCCGCCAGGCGTGGCGTACCCATATTGTCATCACCAAGCCCAGTAGCACCATGACATGAATTACATGCAGGCACATCACCTTTACCGTTTTCAAAAATAGACTTGCCGTTAGCGTAATCAGCACCGGTTACCTTACCGCTAGCCATCGCCGAAGACGCAACCACAGCCATAGCTACAATTGACACTGACCCCAACTTTTTTAAATAAGTGCGCATAATAAAAGACACCCTCCCAGATTCTGTCTTTGTGAAACATTTCCCCCTAACGGCATACCCTACTCTCAGGCTCGTCAGGACGTCGATAAATTAAAGAACCAAACCTTTTTTGTTTTGTAGGCAGGCACATTAACTCGCTAAAAAACTAGTTATTTACTTTTAAGAATTCTTCTTCAGAACAAAAGCAGCCAATGCCAACGCAAAGACAAACCAAAGTACGTAGAGAGTGAGAATTTGACCTGTTTGCAACATTATTTTGCCTCCCAAGCAGTAATATTGTTTATTGTTTTAACCCAACCCAAGTACAGCTAAAAACGATGTATATCATGACATACATCGTCGGCGCAAGTAAACCCAAATAGCCACACCGGTCTTGCCGCAATATTAACTAATACAGTCATATTCCGCCACCCCGACAACAAGATGCACAGCCTACTATTTTAAGCTATGATTTGCGGCTTTGCCTCAATCACCTGCACTGCTGTATTGGATTACTGATGAACACAGAAAAATTATATCGTTACTGGGGA
>CAMYNQ010000064.1 GCA_947259785.1 uncultured Chromatiaceae bacterium | reverse complement strand
CCAAGATCGACGAAGTCTTCATCGGTTCATGCATGACCAACATCGGTCATTACCGCGCTGCAGGTAAAGTATTGGAAACCTTTGGTGGCACCGTACCCACAAAACTGTGGATTGCACCACCTACCAAGATGGATGCCCATCAACTCACCGAAGAAGGTTATTACAGCATCTACGGCAAGGCCGGCGCCCGTACCGAAATGCCAGGTTGCTCACTGTGCATGGGCAACCAAGCCCGTGTCGCCGATAATTCAACCGTGATGTCTACCTCAACACGTAACTTTCCCAATCGTTTGGGTAAAGACGCCAATGTCTATCTCGGCTCTGCTGAACTGGCCGCCGTTTGTGCACAGATGGGCAAAATCCCGACTATCGCTGAATACATGGACGCAGTGAAAACACTCGATACCATGGCGGATGAAATCTACCGCTACCTCAACTTCAACGAGATTGAGGAGTACCAAAAAGCGGCGGAGACAATCATCCCCATCGTCGCCGCTTAACCACTCCCAAGGGGGAAGCGTAATTCCCCCTGAGTACAACTGTTCTTGCCAGCCCCGCATTTGCGGGGCTTTTGTTTTAATAGGTAGCATGCTTGTCTAATTGAATCCATATCGTGATGAGGTACAATTCCTTTTCAAACAACATCACGCTGATATTAATAAGGGAACGCAAGACAAGGCAGCCTCAACTGATGTACTAATAAACTGACCGGATGACTCAATCCATATCCCGTACCAAACGAAAACCGATCGAGTCGCGCCGGCTATCCGGCCAGTTCCAGTCTCGATTTGATGAACGGACAAAACGGGCGGGATCATCCCAGGAGCCGCCACGCAACACACGCACATCGCACTCGCTATCTCGCGGCTCTTGCCAGGCTCTTCCATTCTTAGGCGCACCGTGGAAGTTCTTGTGCCAACAATCCTGCACCCACTCCCACACATTACCCGCTGTTTCATACAAGCCGAATTGATTAGGCTCAAACGAACCAACTGATGCCGTCTGTCGCCCATCCCACCGACTGCCGCAACCATCGCAGTTGGCAAGGCCTATCTCTGCCTCACCCCCCCACCAATAGCGGCTGACTGAACCGGCGCGGCTGGCATACTCCCACTCCGCCTCTGAGGGTAGCCGGTAAGACTTGCCGGTATTAGCAGAGAGCCAATCGGCATAGGTCAACGCATCTTCCCAGGAGACATTGATCACCGGCCATCTGCCCCGGCCCCAACCTGCATCGTCTGGTAACTGGCGTCCGGTTGCCTCGGCAAAGCGATCGTATTCGTCAAAGGTGACTTCGTAACGACCAATAGCAAAAGGCTTATGGATATAGATCTTATGCACGGGCAGCTCGTCCGGATCACCGCTTTCCTGCATGTCACCCATACGAAACTCACCAATCGGGATCTTTATCATCTCCGGCCCGGCACGACCGTCCTGGAGAGTGTCACTGAATATTTCGGGCGTAGCAGGCCCTACAACCAATTCGCCCTGTTTGTGGTCTTCTGTTGGTGGAATCGTCAGGAAAATACCAACAGCGACAAAAACCATTACTACAGCCGTCATCAATATAGGTCGTGAAACAAGCATGCGAGGCAACTTGCGCTTTACCTCTCCCTCTGCCTTCTGCGCACCGTCACCGCGAGGCGGAGGGGCGTTTGCCGCAGATACGCCTGGTGGCAGCCCAAGAATGTTGGCCATATCCGAGAGCAGATGCACGAAGACGGGCGCTGACTCGTCACCCTCCCAGGAAACAAGATCCGCGGCCTGAATACTTCCAAAACCAAAGGGCGGCTCAACGGCATCAAGCATAACCGGAATCAATATTCCCTTTCGCTTGCCCTCCTCGGCCTCTTCCTGCACCCACTCTGAAGCGACAGATGTTTTGGTCCAGACCACAAGCACACAACGGCCTTCATGGATCTCATCACCGATCACCTCTCGCCACGTCTTGCCGGTAGGAATGGTTCTGTCCCAAAACACAGACCAGCCAGTCTTCTCCAGTGCACGAACCAGTGGCTGGATCCTGTCGCGATCCTGGTTTGCATAGCTAACGAAGATGTCGCTCATGGTGCTGGGTTTCCCTCATTACCAACGGCATTTTGCGTGCATGTAGAAACCGGTGGCCTCCTTAACGCATTGACCGGAAAAAAAGTATCACATAGGCATATATACCGGTCATGCCGCATTCATCAAATTCAATAACCACAACAGCCAAAGAACAGTTCTGTGATAAATCACACATCAAAACCGGTATCTAAAGCCGCCATGCAAATTCAGAAATTTAATATTTGAGCCGAAACTGAAAACATTGTGGTAGTCCGTGTTGATATCAATACTCCATCTGGGTGTTATCCGGTACTCAGCAGTTGCGCCCACATTTGCACCAAAGTCCGTATCGCCGGGATCGGCATCATACACACCTACACCGCCACGCGCCGCCAATTGAAACGTACCCAGAACAAAATAATACTTGGCATTAATCGACAAGCGATCCAGATCAAGCGGAGCGAGGTGATCAAACTCTTCGTGCCCGTACTCCGCCTCAACGGAGAACCGACTCATGTACCGATACTCAAAACCAATACGAAATCCAACATCGGAATCGTAAACACTATCAAAACTTCCTTGCGGACTATTACCCCCCAAGCCGACATAAATAGCATATTTATCAGGCAAACAGCTTGAGATCGGGCATTTTTGAATTTCCTTTCCAGAGACTGTTACGCTTATTTCAGGATCTGCGCCTTGTGGCACACCACTAAGTTTCAATTGATAAGAACCGTTTTCTCTTGGATCACGCACTTCGGTATCTAATGTGCCGCCGCCAGAAGCGGAAACTTGAATCTTATGTGGATAACCGGGACCCATGAAATTACCAAAGCGATCCGCCGGCACTATGGTGATCAGATGGTCGTCCGTTTCACCTATACGTGAAACCACCACTTCTGATTCGCCCGGATCAGGGTCGACCCTGACAAGAGAGCTGCCGCTCTCGGTTCTGGAAAATTCACCTATGCCAGGTGCCGAACCAGACATGGAAATGTCGAACAGATACTCACCAGGTAGTTTCGTTTTGTTGTAGCTAGCACTGTATACCCCATCACCGGCAACATAGTCGCCGTTATTTTTATCACCGTTATCCAAGAGAACAACTGGCTCTACCTCCTTAACCGGCTCAAGCAGTGGTGCTAAACGAGGATCCTGAGCGAGACGATATAACTTTCTCTCGTAATTTCCGGGAAAGCTGTCAGGGTGAAGGCCCGCTGGATTATTCGTCAATTCCTCTTCGGAAATCTGGTGGACTCTCAACATAGTGCCAAAAGCAGACTGCGGACGCGTTACCCTGGCCTCGACTTTGGCATTGCTCAGCGGCATACCATCTTGCGTTAGGCTGGCCTGCAGCCTAATCTTGTCGCCAGTAGCATAATTTACCGCCACCGGCCCGGCCCGGTATTCAAGCTTGTGTTCATCGGCAAGCAGCGCCGCATAGAAACCCATTGAGCCTGTGGAAAGCTCTTCTTTAACCCTAAGCGTCCACTCACCCACGTGCGCATTTGGCCCAGCCTCCAGTGGCAAGACGATATTTTTTAAGTTGAGGTAACTCTCTGTTGTGTCAATACCAATGGTGGTAGGAGATGAAGCACCTGGCGGAAACACCTCCATCATCAACATGTCATGCTGTCTTTGAGAGTGCCATACCAATACGAACACTAGCCGTTCAACAGATTGATTGACTCGAAATTTGTAATCTAAAGGCCCATCCCCCTGGTTTATCGAATCTTTATGGCTGCCAATTATGCCCAAGGTGTTGGTTCGAAAAGTCTCGATCAATTGTTCCAGAAATAGCTCAGCAGCCGCAGATTCCCAATCAGTAGTAAAACGATTCTTTCCTTGCGTGTCAGAGGCCATTTTTTGCAAAAGATCGCTGTGTGCTGTGTCGTAAGCAACACCCGCCCCAATGGTATGAATCGGCACAGCGTAGGATGGGAGTAGTTGAGCATTTAAAGATGCCGCCACGTTCGGATCTGCAGGCACCACAACTTCCGCCCCGGGATGATCCAAAAATTGTTCATAGCCGTCGGTAAATAAAATAATATGCCGATAATTGTTGCTGCTATCGTCAAACCCTCCATGAGGTGAACACATGTCTGTTGCTGGGTCGATACAAGCGGTTAATGCGATTTGGAGTGCATCACCAATATGCGTATACCGATTCCCGGCCGTTGCATCCGGTTGGTTCGTCGCTGTATAGATAAGAGCATCAAGATCAACATTGTCACTGGGTTCAAGACCAAATGGAATTAAAAAGTCACCCTCAATATTGAACGCACTTGAATCCTCGTCAATAAACACCAAGCCCGCCTTGTCATTTGGAGTATATTGATATGTATTAAGTACGCCCGGTGTCCCCTCTTGTTTCCAAATATTGAAAAATGTTCCTATCGTGTTTTCTAACACATCCAATTTCGAAGAGGCACTAGCCGAATCCGGGTCGGCTGATGCATCCATGCTACCAGAGCGGTCCAGCACGAAAACCACATCAGCAGACCGCTTGGCCGTTGAACATGGTTCTTCGATAGTAAATGTCCTGGCTACGAGAGCAGCATTACCGTATATCGTTTGCCTATCACATACGTCTGGGGCCGAACTTGTTTTACTGACTGCATTGACTTGTATATGACCATCTCCGAGGGACAAACCAGACAAATTCAGCTTTATAGCCTTGTTAAAGTTAAAACCAGGCAGCTCAGTCGGTCCACATGAGCCTTCGGCAAGCTCGAAGTTATAATAACTGGAAAAAGTGACGGTTAATCTATAACTCCCAGTGCTAAGCTCCTCCAATCTGACTTGATCACCTCCAATGGTAGTTGTAACAGGCGGTACTCCAATATCTGTGAGCACCTCAGTATCCACAACGTTCGGGTCGCTAAAAACGGCGATTTGGAAACTTGGCGCACTTGCTGGCGGATTGCTAAGGTGGATATAAAATTGAACCTCACCAACAGCGCTATTGTTCACTCGATATTGAAAGCTTTTTTCAGGCACATCGCCCGGCAAAAATGAATAATATATCGATTCCTGGGTGCTATGAGGACATATAGCGGCATCGACTGCCGCTAGCCAAAAAAATGAAAAGGTAGCTAAGACCTTTACCAGCACGCTCCTATTACGCATTTCATACCCCCTGGTTAAAACTAGCGTAACTTTCCTGTCCTGCTGACCACTCAGCTGACTGCGGCCAATCGCAAGTTACCTAAAACAAAAAACCTCATCCGTTATCACACCTAACTAGTCATCATCTCGACTCATCCACACCCCAACAATTAAGACAAACTTCCTATCTTTATCTCCCCCTAGCAGCCTCAGTTTTCGATGTACCGAATTCGCAATCTGTAAAAACCAAGGCTTCCGTCGACCACACTAGAATCGAAAACAATTCTTGCGCTATAGGCATAATTTGCATTATCCACTGCGAAGGTCGGCGACAGGTTCAGTGTTAAGGTCTGTTCTCCTATGGACCCGGACGAAAGCACCGATGCAACTGGTTCCAGAAATTGTGGCCCATTGATCAGATCATTTCTGTTAATCAATACCACTAAATCGAAACTGGCGTTGGCATCGTATACATAGGCCTCCAACTGATCAATAACCGCCAAATCCGGCAAACTCAGAGGAACATCCACGAAACTTAAGCCACTCACATAAGCCAGGCCGCTAGTGCCGTTATAGGCACCCACAAACGGCCCTGAAGGATCTGATTGCTGCCACGCCGGAGTAGCTATCCCCCAAAAATTAACACTCACATAGCCCACTCGTTGTTGAGACAAGAAGCTCTCAATAACCGATACCCTGGCATCATTGTCATTCACCGCGTCGGCGATTGAATCAAAGTGATTATTTAGCACATCGGCACTGAGCTGTTGGCCATTGCTGTACTCTGTCCATGTGGGTGTACCCACAATTGTATTCCCCAGGCCTCCCGACCAAACAGGGCTGGTCAAAATGGCCAAGACCCATGCCAATGTGAATTGTTTTACTCTGCCAGCCATGCTTTTAACCCCTATTTAGATGAAGCTGTTTCACGTTTTAATCGCCCACCTGTCTGCTAGGCTCCAAGTTCGCAATTTCCGATAACTGAAAAATCTATAACGCACAGGTATACATAATCGCTCTCCTCAAAGGCCAGGTTATTTTTCCCGGGGAAAAGCTGCATTGTTTTAGTCGCATTAGCCAGCGCGACTGTTCCATGCATATCTGACTCAAACTCAAACTCGATATAAAATGTTGCGCCCTCGGGCGACATACCAATACAGCTTGCACTGGCTGTCCCTTGAATCAGATCGACAGTCATGACTTTACGTTCACCCCCCGGAAAGCCGCAGGTTATGTAAGCGTTCAAGGTACCGCCGGTTAAGGCGCGCATTTGAATCTCAGCCGGAAAAGAAATGCCTTGTTCAGCCTCTGTTCCAATCTCGACAGTGCTGCTGTTACCACAGGCGGCAATCAAAACCAGAAACGTTGCCAGGACTGCAGGTTTGACGGTTTCGATGACGTTTTTTGAATTAACATGCAACACAACCATCTCTCTTTCCCTGATCAATCAATATTGGTGGCTTTTGCAGAGACCCTGCCACCATCCTTATGTGCCTGCCTGCGATTTTATGGGACAGGGACAGGAGCTGTGATATTGACGGTAGCAGTTGGTTCTCCAGTGCCAGTGCCCCCCCCTCCGCCCGCCAGCGCGCCAACGGCCACTGCCCCCAGACCAACCCAGACCCACTTGCTTATGCCCTTGTCACGCGGTGGTGCTGGGGCCGGAGTGGGTTTCACGCCAGACCCTATTGCCACCTTAATCGGGGTAGACTTCGTTCCGCTCGTCTTAGGATTTCCTGCACTGTCACTTGCCCAAATGTAATATTCGATACCCGGCGATGAAATCTCCGGTAACTTGGCGACGTATACGTTACCGTCAAGTTCACGCATCATTCTTATTCTGACATATCCATTATTGGAACCTAGGGTGCGGTAGTACAGCCGCACTTCTTTGACCCCGACATCATCTGTCACTGTCGCCCGAATCTCCTTGATACCGGCAGCCGCAGCTTTTGTGCTAATTGGGGTATGTTTAATAGTAGGGTGAACAATATCTACAGCATGGGCCAAAGGTGGGTAAACAAGAAACTGGCTTAGCAACGCGATGATGAACATGGCTAAAATGGTCGAACGTGAAACCAGCATAAGACACCCCATCTACCTATTGGACACAATCCTGTTGTCCGTAATAATTTTTGTTCTAATAAAATATGTAGTGCATGGCTGCAGCCAATTCAATGAATCAATCGAAAATTAATTATATGAGGGTGGTCTTTGAACATTCCGTAACCGGCCAAACCAGCTTTCGATTAAAAATCCTTTTGCAAACCCGTCGACATAGAATGAGTTATTGTTTAAGTACTGATATTTCGCTTGATCAAACTGATGCAGAATACATTTATTAAACCTTGCCCCAACGCCAGAATACCTTCCACTGTCCCGAAGGTTTTTTTTCTATCACAATTTCAAACTGTCTCCATGCGGCCCAATCCACCGGATCTCCACCGACTTCGACCAAGTCGAATAATGTGACTCGCGCGATGCCTTTATGCTCACCGCGAATGTATTCGACTCCGGAGATCTCAAGCCGAAATTCGCTGTATTGACTGAAAAACTGCTGTGGGAATCCTTCATCGTCTGGCTGAAACTCACTCATGTTGTGCAAGGCAATGACATCGCGCGCCTCAAAGGCAGCTCTGTACTTGTCCACCATTTCATTGATCACATCAATATCGGGCCTGGCGGGCGGTTGTCTTTCGTCCCTTTCCACTTTCACACGCGCTTGTTGCTGTCTAAGTAGCTCTAGTTTGCTACGCAGGTTTGGCAGGCCTAGATATTTCGGATCGACAAGCGCGATGTTTTCAATATGACTCGCTGCGCTTTCTAAGTCGTCGTTGGCAAGTCTGTTTTTGGCCTGCGCAACATAGTGCTCGAGGATAGTTTCAATCCCGCGCCTGGCAGGCTCATTTTCTGGTTCAATCTCTATTACACGCCGAAAACGCGACAGCGCATTATTCCCCCTAGGGCTGACCAGTCGATCTTCAATGAGGTCTTGTTGAGCCTGAACCAAGAGACGGGTTATCTCCGGCAACGTCGCACCGGCGGCTGACCTCACTTCATGAAGCAATTGCTTCACAAGCGACAACTCTGGCGCGGCTGCGAATAACAACTGTGCTTTTCTGTCTGCCTCTTTGATTGCCCCTCCATCTAATTCCTGCCTGATCTGTTCAGCATAACGCTGCACAATCTGCCGGCTGTGCTGCTCAGCCTCCTTATGGGAGGGGTCTATCTCAATAACCTGCCTGTACAGATGAAGGGCGTTTTCTCCTACCGGCTCGATCAGCCTTCCCCCCTCGACCGCATCAGAGGCAGCATCCAGCAACGGTTCAGTCTGTGCGCGCGCCTCCCGCACTTCCAGTGGGTCCACCACCTCAACTCCGGGAGCTGGTTCACGCTCAGGAATATATTGCACAGCTATGCCCGCTGCGATGGCAAGCGCTAACACCAGCAGTATAGTGTCCACAAGCTTAATATGTTTGGACCAGCCGGGGCTCACTGCTCCAACCCAATTCGATGAAAATGTATAGATAGCGCCCGCAAAAGCATTGGCTTCTGCGCGTTATCATCGAGCCTAGATGACTGGGAAGTGACTAACCTAGAAGTGATATGTACACCAAGTATCATATAGCTGGTATCCCATCTTGTTATCTATCATGAATTATTCTTCATACACACTATATTAATAATATGGCTAAACTTTGGAGTGACTGCAAAAGTTAATTTTTCCATCTTAATCCGGCAGCGACATTGCAGTAACCATTAAAGCAGGGGAACGGGATGAATAGAGAAGAATATTTAAAAAAACGGCTGGATGACCAGATCGACTGGTACGACAAAAAATCGGCCTGGAACCAGAAATGGTTCAGGGGTCTTCAGGTCATTGCCATGACCGCGGCAGCTAGCATCACGTTTCTATCCGGCTATGTCTCTGATGAACTTGTTTGGATAAAAATATCCATCGGCCTGCTTGGGCTGCTTGTTGCTGCAATTACAGCTTTCCTAAGCTTGTATCGTTTTCAAGAAAACTGGATTGAATACCGAACCATCTGTGAGTCACTAAAACATGAAAAATTCATCTATCTAACCAAGACCGCGCCTTATGATGGAGAAAACTCTTTTTCGCTCTTGGTTGAACGGGTCGAGACACTCATCTCAAAAGAAAACACCAATTGGTCACGGCGGATGAAAACCCCAAAGAAGGATGAACAAAGCGCATGAGTAGAGCAAGCATACGTAAAGAGTGATGGCTGGCTCTGCGAATACAAATAATGAAGGAGACCGGTCTCGATAAGACAGCAAAAAAACAGCGCTGTGGACTCGCACAACCGCTGCCTAATTTTTCTTCATCCGGGCCATTCCACTTGAGTCGACGCCGCCACGGAACTAAGGCGATTATTGCCTTGATTTGAGCGGCGAGCGATATCACCCTACACTATGGCCCCTTTGAATATGCGCACACTTCTAAATATCAGTTAAGGCCATGATGAAAAACCGTATGAAGCACACTATCATCCCGCTCACTCTTCTATTCACCACCCTATTTTCCTTACCCGCCAACGCCATCGTCAATGTTGAAAACATGCGTGTCGGCCAGGCCGAGCCCGGCCTTAGCGGCAACCTAGACCTCAGCATCAGCGGCAAACGTGGTAACACTGACAAGGATGAATACGGCATTGACGCTCGTATTCAAAACAACGCTGGTAATATGACCAACTTTGTCGTCGCCTCTTACGACTATGGCGAAGCTAGTGATGTCACCAATACCAACAAGACCTTCATCCACGCCCGTCATGTAAAGCAGTTTCAACCCCGCCGTGCCTGGGAGGCCTTCGTCCAGGCGGAAGAAAACGAATTTGCCCGGCTCTCTTTTCGTGGCCTGGTCGGCGCAGGACTGCGTTTTACTCTGACCGAAACATCTGAGCAACTTGGGCTCTATCTGGGTGCTGGCGCCTTCTGGTCCAGAGAGACATTGGATCAACGCCCGGGCCTGACTGACCACGGCACAGAAAGCTTTGGCCGCGCCAATCTTTACCTGGTCTATAAACACAAACTCAATGACCAGCTAAACCTGGTCAGCACAACGTATTACCAGCCACGCCTAAATCAGGCCGGCGATTTTCGTGCTCTGGAACAAGCCGGGCTGAGCGTGAAGATGACAAACAGTCTAAGCATTAAATTATCACTGGATATCGGCCACGATAGTCATCCGGCCCAGAACATCGACAAAACAGACAGCAGCTACAATACCCGCCTGTCGTATCAGTTCTAAGAAATTCAGATACAAAAAAGGCCCCTTTTCTGGGGCCTTTCCATCACACACTGGCACACGCCATCTACATTAAAGTTTAAAGTTTGATACCGAGGTCTGTAGCTCAGTCGCCAGCTGGGCGATTTCATGGCTGGCCTTGGCAGTATGCTCAGATCCCAGACTCATTTCAGTGGCCGCATCGTTGATACTGACAATGCTACGGTTGATCTCTTCCGATACCCCGCTTTGCTGTTCCGCGGCACTGGCGACCTGATGGGTCATATCGCCAATGGTCGTCACCGCCTCAGAAATACCACTCAGGGATGCGCCAGCCTCACCAGCTTGGATAACCCCCTGTTCCGCCATCTTTTGCCCTTCCTCCATCACTGACACTGCTTGCCCAGCACGGACTTGCAGACTTTCTATGGTCGTCTGAATCTGGGCGGTGGACTCCTGGGTTCGCTGCGCCAAGGTACGGACCTCATCAGCCACCACGGCAAAACCACGGCCCTGCTCACCAGCACGAGCAGCCTCAATGGCGGCGTTTAATGCCAGCAGATTGGTCTGCTCGGCAATATCCTTGATCACATCCAGCACCGAACCAATATTACGACTATCCGTCGCCAGCTCTTCGATGACAGACGAGGCCTTTTGCACTTCAGCCGCCAAACCATTGATCGCCTCCACAGTCTGTTCCACGACCCGGGTACCGGCCTGGGTTTCGCTATTGGCACTGGCGACCGCCGCGGCCGCCTGACTAGTATTACGCGCCACCTCGTGCATGGAAGAGGTCATCTCATTCATGACCGTTGCCACCTGCTCGGTCTCGGATTTCTGATGCATCACACCACTGCGGGCCTGATCTGTCACTGCCGAAGTCTGTTCCGAGGCGGCCGCCAGCTGGGTGGCAGCCGAGGCTACATCACCCAGGGTGTGGGCCATATTGGCTATCATCTGGTTAAAGTTGGCGCCCATCTCACCCAGCTCATCCTTGCCCTCTTCAACACGCAGCGTCAGATCATTATTATCAGCAATCTGGCGGATGGTGCTGTTGGTATTTTCCAGGGAACGTTTAATACCCAGGCTAATCCAGCTGCCTATGCCGATGCCCAGCACCAGGCTGATGGCGGCAAGCACTATCATACCGGTGAAGGCCTCGTGCTCGTGCTCTGCTGCAATCTTCATGGACTGCTCAGTAAACTTCTCTACATCAATCAATAAGGCTTCAAGTTCATGAGCTAGTTGCTCGGCCTCATGCTCGGCCTTGTTAGCCAGGCTTTCGGCTTCGGCCGCATGACCGGTTTCAACCATTTTAAATAGCTCCAGCGCATGCTGCTCATATTCCTGATGTTGTTGCTCAATCATCGTCAGCTGTGCCAAGACATCCTCAAATTTCTGCCGCGCCTCATCGTTATGGGCAATCTCAATGCCATGCGCGGCCAGCTCTTCTCCATGTTTCAGCTCTTTGTTGATGATGCCGTTCAAGTGCTCAAACTTTTCATGCATCTTTTTCACGATTGCATTGCCACCGTGGTCAGGCACGCCACCGGCACGCAGGGCGCGTTCCATGGCGATGTCCTGTTCCAACTGGCCGACAGTAATCGCTGTCAGCGCTTCGATCAGCGGCATATCCTCTTCGGCGATCTCGCTCATCTCTGTACCGATCTGGCCTAGTTTGCTGAGGCCATAAGCAACAACGACAATCATTAATAACGTGCTGACCAGCTGAAGGAGACCCATTTTATAACTGATTTTCATGAGCATATACCCTATTGGCTTTTATTGACCTGAGCTGTAAACAACCAGCAGCCCCCTGTCCTACACCACTTTTTCGGACATAATAAGTATCTGTGTAATGGATATCGGAATGCGGCAAAATAAGTTTAGGCTAATAACCTATTTTTCCTGTTTTTCTACAGGTAAAAACTCTTAATAAAAAATGGTTAAACTGCTTTCTATAAGGGCTTTAAAGGACAAAAACCCCGCGCAGGCGGGGTTCATAGATTTGGGAAGGTTTGGCGTATTTAAGCCGCTGAAACCGCGGCATTAGCAGTAGAGCGATCAAAGCTAAACTCATCACCGATCAAGTCAACCGCTATGGTTTCTCCGGCTTGAAATTTGCCCGCCAGGATCTCCTGCGCCAGTGGGTTTTCCAGCAAATGCTGGATGGCGCGTTTTAACGGCCGCGCACCATAGACCGGATCAAAACCGGCCTCACCCAGTCGATCCAGCGCCGCATCAGACAGCTGCAGGCCAATCTCACGTTCAGCCAGGCGTTGACGCAGGTAGTCAATCTGGATATCGGCGATACGACGAATCTGGGCCTGCTGCAAGGGATGGAAAACCACCACATCATCGATACGGTTGATAAACTCTGGACGGAAGTGCTGTCCGACTATGCCCATCACTGCGGCCTTCATCTGATCATAGTGTTCTTCCCCGGCCAGCTCTTGAATCACATCTGAGCCCAGGTTGGAGGTCATGATGATGACTGTGTTGCGAAAATCCACCGTGCGGCCATGACCATCAGTCAGACGGCCATCATCCAGCACTTGCAAAAGAACATTGAAGACATCCGGATGGGCCTTCTCCACCTCGTCCATCAGAATCACAGAGTAGGGTTTACGGCGCACATGCTCGGTTAGATAACCACCCTCTTCGTAACCGACATAACCCGGCGGTGCACCGATCAAACGCGCCACCGAATGTTTCTCCATAAACTCGGACATGTCGATGCGCACCATGGCATCAGTAGTATCAAACAGAAAACCAGCCAAGGCTTTGGTCAGTTCGGTTTTACCGACACCGGTAGGACCGAGAAACAGGAACGAGCCGCTGGGACGATTGGGATCAGACAGACCAGCACGGGAACGGCGCACGGCATTCGACACCGCCTTCACCGCTTCACTCTGACCAACAACGCGTTGCTGCAATTCCTCTTCCATGCGCAGCAATTTTTCCCGTTCGCCTTCCAGCATCTTGGCAACAGGGATACCCGTCCATTTCGATACTACTTCGGCAATCTCTTCTTCGGTAACGTGATTACGCAGCAGGGTGGTCTTGTGCAGCTCAACATCATTGGCCATCTGCAAGGATTTTTCAAGATCGGGAATACGACCGTATTGCAGCTCAGACATGCGCGCCAGATCTCCAGCACGACGGGCAGTCTCCATATCGGTGCGGGCCCGTTCCAGCTCTTCCTTGATATGTTGCGTGCCCATCAAGACAGATTTTTCTGCCTTCCACACTTCTTCAAAGTCAGCGTACTCACGTTCAAGTTTATTGATCTCATCTTCCAGGGCGTGAAGGCGTTTTTTAGAGGCCTCATCGGTTTCTTTATTGAGTGCCTCGCGTTCCATCTTCAGCTGGATCAGACGCCGATCAAGCTTGTCCATATCTTCAGGCATGGAGTCGATCTCCATGCGAATCCGGCTGGCGGCTTCATCGATCAAATCGATGGCCTTGTCCGGCAATTGCCGTTCGGTAATGTAACGATTCGACAAGGTTACCGCGGCGATGATGGCCGGATCTGAGATATCAACACCATGATGCACTTCGTAGCGTTGTTTCAGGCCACGCAGGATGGCAACGGTGGCTTCAACACTGGGTTCATCCACTAGCACCTTCTGGAAACGCCGCTCAAGTGCAGCGTCTTTTTCCATATGTTCACGATATTCATTCAGGGTGGTGGCGCCAACGCAATGCAGTTCACCGCGAGCCAAGGCCGGTTTGAGCATGTTACCGGCATCCATGGAACCTTCAGCCTTGCCGGCACCCACCATGGTATGAATCTCATCGATAAAGAGGATGATCTGGCCTTCCTGTTTACTCAGATCATTCAGCACGGCTTTGAGTCGTTCTTCAAACTCTCCGCGAAACTTGGCACCGGCAATCAAGGCCCCCATATCGAGTGACAGCACCCGCTTGCCTTTGATGCCTTCGGGGACTTCACCATTAACGATGCGCTGTGCCAGACCTTCAACAATAGCGGTCTTACCCACACCCGGCTCACCAATCAAAACAGGATTGTTTTTGGTGCGGCGTTGCAATACCTGAATAGTACGACGGATCTCGTCATCACGACCAATCACCGGATCAAGTTTGCCCTGCTCGGCACGTTCGGTGAGATCGATGGTGTATTTTTCCAGCGCCTGACGTTGTTCTTCGGCATTGGGATCATCGATTTTCTGACCGCCCCGAACCTCATTTATTGCCTTTTCGATAGCGTCTTTGCTGGCTCCGGCCTTTTTCAATATATCGCCGACCTGACTCTTTCCAGAGGCACAGGCCAACACAAATAGTTCACTGGCGATGTATTCATCCTTACGCTGCTGTGCCAACTTATCGGTGACATTAAGCATACGAGCCAGGTCATTACTGACACGCACATCACCAGCCGTGCCTTCGACCTGTGGCAAGCGATCCAGTGCATCACCCAATGATGAACGCAGGCTGTGGACATTGACGTCTGCAAGCGTTAGTAACTGCCGCACCGTACCCCCCTGCTGATCCAACATCGCCAGCATCACATGCAGCGGCTCGATAAATTGATGATCGCGGCCCACGGCGAGGCTCTGAGCGTCTGCCAGGGCTGTTTGGAACTTACTTGTTAACTTATCCATTCTCATATCGTGTTCCCCTTGGGCCAAACTATATTATGCTTAAAAAATAAGGGCTATTCACGCCATTTCAAGTCTCGCGAAAAAGATTTCACACATCTAAATATTCAGTTTTGTTTCAGCTACAACGACTAGGATTATTGTAGTCAGTGTTGGGGATGGCAGAAACAAACCTTCTCAACAAAAGGAACCATTTCAAGTAAGGCAGCGTGTCTGGAATTGAAACACTCACTTAATGGAGATAGCGTCATGAACATTAAACTCTTATTTATTATTCCGGTATTTTCTTCCCTGGTTGCCTGTGGAGGCGGCGGTACATCATTGGATAGTGATGGCACAGTGTCGCTACTCGTCACTGACAACCTGACCCTGGACTATTCCGAAGTATGGGTCAACATTCAATCAGTCAGCGCGACTGACAACAATGGCCAAACAGTAGTGCTTTATGAAGACGCCAGCGGCCAAACATACAACCTGAGCCAACTGGCAAACATCGGCGCCTTGGTGGATGCACAAGCCATCGCAGCAGGCAACTATGTTTCATTCGACCTCGTTATGGCGAA
>CAMYNQ010000063.1 GCA_947259785.1 uncultured Chromatiaceae bacterium | reverse complement strand
AAGAACGGCCTTCAAGAAATTTCTCAAACAGGCGCGGCGGCTCAAAAATGTGCAGGTTCAATTTCTCAATCTTGCCGTCGCGCACCTCAATATCCAGCGCCCCCTCGCCTTCAACCCTAGCCAGCACCGGCACCTTAATGGAAATATCGCGTCGCTCAGTCATGCCTGTTTTCTTTTGCTTTTTGCCCAGCCGCGGCAAAGGTCGGAGCATTGTTATTGATCGACAAAAACCTGCGTTCGATATCAATTGGCAACAAACCGAAACCCTTAAATCTCTGCATCAATGAATCCGGATTGGAGTTTTCTTTTGGTCCGTAACAGGCATAGCAATCACGTCCAAATTTGGGACACAAGGCACCGCAACCGGTCTGGGTCACTGGTCCCATACAGGGTTTTTGTCCTGTTACCAAGACGCAAACATTGCCCTGGCGTTTACACTCCAAACACAGACTATCGTGTTCCTGCAGTGGTGCCACACCAAACAGCAGCGCCCGCACCACAGCCACAATTTGCTGGCTGTTGATAGGACAACCCCACAGTTCAAAATCGACCCGCACATGCTCGGCAATGGCCGTTGAGGTATCTAGCGTGGCGATAAATTCAGGCTGGGCATAGATGGCCGCCATCCAGTCACGACTATTGGCATGATTACGTAGCGCCTGTATGCCACCAGCGGTGGCGCAAGCACCAATGGTAATCAGGTAACGACTATTGGCGCGGACACGCTGGATACGTTGCATCTCATCGGGAGTGGTAACACTGCCTTCAACAAAGGCGATATCCACCTTGGCATCGGGATCGACAGGCCCGGCTTCGGCGAAGTGGATAATATCGACCAGCTCGGCCAGTGTCAGAAGTGGCTCGCCCAGATTAAGCAAAGCCAGTTGGCAGCCGTCACACGAACTAAACTTGTGGACAGCTATTTTAGGTTTAGCGGATGTATTAACGACCTTGATAATTCACCCTCACACTGTCAACGCCGATGAACGCCTGGTTTATCGAAGTCATTAATGCACTAATCATACAACCCAGCGATGTCAGCATCATTTCAAGTCGAGCCAAGGTCGCACTATTGATAAAACCACTCTCCTGAGCCATTTCCAACTGCTGCTGCAGCTCTTCGATCTCATCCTTGGCCTTAGAAAGATAACGGCTAAACTCAACCGTGCCGCCCTTCTCAACACCCTCAGCAACATTGGCCATGATGGCAAAGCTGGCACGACGAACGCTATTACGCATCAAATAGTCACTTTCAAAGGCGCCGCGACTGGTAACGCTATAGACGTCCCAGGCCAACTCTCTTGCCAGCTTCCAGGTTTCTTCCTCTTCAAATTTATAGTCTTGCATAGCGCTGCCCCCAACGTTGTTATCTAAAATCCACTTTTACCGAATATAGCCTTAATTTCATTAAAGGAAAACACCGGCCCATCCTTACAGATAAAATGCCCGCCATACTGACAATGGCCACAGTGCCCCACGGCGCATTGCATGTTGCGCTCCATGCTCATATACAACATTTCTTCTGCCACGCCCATTTCAAGCAGGCGTTTGACGGCGGCATGCATCATCCCTTCCGGGCCGCACATCATGGCAATGGTTTTATCCGGTTGCAGGTTCAGTTCGTCAAACATACCGATCACCGGCCCAATCCGCCATGGCCACTGCTGCCCACCTTGGTCAGCAGCGATAATGACATGGGTATCCGGCATCTGACTCCACAACTTGTAACGCTCGCGCCACAACAGATCGTCCGAATGTTTAACGCCTTGCATAATCGTTAACCGACCAAAACGTTCACGCCGACTAATAATGTAGTTGATTACAGACACCACTGGCGCGCAACCCAGGCCACCGGTAACAATCAATACATCATGACCCTCAGCCTGCTCAAGCGGCCAGCCACGCCCAAAGGGGCCGCGAATACCAACACGTTGTCCTTGTTTCACCTCAGCCAGCCCACGTGTCACTCGCCCCACCACCCGGATGGTGTGCTCATAAAGGCGTTCATCCTCCGGGTCCGAAACAATCGAGATTGCCACCTCGCCGACACCATATAGATAAACCATATTGAACTGACCCGGCTGAAAACTATAACGTTTGTGCTGCTCGGCATCGGTAAAACGCAGCCTCAAGGTGAAGATGGTGGACGATTCTTGAATTCGCTCCACCACTTCAGCTTCGAATGGCGTATAAGGATCAAGCCTCATTCCTCACCAACCTCCTGCTGCGAGTTTCGATTCATCGAGGAATGAGGCTTAGCCATTCTCACCCCCTACAATTGCAGCCGCCTCTTCGGTCAGATCAATCGCCGCCGGACACCAGCTAATGCAACGACCGCAGCCTACACAACCACTGTTACCGAATTGTTGCAGCCAGGTGGCCAATTTATGGGTCAACCATTGGCGATATCGTTTCTCTGTATCTTCGCGAATCACGGTGCCATGGATATAACTATGCCCTTGAGTAAAACAAGAATCCCATTCACGCAGATGCTCGGTGGTTTGGCCATCCAACTGCGGCTGCTCCACCTCTTTATGACAAAAACAAGTGGGACAGACCATGGTGCAATTACCGCAAGAAAGACAACGTTCAGCCACCTCTCGCCAACGCGGATGATCAAGATTGGCCAACAGCTTATCGGCCAAACCCGCTTGCGGCAGTTTGCGTATTTGCACCTGCTCCGCATGCAGGGCCTGTTCACCGGCTGCAAAATGTTGCTGATCACTGGCCAACTCCAGCGGCAACTGAATAAAAATCTGCTTGCCCGCCTCAGAACCCGCTGTAACCAGGAAGCCTTCATCCAACTCCGTCAGCAACAAATCATAACCAGATTTAGCCGTCGGCCCATCACCGGTTGAGGCACAAAAACAGGTCTCGGCCGGATGACTGCAGTTCACCGCCACGGTAAACAACCCCTCACGCCGGGCACGGTAGTTTTCATCCTGATATTGCTGTTCGAGAAAGACCTGATCCTGAATCCGCATCGCCGCCAAATCGCAACTGCGCACACCGATCACGGCAGTTTTTTGCAGCGCCGCTTGGGCTTGCACAAAATTTATCTTACCCTCGGCATCACGCTCGGCCCGCCATAACACTTCACGGGCAGTAAACAACAACGGCTTTAAGGCCTGCGAGCCGTTAGCCCAGGCAAAACTGCGTTGACTTTGAGAACGGTTTAAATGGTATTGCCCGGGGGATTGTTGGTCATGCACACCGACAGGAAGATGAGAAACATCGGCAAGCTCATCATAGACAATTGCAGCATCACGCACCTGGGGCCCAAGAACACGATAACCCTCAGCAATCAAGACATCTACAAGTGATTGCAAGTCTTGCCGTTGTAGAAATTGAGTCTGCTCCACCGATAGCCATCCCCATATGATTTTATTTGATACTACGCCCCCGCTTCCAGCGCTTCAAGGGCACGCAACTCGGCCTCACTAAACCCCGCCTTGATACGTGCATCATAATGAAACGGCCCGCGTAACTGACCGGCAAAATATTGGCCAATCAGTTCAATAAAAGTCTGCTCCATATTCAGACCACGTTGATCACAAAAATATTTAAACCAGCGCGAGCCAATCTCCACATGGCCTATCTCATCACGCAGGATAATCTCCAACACCGCCACCGATTCTTTATCACCGACACCTTGCAGACGTTTCATAATCCCCGGCGTCACATCCAGGCCACGCGCCTCCAACACCCGCGGCACCAAAGCCATGCGCACCATCGGATCAAAGGCCGTCTTTTGCGCCATATCCCACAGACCACTGTGGGCCGAAAAGTCACCGTAGTCATAACCCATGTCATTGAGACGTTGGCGCAACAACTGAAAGTGATAGGCCTCTTCATCGGCCACCCGCACCCAATCAGAATAATACTGACGCGGCATGTCACGAAAACGATAGACCGCATCCCAGGCTAGGTTGATGGCGTTGAACTCGATATGGGTGACGGCATGTAACATCGCCGCGCGGCCTTCTTCTGTGCCCAGACCTCGTTTAGGCACACTGCCTGGCGCGACCAGTTCAGGTTTACTTGGATGACCCGGTTCGCCGATGGGGTTGGATTCAGCGGTTGAATCGAGCGTAAGTTGCTCATCACGCCAGGCCTGGGCGTGTTGTTGAGTGAGACGGAGTTTGTCTTCGATCTCACAAGCGGCGAGGCATTGTTCAGCAGCGGTGAATAGGGATTCCATGGGTAGTGTTTTATTTGATTGTGGTTTGTGGGGGTATTGTCGCGTAATGGGGGGGTGTTGTCATTCTGAAGTAGGTTTTGTATCGCTAACGCTATGGCTTTTATTTTGATGCGGTTTCCGGACCGCAGCCGGGTTCATTTCTTTTGCACGGCCAAAAGAAACCGAACCAAAGAAAAGGCCGCCCGGCGACTTGCCCAATTAGCAAAAAACGCTAATCGGGTTCCCTGCGCTTCTCACCCACTTTGGCGCACAACCAAACTCGCACAAAAAACGTGCTCAAACAAGGTTGCGCTTAACCCAAAGCGGCCTGCGATGCTCAGCTGTGTCGAACGGGAAGAGGAGAAAATCCCAGCACTTTAGCCACAAAGAAGAACACGGGATATACTTAATCTCATAGAAACAAACACTTCAATATTATGCTTCAAAGAGGCCTAAACAATGAAAGGACAATGGATTGGAACATACCAAGCAAATAATGATGGTAGATTGATGCTTAATATTGATGAACTGGAAGACCATTTCGAGGGTGTTGCATACATACGACCTTTTGAAAATAACACTCCTGTCTCGATTGCTTATCTATCAACAAAAAACAAACAACCAGAACAAGAAATCATGGCATACATCAACCCTGTTGATCCTAGAACGGGAAACCAATGCAAATGGGATGAAATTAAAGACCAATATAGTGAAGACACCTATTTTTCAAAAGAAGCGAAAGTCACTCTCAAAAAAACAGACGGCAAGTTACATATAAATGCTGTTTCAAATACAGGCATCACTCTATCAAGCGAACTAACAAAACCATCAGAAAAAGATGAATCTAAGATTGTTGGACAAAAAATGTATTGGAATGAGTTCAAATCTTACGTCTCTGGAATATCAAAATCCAAATATCTTTTTAGAGGTCAAAAAAAGCCTTGGCGACTTAGAACATCGTTTCATCGTCGAGGTCGATACCGAATTAACACATTCACAAGCAGGGATATAATACAGTTACATAAACGGCTTAGCGCTATTACGTCCCACTATTTCGACCTATCCATTCCAGAACAGAATGGTTCATTTTTTAACCTTCTTCAACATCACGGTTATCCAACTCCATTATTAGACTGGTCATATTCCCCATACGTCTCAGCATTTTTTGCTTTTCGGGATTGGCCCATAAAACATAGTGGCAAGGGAGATGTAAGAATCTACATTTTTGACAACAATTCTTGGCAAAAGAATTATCCACAACTCCTAAATTTAGACCCGCCATACCCTCACTTATCGGTAATGGAATTTATTGCAATTGACAACCCAAGACTTGTCCCTCAGCAAGCTATAACAACAGTTACAAATATCGATGATATCGAAGCATATGTGCTTGAGCAGGAGACTAATGATGACATTCAATATCTTCAAGCAATAGATATTCCTGCGAACGAGAGAGAGGAAGCAATGAGAGACTTAAGGTTTATGGGAATCACTGCTGGCTCAATGTTCCCCAGTATAGACGGTGTGTGTGAAGAACTTAGAGAGATCAACTTTGATGAATAAGTAAGCGATTCGTAAAGAGGAAGTATTTTTTCACCACCAACAGCCAATGCTTTTTAAAACACATGAGCATAAAACCCATACCAACCTTACCTATAAACCACCGGTTTTGACTTTACCCCGTATGACGCAGCAGAGCACCGCAGGCCATAGCGGATGAAGCGCATTACTGTTTGAGCACGTTTTTTGTGCGAGTTGTAATGTGCGCCGCTATGGACGAGGAGCACAGGGAACCCGATTGATGTTTTTTATCAATCGGGCAAGTCGTCCGGGCGGCCTTTTCTTTGATTCGTTTCTTTTGGCCGTGCAAAAGAAATGAATCCGCAGTGTGGGCGCGGAAGCCCGCATCAAAATAAAAGCCATCGCGACAGCGACTCAAAACTAAAACCCTGGATTCCGGCGGCCTACACCAGAATGACAGACACAAAAAAACCGCTCTATAAGCGGCTTTTAGATCTCACTTCCAAGGCGGCCAAAAACATCTAGTTTATTCGCTCTTACCATTCCAAATCTTATCTGGAATATCAGAGACATTATCCAAACCTTCTTCGGCATTCTTCTGCAGCTCTGCACAGCCGCCTAAAAACAGAATCACAGCAAACAGAGAAATAATTTTTGTCATGTTCATTTCGTCATCTCAAAACTAAATATTCAAATCCAACATCCGCTGCAACGCCAACCTAGCCTGCTCAGCCGTCTGCCCCGGCACCTGCACCTGATTAACCACCTTACCCTCAACCAAATTCTCCAAGGTCCACAACAAATGTTGCGGATCAATGCGAAACATTGTCGAACACATGCAGATTGTCGGTGACATAAAATGCACATGGGTACCACGGGCCCGATTCTGCTCAGCCAGTCGTTTAACCAGATTCAACTCGGTACCTACCATCCAACGCGAGCCATCCGGTGAATCCTTAATGACATTAATAATGTATTCAGTCGAGCCGACATAATCGGATTTTTCACACACCTCAAACGATGCCTCGGGATGCGAGATCACCTTGCCGTCAGGAAACTTGGCACGAAAGGCATCGATGTGATTCGGTTTAAACATCTGATGCACTGAGCAAAAACCCTTCCACAGAATCATCTTGGCATTCTTGATCTGCTCTGCCGTCAGGCCACCCATCGGCTGATCGAAATCCCACACCACCATTTCATCTAACGGAATGCCCATCTTGTAAGCTGTATTGCGGCCCAGGTGTTGGTCGGGGAAAAACAGAATTTTTTCACGCCGTTCAAAAGACCATTCCAGCACGTGTTTGGCATTGGTAGAGGTACAAACGATACCGCCATGTTCACCACAGAATGACTTCAGGTCGGCGGCGGAGTTGATGTAGGTCACCGGAGTAACACATTCATCCGCATCAATGACTTCACTCAGCTCACGCCAGGCACGTTCGACCTTGGCCAGATTGGCCATGTCGGCCATGGAGCAACCGGCGGACAGATCAGGCAGGATGGCGACTTGATCAGGCCGTGACAGAACATCAGCCACTTCTGCCATAAAGTGCACACCACAAAAGACGATGTATTCCGCTTTGGAGGCGGCGGCGACGCGCGACAGTTTGAGGGAATCTCCGACAGCATCGGCGTGGATAAACACTTCTTCACGCTGATAGTGATGACCGAGGATCAACAGCCTATCACCCAGAGCGGCCTTGGCGGCCTGGATACGTGCCAGACAATCATCATCATTGATGTCTGAAAACTGTTGAATAGCTAGATTGCTTTGATTCATTGCTGCCTTACCGTGTTAATTCCAACAAACACAATGTACCGCAAAACCATCGATTGGGGTGTGCAGGTTGTTAAACCTGTTGATTACACCCCAATCTAGATGGGTTTTTATTCGGCTTCTTTTGCCACTGGCTGGCGCTGACGCAGGCTCAGCTCACGCAGGTGAGTCGCACTAATCCCTGTCGGTGCCGAGGTCAACGGACAACCCGCAGACTGAGTCTTGGGGAATGCCATCACGTCACGAATGGATTCGGCACCGGTCATCAGCATCACCAAACGGTCAAGACCAAAGGCAACACCACCATGTGGTGGGCAACCAAAGGCCAAGGCATCAAGCAGGAAGCCAAACTTATCTTTGGCTTCGGCTTCGTCGATACCCAGCAGTTTGAGTACCTCCTCTTGCATCGCTGGATCGTGGATACGGATAGACCCCCCCCCTACTTCGGTGCCGTTCAGCACCAGGTCATAGGCGCGTGACAGGGCGTTTTCAGGATCGGCCGCCACCTGTTCAACCGTGCCTATTGGCGCAGTAAAGGGGTGATGCAGGGCCTGGAAGCGGTTTTCTTTTTCATCAAATTCGAACATTGGGAAATCCACAACCCACAGCGGTTTCCAGCCATGCTCACACAGGCCACGATCATGACCGACTTTGACGCGTAGCGCGCCGAGTGATTCATTCACAATCTTGGCCTTATCGGCGCCGAAGAAGACCAGATCACCATCTTCTGCACCCACGCGCTTCATAATTCCGTCGATGACGTCATCAGGCAGGAATTTCAGGATCGGAGACTGCAGGCCTTCGCGGCCCTTGGCCAGTTCGTTGACCTTGATGTAGGCCAGACCCTTGGCACCGTAGATGCTGACGAATTTGGTGTAATCATCAATCTCTTTGCGGCTTAGCTGACCACCCTGAGGCAGACGCATGGCAGCGATGCGACCCTTAGGATCGTTGGCTGGACCAGAGAAGACCTTGAACTCGACCTCTTTCATCAGGTCGGTGATGCTGATCAATTCCAGCGGGATACGCAGATCAGGTTTATCAGAACCGAAGCGTTCAATCGCCTCGGCATAGGTCATGCGAGGAAATTCATGTGGCAGCGGCACTTCTAAAACATGGGTGAAGATGTCTCGGAACATGTCTTCCATCAGATTGGTGATCTGATCTTCCGAGATAAACGAGGCCTCGATGTCGAGCTGGGTGAATTCTGGCTGGCGGTCGGAACGCAGATCTTCATCACGAAAACAACGGGCTACCTGATAGTAACGATCAAAACCGCTAACCATCAGCAACTGTTTGAACAGCTGTGGCGACTGCGGCAGGGCGAAGAACTTGCCCTCATGGGTACGGCTAGGCACAACATAGTCTCGCGCACCTTCTGGCGTGGCCTTGGTCAGAAACGGTGTTTCGATTTCAAGGAAACCACGGTCATCAAGGAAGTTGCGCAGGTGACGAGTCACCTGGCCACGGATGCGCATGCGCTGCTGCATTTCGGGGCGACGCAGGTCGAGGTAACGATATTTCAGGCGCACCTCTTCAGAGGCATCGGTAGCGTCTTCAATCTGGAACGGTGGCGGCTCGGAACGGTTGAGGATCTCAATTTCGGTACCAAAAACCTCGATCTGGCCGGTAGTCATGTTGGTGTTGACTGTGCCCTCAGGACGGGCGCGCACCTTTCCTTTACAACGCAATACAAACTCATTGCGGACACGTTCGGCAATCTCAAAATTCGCTGGGCTGTCAGGGTCAAAAACCACCTGAACAATGCCATCACGATCACGCAGATCGATGAAGATCACACCGCCATGGTCACGACGACGATGAACCCAACCACAAACTTCTACTTCCTGATCCACCAGGGTCTCAGTGACTTGTCCACAATAGTGGCTACGCATTGTTCTGTTCCTTATTTATGTTTCTTGATATGCAGTGCGACAGGGTCGCAAAAAGCTGGCAATTCTACGTTTTTTGGCGCTTTATGGGCAAGCAGAGACTATCCTCGGGCCGGGCAGCCGCCACTACCACATGTCGGTAAATCCCCCGTCACCGGGCAAGCCGCCGCTGTGCTACTGGATTTCATTCGAAAACCGCCAGCCGACATCAACTTCGTCAGCCTTTCTTCATGACACTGGGGACACTCGCTCAGCAATGGGTCGCTCATTTTCTGCATCGCTTCCAGCTGATGGCCGCAGGATTCACAGCGGTATTCGTAAATTGGCATTGTTTCGTTTCCGGGCGCCCAGTTAAATCTAGAAAATGCGGGCGATTATAGCATGGCCTTATATGCATTAGCGCAAGCGTGGCTTTTGACGCAAGTGTCTGATAGTTTTGAGACAATCCCTCTCAAAGGCAGAGCCCATGCGCAGTTTCGCACACACCGCCCCAACCGGTCCTCGCAACGACTGGCAGACCATTCGCAGCCTGCTGCCCTTTCTTTGGAAACACAAGCCACGCGTAATGGCAGCTCTGTTCTGTCTGATGATGGCCAAGGCGGCAATTGTGGCCATGCCCTGGTTTTTAAAAGACATCGTCGATCAGCTCTCGGCTACCGATATCGTTCTGACCCTGCCGCTGGCACTGCTGGTTGGTTACGGCGCGCTACGCTTGATCGGCTCTGCCTTTGCCGAATTGCGCGATGCTATTTTTGCCAAAGTGACGCAGAGTTCAATCCGCAGTGTCGCGCTGCAAGTGTTCAAACACCTGCACGGTCTATCGCTGCGTTTTCACCTGGAACGTCAGACCGGCGGCGTCTCACGTGACATCGAACGTGGTAGCCGCGGCATCAGCTTTCTACTCAACTTCATGCTCTTCAACATCCTGCCAACCCTGTTCGAAATCGGTCTGGTAACCGCAATCCTCTACATCAACTACGATGCCTGGTTCGCCATCATCACCTTTGCCAGCATCACCCTCTATGTCGCTTTCTCGCTGATCGTCACCGAGTGGCGAATGGTCTTTCGCCGCACCATGAATGATCTGGACTCCAAGGCCAATACCCGCGCCATTGATTCATTACTGAACTACGAAACAGTGAAATATTTTTGCAATGAAGACTATGAAGCCAAACGCTACGACGCCAATCTGGAAAAGTGGCAAACAGCGGCGATCAAAAACCAGACCTCCCTCAGCCTGCTCAACTTTGGCCAGAGCGGCATCATCGCCATCGCTATTACCCTGTTACTAATTCTGGCCAGCGATGGCGTGGTCAAGGGCGAACTGACCATTGGCGACCTGGTGCTGATCAACGCCTATCTATTGCAGCTGTTTATGCCACTCAATTTTCTTGGTTTTGTCTATCGCGAGATCAAACACTCACTGGCCGACATGGAGAAGATGTTCAACCTGTTGCGCAACAACCCGGACGTGCAAGACAAACCCGATGCCAAACGCCTAGAGGTCAGCGATGGTGTGGTGCGATTTGAAAATGTCGATTTCGGATACAACGACAATCGCCAGATCCTGCATGATATCAGCTTTGAAATTCCGGCCGGTAAGAAGGTGGCTGTGGTGGGTCATAGCGGTGCCGGCAAATCGACCCTGTCACGACTGTTGTTTCGCTTCTACGAAATCAATGCCGGCCGCATTCTCATCGACCAGCAGGACATTCGTGAAGTAACACAAAAAAGCCTGCGCGCCACCATCGGCATCGTGCCGCAGGACACCGTCTTATTCAACGACAGCATCATGTACAACATCGCCTACGGCCACCCCGATGCCAGCGAGGCAGAGATCATTCACGCCGCCCAAACGGCTCATATTCACGACTTTATCATTTCACTGCCCGAAGGCTATGAAACCACCGTAGGCGAACGCGGCCTGAAACTCTCGGGCGGTGAAAAGCAGCGTATCGCCATCGCTCGCACAGTGCTGAAGGATCCCAAGATTCTGATCTTCGATGAAGCCACCTCGGCGCTGGATTCAAAATCGGAACAGGCCATCCTCAAAGAGCTACACGAGGTGGCGCAAAACCATACCACCTTGGTGATCGCCCATCGCCTCTCCACCATCATCGATGCCGACCAGATTCTGGTGATGGATCAAGGTCAAATCATCGAATACGGCACACATCGTCAGCTGTTGGATAAAGGCGATGCCTATGCCCAGATGTGGGCCTTGCAACAACAAGAACAGGGTAAAGATGACACCGACATACTCCCTATTTAAGCCTCTCTTGTGCTAATTTATAGGCATGGGCAAACGACCTGACAAAAGCCGTGGTCAACTCAAACTGCGCAGTATTGCGATAGACACCTATCGTGAAAATGTTGCCTATCTCAACCGTGAATGTGAAACCTATCGCGCCGAGGGTTTTCAGGCCCTGTCCAAGATCGAAATCAGCGCCAACGGCAATACCATCCTCGCCATGCTTAACGTGGTCGATGACGACAATATCGTCGCCCCCGGTGAGTTGGGGTTATCCGAGCAAGCCTTTGAACAAATAAAACTTGATGAAGGTAGCCTGGTCTGTGTTGCCCATGCCGAACCACCGGCTTCAATGGAGGCAGTACGACACAAGATCGCTGGCAAACGCCTCGATGAAAAACAGTTTGGCGACATTGCCCGCGACATTGCCGCTCACCGTTTTTCCAAGATGGAACTAGCCGCCTTTCTGGTTGCTTCCGGCCAAACAGGGCTAGACCGAGATGAAGTGCTGCATCTAACCCAGGCCATGACCGAGACCGGCACCCGCCTCAACTGGCACGAGCCGCTGGTCGTAGACAAACACTGCATCGGCGGTATTCCCGGCAACCGTACCTCGATGCTGGTAGTGCCAATCATCGCCGCCCACGGCATGCTGATTCCCAAGACCTCCAGCCGCGCCATCACCTCACCGGCCGGCACTGCCGATACCATGGAAGTCCTGGCACAGGTTGAACTATCACCAGACAAGCTGCATCACATCATCCGCCATCAACGCGGCTGCATTAGCTGGGGTGGCACCGCCAATCTTGCGCCTGTCGACGATGTCTTGATCTCAGTCGAACGCCCCTTGAGCATCGACTCGCAGGGGCAGATGGTGGCATCTATTTTGTCGAAGAAACTGGCTGCCGGTTCAACCCACCTACTGCTAGATATTCCAGTCGGACCGACAGCCAAAGTACGGCACATGCGCGAGGCGTTGGCCTTAAGAAAACTATTTGAGTTTGTCGGCGATTCTATAAATATTCATATCGAAGTGGTCATCACCGATGGCCGCCAACCGGTCGGGCACGGCATTGGTCCGGTTCTGGAGGCGCGCGATGTGATGCGAATACTCAATAACGCTTCAGAAGCCCCGAATGATTTATTGCAAAAATCGCTACGCCTGGCCGGACGCGTACTGGAATTCGATCCCGACGTCCGCGGTGGCCAGGGGTTTACCATCGCTCGAGACATTCTCGAATCCGGCCGGGCACTGGCAAAGATGAACGACATCATCGACAGTCAGGGACGGCAGAGCACACAACCAGAATTAGGCAACTTGGTATTTGAGGTCTGCGCCGAAACCGACGGCACCATTATCGATATCAACAATTACAAAATGGCAAAGATCGCCCGCTTTGCCGGTGCGCCCATGGACAAGGGCGCGGGTGTTGATCTGCTGAAAAAACTCGGTGACACGGTCAAAAAAGGTGAACCGCTGTATCGTGTCCATGCCGAATTCAAAAGTGATTATGAATTCGCCCAACGCCTGACCCGCGAACATGGCAGCGGTTACAGCATCGGCAATGCCGACAAACTGCCCAAGGCCTATGTGGAGTTTTAGGCATGCAGATACTCGGCTTCAAGGATTATCACAATCAGGGAAAACGCCTGGCAAAGGCGTTAGCAATTGAATACCTTGAAGTGGCCATTCACCACTTTCCCGATGGCGAAAGCAAGGTCACCCTACCAAACAATCTCGATAATGAAGTCATCTTTTGCCGCAGCATGGATCATCCCAACGACAAGCTGATCGAGCTTTTTCTGGCCTGTGAAGTGGCCCGACAACAAGGCGTAAGACACATCACCTTGGTGGCACCCTACCTCTGTTATATGCGTCAGGACAATGCCTTTAATCCAGGCGAGGCGGTCAGTCAGAAAACTATCGGTCGATGGCTGGGGCAACTGTTTGACCGGGTCATCACCGTTGACCCCCATCTGCATCGCATTAATGACTTAAACCAGGCCATCCCCAATGCTGAGGCAATCAGTCTATCCGCAACTACCCTTATGGCTGCATTTCTAGCCAACCGACCAAACCCACCGGTGTTGCTAGGCCCGGATAGCGAGTCCGAGCAATGGGTAAAAACAATTGCAGAGCAGACCGGCCTTGAATGGCAAGTCGCCGGCAAACAACGCCATGGTGACCGCAATGTTGACATCATGCTGCCCGATATCAACTTTAAAGACCGGATTATTGTGATCGTTGACGATGTCGCCAGCACTGGCCGCACCATTGCCCAGGCTGCCAAGGCCTTACATCAAAGCGGCGCGCAAACGGTCAATTGTCTCGTCACCCATCCACTCTTCGCTGACGATGCCGAACAGGTGCTGACCAATGCCTGCATTAATCATATCTGGAGCACAGACAGCATTGACCACGACAGTAATGTGATTCAACTTGCGCCACTGCTAGCTGAAGCCATCAAATACTAATGCCATTTTCGCCACTCGCTCTACTGGCACTGATATTTTTACTCAGCCTGTTACTCGTCTTTATCCAGCTTGGGCTGATCAGCATCACTCTGGCAAAACTGGGACTCTCGCCAGGCTCTGCAGTGACACTGTTGCTGGTATCTGTCACCGGCAGTCTTATCAACCTGCCGTTGTTCAAAATTAATGCCGAAGCGCCGCTACATCCGCCAATACCATCGCGGTTATTGAGTCTGTTGCGCCGTAACATGCCCGCCTTTACCGGCCAGACCACCATCGCCATGAATGTCGGTGGCTGCATGGTGCCAATCATTTTCAGTCTATTTTTATTGCTGAATAATCCCTTGCCAATACTGGATGTTTTGTTAGCCATCACCATTGTCAGCGCCATCAGCTATTTCAGTAGCCGCCCGATTCCTGGCATTGGGATTGGCATGCCGTTTCTGGTTGCCCCCCTAATTGCTGCGGCAACTGCCTTATTGATCAATCCGGGACTGAGTGCACCGCTGGCATACATTGGTGGGACGTTGGGGGTTTTGATTGGTGCTGATCTGTTAAGACTAAAAGATATCCGCCGCATGGGAACACCGCTCGCCGCCATTGGCGGTGCTGGCACATTTGATGGAATATTTATTACCGGCATCGTTGCTGTACTGTTGGCTTGAATAATTAGTAACAGCCTGACACTTTCTCTTCGACCAGGCGCTGCATCAAAGCCATTACCTCACCACTGGCTGTCTCAACATTTTCAAAGGCCCGGTCTCTGGCGTGAGTCAACTGCACTGCGGCTTCCTGAGCTGAGGCTGCGAACTCAGAAAGACCCGCCTCAAAACTGCCGATGGTTTCAGATGAATCATCAGCCAGCTTGTCGACATCTCAATGGATTTTCTTGAGCCGGTACGCTCTTCAATCTCTTGGCGAGTGAACGTAATAGACTTATCCTTCAGGACACTGGTCTTTTGCTGCTAACTGTTAAAATCCATTAAAAATACACACAACCCTCAATAATTTTATTATCCCAATGAAAAACACAAAAACTATCCTGATCAGTGGTTGCTCCAGTGGCATAGGCCTTTGCACGGCAACAGGATTGCGACAACGCGGGTATCGGGTCTTTGCCACTGCCCGCCAAGCAGAGGATGTGAAAAAACTAGAAACACTGGGGTTTGAAAGTGTCTTACTCGATTTAAGTGATTCCGGTTCAATTTCGGTCGCTGTTGAGACGGTGCTGTCACAAACCGATGGTGAATTATTCGCCCTGTTCAACAACGCTGCTTATGGCCAGCCCGGTGCGGTGGAAGATCTCAGCCGCGATGTGCTGAGGCAACAATTTGAGACCAACCTGTTTGGCACTCACGAACTGACCAATCAGATCATTCCGGTAATGCGTCAACAAGGCTATGGCCGCATCATCCAGAACAGCTCGGTGTTAGGGCTAGCGGCACTGCCCTATCGCGGTGCCTATAACGCCAGCAAATTTGCCCTGGAAGGCCTGAGCGACACCTTGAGACTGGAGCTGGCGGGTACTGGCATCCATGTCTCACTAATCGAGCCTGGCCCCATCGAGAGTAGATTTCGTGCCAATGCCTTTGCCATGTTCAAGCAGAACATCGACCGCGAACACAGCGCCCATCGAGACTATTATCAGGGCGTAGAGGCACGTCTGG